>NZ_JNJS01000003.1:0-340858 GCF_000701765.1 Pseudobutyrivibrio sp. LB2011 | reverse complement strand
TCGTGAGACAGTTCGGTCCCTATCCGGCGCGGGCGTAGGATATTTGAGAGGAGCTGCCCCTAGTACGAGAGGACCGGGGTGGACGGACCACTGGTGTATCAGCTGTCGACCAACGGCATAGCTGAGTAGCCAAGTCTGGACGGGATAAACGCTGAAGGCATCTAAGCGTGAAGCCCCCCTCAAGATGAGATATCCCATTCCTTTAAGGAAATAAGATCCCTTATAGACGATAAGGTAGATAGGTTCAAGGTGTAAGTGCGGTAACGCATTCAGCTGATGAATACTAATAGATCGAAGGTTTATTCTAAAAAGAAGATATGTAGTATCGGAATACTGTGTGAAGTTTTGAGGTTGTTATAACCTTAAATGGCCTCATGGCTCAGTTGGTTAGAGCGCCGCCCTGTCACGGCGGAGGTCGAGGGTTCAAGTCCCTCTGGGGTCGTTTTAATAATGTGGGATCTTAGCTCAGCTGGGAGAGCATCTGCCTTACAAGCAGGGGGTCACAGGTTCGAGCCCTGTAGGTCCCACTTAATTAAATATTTTACTATGGGCGGTTTCCCGAGTGGCCAAAGGGGACAGACTGTAAATCTGCTGCAAATTGCTTCGGTGGTTCGAATCCACCACCGCCCATCTTTTTTAATATCGCGGGATGGAGCAGTCTGGAAGCTCGCCGGGCTCATAACCCGGAGGTCGGTGGTTCAAATCCATCTCCCGCAACTACGTGCCCAGATAGCTCAGTTGGTAGAGCAGAGGACTGAAAATCCTCGTGTCGTTGGTTCGATTCCGACTCTGGGCACTTGTTTTTTATAAACCTTCAAGATATAATGCTTGAAGGTTTTTTTGTATTTATAGGAGGCAATATGAAAATAGTATTCTTAGACAGAAAATCTATAGGTGAAGATATAGATTTAAGTTGTTTTAATGAATTTGGGGAAGTTGTTATATATGATTATTCTACCCCAGAAGAGGCAGCTGAAAGAACCGTAGATGCCGATGTGGTTATCATAAATAAAGTACCAATCAATGAAAATACAATTGGCAAGGCTAATAATCTTAAGCTTGTATGTGTTACAGCTACGGGAACTAATAATCTTGATAAAGACTATTTAGCTAAGAGAAATATAGAATGGAGAAATGTTGCAGGGTATTCTACAGAAGCAGTAGCGCAGCATACTTTGGCATTATTATTAAACTTATACGAGCATTTAAGTTATTACGATGATTATGTAAAAAGCGAAAAGTATGTAAATGATAAGTTATTTACACATTTTGAGATGCATTTTAACGAAATAGCTAATAAGACATGGGGCATTATTGGATTAGGTGCTATTGGAAAAAGAGTGGCAGAAATAGCAACTTGCCTTGGCGCGAATGTAGTTTACTATTCTACTAGTGGAAAGAATCACAGCGATATCTACAAAGAAGTCGATTTTGACACTTTGTTATCCACATCAGATGTTATCTCTATCCACGCACCACTTGATGAAAACACCTTACACTTAATGGATAAGAATGCATTTGAAAAGATGAAAAATAGTGCCATTCTCATAAATGTTGGTAGAGGTCCAATCGTTGTGGAAAAAGACCTTGCGGACGCACTTGAGAGTGGACAAATAGCTGGAGCTGGCTTAGATGTACTTGATGTTGAGCCTATGTCTCCAGAAAACTCATTACGCAATATAAAAGACAGCAACAAGCTTATCATTACACCACATATTGCATGGGCAGCTGTAGAAGCAAGACAGCGTTTGATGAAGATTATTTACAATCAGGTAAAGGATTACTTTAATTAATCAAGAGGTAAACCTGATAGATAACTATTGTCACTGAGACTTACTAATAATTTGTTTCTATAATGAAGATACATATTTGTTTCAGTGACAGTATCGATATCGGAATCAAAGAATGAAGTATTACCGCAGGATTTCATATAAAGGTTTATTCGTTCTATGAATTCAGGCATAGCTTCATTGAATAACTCAAAAATACTTTCGTTTCTATTAATTGAATTATTCCAAGGATTATGCCAATTTGCATTAAATGAATTACAGGGATCATTGTATTTAATAATAGTATCACTAGGAATCATAGACGAAATAACATCGCATTTAAAGAATAGGTGCTCTATTCTTTGAATGCGTTTTTTCTTTTTTCCTGATGGATCATTCATTAATCGATTCAGTTTTATAAATGATTTTATAGCATTTTTTATAGTTCCATATCGTACGTGATATTCTGGAAAAGCTCGATTTATGCTTATAAAAAGCAATTCTGTAATAACTCGTTTCTCGTTGTCCGAAGGTGATACAGTTCTAGCATAATCAAATTGACTAGGGAGTACATGCTTAAAATGATCTAGGACCAAATGATCTATATCAGTTTCTAGAGAAACATGTCTTCCAAAATCATATATTCCACTTTTCTTCAGATTATTAAAATGATCACTTTTAAAGTAGACATAAGGATGGCAAATCACATCTAAGGAATAATGACCCATAAATCCCATTATATAAGCATCACAAATACGTCTATCGTGAGCATCATCAAAGCTATTTCTTGCGTCAAAAAGGTAATCAAAAAAAAGCATAACCCGTTCTCTATGCATTACATTTCCAATATTCTTCTTATAAAAGACATATGCAGGGATATGATAGAAAAAGATATCAGGTCCTTGAAGGCCCAATCCAAAACATGTCTGATGTTTTTCAATCAGATTCTTAGTATCGTCAGATTCGATGAATGATATACATTGTTCCCCGAAAGTTAAATGAGTAATAAAACCTGGCATATATTCTCCCAATACAAAAAATTTACCCCGAATTTACCAAGCTAGAATACCTTTATGATAAAGGAACAATAAATGCAATAACTTGGTATAAATCCATAATACCATATATAGTGGTACATATTGCTAAAATACTGTGAAATAAGATTATATAGCATAGCTATACATATGAAAAAAATTGTATAAGTCAAAAAACAAAGAAAAAACTTTGTATATAGCATAAAAATTTGTGGAATCTATACTAAAGTTAGGTTAAATGAAACGGAGGAACTAAAATGGGAGTAAAAGATAATGTTGAAAGAGCTGCATTTAGTGCGGCTATAGATGAAGTTCTGAAGAATGTAAAAAAGAATCCACAGAAAAGCCTATTAAAGATTGTTGATATGACAGAGAAAATGATGGGTGGAAGTAGTAAAGGATTCCGTACAGCTGCTTTTGCAGGAGCTAGAGATCTCATTAATCAAGAAGACTCTAAGTGGATGAACTATGTTACACGATTATTAACTGAAACAGATCCACATGTTGCAAAAATGACAGCATTAAATCTTGGATACCAGGCTGCATTTAAAGGTACCAAGATGATTAGGGAGAATAGAGAAAAATTTGGTTGTAATATACCATGGCTGATTCTCATGGATCCAACAAGTGCCTGCAATCTTCGTTGCACAGGATGTTGGGCAGCTGAGTATGGTCATAAACTTAATTTAACATTTGAAGAATTAGACAGCATTGTCACCCAAGGTAAGGAACTTGGAATTTACTTCTATATGTTAACTGGTGGCGAACCACTTGTTAGAAAGGCTGATATTATCAAGCTTTGCGAAAAGCATAACGATTGTGCATTCCATAGCTACACAAATGGAACACTTGTAGATCAGGCATTCTGTGATGAAATGAAGAGAGTAGGAAATTTATCACTTTCAATTTCTCTCGAGGGCTTTGAAGATGCAAATGATTTCCGCCGTGGTGAAGGTGTATTCGCAAAGGTAATTCATGCTATGGATTTACTCCATGAAAATGGATTAATTTTCGGTAATTCAGTTTGCTATACATCAAAGAATATGGATTCAGTAACTTCCGATGAATTCTTTGATTTACTGATTGAACATGGCTCAAGATTTGCTTGGTATTTCCATCTTATGCCAGTTGGAATGAAGGCTTCTCCAGAATTAATGCCTTCTCCAGAACAAAGAGAGTACATTTATCATAGACTTCGTGAAATTCGTGGCCGTGAAGGTGGTAAAGAAATTTATGTTATGGACTTCCAGAACGATGGAGAGTTTGTTGGTGGATGCATCGCTGGTGGTAGAAACTATTGCCATATTAATCCAAAGGGCGATGTAGAGCCATGCGTATTTATACATTATTCTGGTGCAAATATTCGTGAAAAATCTCTTATAGAGTGTCTCCAGCAGCCATTATTCATGGAGTACAGAAAAGGACAGCCATTTAATGATAATATGCTTAGACCTTGTCCTATGCTTGAAAATCCAGAACTTCTTCAAGAGATGGTTAAGCGTTCAGGAGCTCATTCTACAGATGTTGAGCAGGAAGAGCCTGTTGAGCATTTATGTGAGAAGTGCGCAGAATATGCAGCAAACTGGAAGCCAACAGCAGATAAGCTTTGGGAAGAGCATCCATACAGACAAAAAGGATATATTAATTATGCAAATGCAGAAGAAAAGGGATATGCATATAAAGTAAATTAATAAAGATGCTTTAGACCTGACAGAGAACAGCTGTCAGGTCTTTTTTTAGCCATTATAAGGTAAAAAAAGAGAATGCATAGTTGATAAAAATAAGAGATAATGCTAAAGTAAAGAAAGGTTATTAAAGATTATTCTAAAATAGTTTAGAATAATAAAAATTAAATCTTAATATTTTCAGAATATTGCATCCATAGTTGAAACGTGATACCATGGATTTGCACGCTAGTTAGTGTGTAAAGGAGAGGTGTTATGTTTAAAGGACGCAAATCAGAAATTGAAAAACTAAATGGATTTTATGAGGGAGAAGAAGCATCCGTTGCAGTTGTTTCTGGCCAATTGGGGGTTGGCAAGACAGCTCTATTAAGAGAGTTTGCAAAGGATAAAGAGGCCATTTTTTTCGAGGCTTACGAGACTACTGCTAAGCATAAGTTTGAGCAGATTAGCAAAACTATAGGCTCGTCAACTGTTCTTGATGGGGAGGCATTTTGCCAAGAAATTTCTAAGAGAGCTGCAAAATCTAAGCAGCTTATCATCATTGATCAATACCCTCATATTGTTAAGTCAGATCCAGATTTTGATAAAAAACTTCATGAATATATCGTCGGAGAATGGAAGAAATTACCAGTTAAGCTCATTCTATGTTCCGATGCGTTTATGCTAGTTGATAAATACATAAAGGGTAAAAAGGCCCTATGGAAAAACGATATAACACTTGATTTGGTAGTTCAGCCATTAGGATTTTATGACTCTTGCGAGTTTTTTGCAGATGCTAGTCCGAAGGAAGCTGCATTTTTATATGGCATTACAGGCGGTATTCCATACAACCTGGTACGCACAGCAGCACTACTTGGAATAGATGGGTACGATATGTACGGCATCAGTCCAATACATGGTGAAGATAAAATAAAAGAAGTGGCGTACAAGCTGTTTTTGGATAAGAATTGCAATCTAGGTTTGAATCCGGAGCAGGTTATGGCTACTGAGCTTCGTGAGCTATCATATTACAACTATATGCTTGCGACACTTGCCAAGGGATTAAATAGAGTAAATCAGATTTCGGCAGAGGTTGAAAAGCCAAAGGATGTTGTGGTTCCTTACTTGAACTCACTAATGTCGATTGGCGTTTGTACAAAAGATACTGCAATTACTGAGATTACAAATAGAAAGAAAACTCGTTATTCGATAGTAAATACCAGCACATTATTCTGGTACAAGCACATTGTGGCAAATTACAATTTATATATTTCAGGTCAGGTTGATGAGCTTTGGGACACAATCAAAGCAGATATTGATGACTATATGAAGGAAGTATTCATCAAAATATGTGCTGAATACTTACGAGATAGAAGCGATAATAACCTTCTTCCATTTACAATCGAAGAGATTGGAAACTGGTGGGTTAATGACGATGAAGCAGGAACCACAGACGGATTTGATTTGGTATCACTTGGAAAATGTGATGGCAAGTCAGCTACGATTTTTGCCCAGTGCTATTATATCCATGAGCCAATAGAAGTTGCTCAATTAAAGTCATTAATTGAAAAAACAAAGCAGCTTCACAGACAGGGAGATGCATTTTATCTGGTATTTTCTAATGCAGGCTTCCATGAAAATGCTATCACCATTTCATCAGCAATCAAAAACATTATGTTGATTACGTTGGATGAAATGAGATAATTATAGGTTTTACCCAATGATTTTAGGAGGAGAAAAATGACAAATCAAGAGCTAGTAAAAACTGCTATTGAAGTCCGCAAGGGAATCATTGAAGGTGTTCATGCTGCAAAAGCTGGACATCCAGGCGGATCTCTTTCAGCAACAGAGGTATTTACATATCTCTACTTTGAGGAGATGAATATCGATCCAAAGAATCCAAAGAAGGCAGACAGAGATAGATTCGTGCTTTCAAAGGGACACACAGCACCAGGTCTTTATGCTACACTTGCGCAGAGAGGCTTCTTCCCAGTTGAGGATTTAAAGGGCCTTCGTAGCATTGGAAGTCACTTACAGGGACATCCATGTGTGCAGCATACACCAGGTATTGATGCATCATCAGGTTCACTTGGCCAGGGAATTTCTGTAGCAACAGGTATGGCTCTTTCAGCAAAACTCTCTAATGAATCTTATAGAGTTTATACACTTCTTGGAGATGGTGAAATCCAGGAAGGTCAGGTATGGGAAGCTGCTATGTTCGCAGCTGCAAAGAAGCTTGATAACCTTTGCGTAATCGTAGATAACAACGGTCTTCAGATTGATGGACGTATCGAGGACGTAAACAGCCCATATCCAATCCCAGACAAATTCAGAGCATTCAACTTCCACGTAGTAGAAGTTGCAGATGGAAATGATTTTGATCAGCTTCGCGCTGCTTTCAAAGAAGCAAGAGAAACAAAAGGACAGCCTACTGCAATCATTATGAAGACAGTAAAGGGCAAGGGTGTTTCATTTATGGAGAACCAGGTAGGATGGCACGGAAAAGCTCCTAACGACGAGGAGTATGCTATCGCTATGGAAGAATTAAAGAAAGCAGGTGAAGAGTAATGGCAGATGTTAAGAAAATCGCAACTCGTGAGAGCTACGGTAACGCTCTCGTTGCTTTAGGTGAGAAATATGACAATTTAGTAGTTCTTGATGCTGACCTTGCAGAGGCTACAAAGACAGGTATTTTTAAGAAGGCATTTCCTGAGCGCCATATTGACTGTGGTATTGCAGAGTCAAACATGGTTGGTATTGCAGCAGGTCTTGCTAGCACAGGAAAGGTTCCATTCTGCTCATCATTTGCAATGTTTGCAGCAGGACGTGCTTTCGAGCAGGTACGTAACTCAGTTGGTTACCCACACCTCAATGTAAAGATTGGTGCAACTCACGCTGGTATTTCAGTAGGTGAGGATGGCGCTTCACATCAGTGTAACGAGGATATCGCTCTTATGCGTACAATCCCAGGCATGACTATCATCAATCCTTCTGATGATGTTGAAGCAAAGGCTGCTGTAGAGGCTGCTTACAAGATGGATGGTCCAGTTTACCTTCGTTTTGGACGTCTTGCAGTACCTGTAATCAACGACAGACCAGATTATAAGTTTGAAATTGGTAAGGGTGTTGTTCTTAAAGAGGGCAAGGACCTTACAATTATTGCTACAGGTCTTGAGGTTAATGAATCACTTGAAGCTGCAAAGAAGCTTGCAGAAGACGGAATTGATGCTGAGGTTATCAATATCCACACAATCAAGCCTATCGATGCTGATCTTATCGTAAAGAGCGCATCTAAGACTGGCAAGGTTGTTACAGTAGAAGAGCATTCAGTTATCGGTGGTCTTGGTGGAGCTGTTGCAGAAGTTCTTTCAGAGAAGTGCCCTACAAAGATGCTTCGCATCGGCGTAAAGGATACATTCGGTGAGTCAGGCCCAGCTGTAAAACTTCTTGCTAAGTATGAGCTCGACGCTGAAGGTATTTACAAGCAGATTAAAGCATTTGTATAATTACATATCGTAATCAAAAATGGTGCGATGCATATAAAATAAGCTAGTATGTAGACAGCAAGCTCTGAGGTTACTCAAGTGAAATGTGTTATTGAACGGAGTAACTTCAGGCTTGTAGTCGTAACATACTAGCTTTTTGTTATTTATCTACTGCGAATGTAGTTGTAGAGCATCAGTGACAGCTTCACCGTAATTGCATCACTGAATTTTCTCACGTCATATCCTGTTAGATCGGCAAACTTATCTAGACGATATATCAAGGTGTTTCGATGAATAAACATTTTGCGGGAAGTCTCGGCAAGTGACAAATCATTATCAAAAAATGCCTCTAAAAGGTTTAAAGTTTCCACGTCAAGCTGCGCTAAAATGTCGATATTTATATGATTGTTTAGATATGTTTCAACTTCTTCTTCAGGAATATTGTAAAGCAATCGGCCCAATCCCATGGTGCTGTATGAATATACGTGGTCAGAGCTTCTGAATATATTTCCAATATGCATAGCCAAAACAATATCTTTATAAGAATTAGGTAACTCAGTGAATTTGCTTATAGGCAAATCGTAAGAAACCTTAAAACTCAAAAATGCTTCTGACTCTAACATATCTAAGAACTCATTACAGTACTGAAGGATATCCTCGTCAGATGGAACAGTATCAAAGTGGACGATTATCGCAATGTGCTTTGAATCTATTTGAACCAAAGCATCCTGGGAATCAGGCAACAAACTCTTCAACAACGACACGGCTTCCTTTGGATAATCAACCTGACTTTCCAAATAGAAAAGCATACGGATGGCGTTTTCATCAATATGAAAGCGATGAATGTAAGCGGCTGCATCAGAGTAGGAAAGCTCTCTGGTTAAATAGGCCCTATAAAAAGAGCTCTTGGAGTCCAGCACATTAAAGCGGACAACCATTTCTTTTAATTTATTAACGGTTTCCTCATCTGATAATTCTGAATCAGTGATTTGAAAATTAATGCCTGTAGCCTTTGATAACTGTTCTAGTAATTTTTCCTTTTTATCATCGAAATTCATAAAAAAAGAGGTACCTTTCAAAAAGATACCTCCATTTTAAATCATTAAATTGGACTAATCAATTGATTAGTTAGCAATTGTAAGCTCTGTGTCCTTATCGAAGAAGTGAGCCTTCTCCATATCAAGAGCAAACTTAACAGTGTCGCCACCTCTAGCTGTTGTACGAGGGTCAACTCTTGCTGTAACCTGAGTTCCAGCATAATCGAAGTATAAGTAAACCTCTGCACCAAGGAGCTCGTATACAGAAATCTTAGCTTCGATAACTGAAGAAGACTGTGTATCAACGTAAATCTGAGAATCATGAATATCCTCTGGACGGATACCAAGAATTACTTCCTTACCACCGTAGTTCTTCTCTGAAAGAGCCTTTGTCTTTGCTGGTGGAATCTGGATTGTAGCACCGTTAACCTGGATAGCTGTGCAATCAGCGTTAAGTGTACCATTGAGGAAGTTCATCTGTGGTGAACCGATGAATCCAGCAACGAAGAGGTTGCATGGCTTCTGGTAAAGGTTTGCAGGTGTATCGATCTGCTGAACAACACCGTCCTTCATAACTACGATTCTTGTACCAAGTGTCATAGCCTCTGTCTGATCATGTGTAACGTAAATCATTGTAGCTCCGAGTGAATCATGAAGCTTAGAAATCTCTGTTCTCATCTGAACACGAAGCTTTGCATCAAGGTTTGAAAGAGGCTCATCCATAAGGAATACCTTAGGGTTACGAACGATTGCACGACCCATAGCAACACGCTGTCTCTGACCACCTGAAAGAGCCTTTGGCTTTCTGTCAAGAAGCTTCTCAAGGTCAAGGATCTTAGCAGCCTCACGTACCTTCTTATCGATTTCGTCCTTTGGTACCTTACGAAGCTTAAGACCAAATGCCATGTTATCGTAAACTGTCATATGTGGATAAAGAGCGTAGTTCTGGAATACCATTGCGATATCTCTGTCCTTTGGCTCTACGTCGTTCATAAGCTTTCCGTCGATGAGAAGCTCACCTGAAGAAATTTCCTCAAGACCTGCAATCATACGAAGAGTTGTAGACTTACCACAACCAGAAGGTCCTACGAAAATGATGAATTCCTGATCCTTAATCTCAAGGTTGAAATCCTTAACAGCCTGGAAGCCATTTGGATAAACCTTATTAATGTTTTTTAATGAAATGTCTGCCATAATAAAATATCCTCTCTTTGAAAAATTAGGGTTCCCCCCTGAACTATCTAAAATTATAAAAAATGGTGAAACTGTGAACAATGTTAGAATAACCAAAAAATACAAAAACGTTTCGTTATTTTAACAACGGGCTGTGAAATATATACAAAATGGCCCTGTATGAATTGAGCACATATTCCATACTTGGATAATAAATTATATAAAACTGGATGTGATATGATATAATACATGCCAAAGGTAGAATTGAGGTAACTATCTGATGATAGTAGAGAATTGACTAATCGGGAGAATATTATGGAAGCATTAAAGTATAGGAATCGTCTGAAAAGATATCTGAGATTCCCTCTGTACATGCTTATTATTTTTTTAATAGGTTGTATCATTCTAAGCTTTGTAAATCCAAAGGCAGCCGGCATAACACTTATCTTTGTTCTAGTTTATGGTGTAGCCTGCTTTGCATATTACAAGGCTAATCTTAAATCCTTTAAAAACACTATAATTGAATATGCAGTTCATTATGGAACAGTCCAGAAGGAGCTTTTAAAGAACTTTAGATTGCCATATGTATTGCTAGATTCTACTGGAAGAATCATGTGGATGAATGAGGAGTTTTGTCAGCTTGTAGATAAAAACAAAACTTACAATAAATCAATCACAAGCATCTTCTCAGAAATCACACGTGAAGGAATCGACCATGCTAAGGACGACAACTTCGATATTCATATTGAATATAATGAAAGAAAGTATTTAGCATGTCTTCAGCGACTTGATATGACCGAGCCTCTTCAGGGCAGCAATCTTGTAGCCAACATGGACGAGGTTACAGATGGTTTGGTTGCTATCATCTTGTTTGATGAGACAGATATTCAAGCTACAAAAGCAAAGATTAATGACCAGGGCATGGTAATGGCCCTTCTTTATGTAGACAATTACGATGAAGTATTTGATCAGGTAGAGAATGCAAAGCGCTCAATGCTTTTAGCACTTCTTGATAGAAAGATTAACAAATACTTTGGCGAAGCTGATGCAATAGTCAGCCGTCTTGAAAAAGATAAATACCTCATTATGTTCCAGCACAAATATCTCAAGAACTTCGAGGATGACAAATTCTCTATCGTGGAAGATATTACTGGAATTAAGATGGGAAATGATAAAGATATCACAGTAAGTATTGGTATCGGACTTGGAAGCGACAACTACAATCAAAAGGCACAGTATGCGCATGTTGCTATCGATCTTGCACTTGCCCGTGGCGGATGCCAGGTAGTTGTTAAGAATGGACAGGACGTTTCTTATTATGGTACTCATGGTAAGGAAGTGGAGCGTTCAACTCGTGTTAAGGCCAGAGTTAAGGCGCAGGCCCTTCGCGAGCTCATGGAAACAAGAGAAAGAATCATCGTTATGGGACACAATCTTTCTGATGCAGACTGCTTAGGAGCATCAGTTGGTGTGTTCTGTGCAGGTCGAGAAATTGGAAAGCCTGTAAATATCGTTATTGATACAATCACAAGCTCTATGCGTCCAGTAGTTGAGAGCTTTACAGAAAAGGGCGAGTACCCAGACGACATGTTCATCACAAGTGAGCAGGCACTCAATCTTTGCAATGAAAACACCCTTATTATGGTTGTTGATACCAACAGACCAAGCTATGTAGAATGTCCAGGACTTCTATATAAAAATAAAAACATCGTTGTAATTGATCACCACAGACAGGTGGAGGAGATTATTGAAAATCCAATTCTCTCTTACATCGAGCCATATGCATCATCTGCAAGTGAGATGATAGCTGAGGTACTTCAGTATTTCGCAGAGAAAATCAATATCAACCCTACTGAGGCTGATTGTATTTATGCAGGTATCTTGATTGATACAAACAACTTTATGACAAAGACTGGTGTTCGTACATTTGAGGCAGCTGCCTTCCTCCGTAGAAATGGAGCAGAGGTTACTAGAGTTAGAAAGATGCTTCGTGAAAACATGGAGACATACAAGGCGCGCGCAGAAATCGTTAGAAATGCAGCAGTATACAGAGATGCATTTGCCATCGCAGAATGCGAGCCAGATGGAAATCTTGAAAGCCCAACAGTAGTTGGTGCTCAGGCAGCTAACGAGCTTCTTAATATCGTAGGTATTAAAGCGTCATTTGTTTTGACAAAATATATGGACAAGATTTACATCAGTTCTCGTTCAATCGATGAAATCGATGTACAAAGTATTATGGCCCGTCTGGGTGGTGGTGGACATGTAAATATTGCAGGAGCCCAGATTCAAAATCGTACACTTGATGAGGTTCGAGAGGACCTTGAAGCAACAATAGATAAAATGCTAGAAGAAGGAGAAATTAGGCTATGAAAGTAATACTTCTTTCAGACGTTAAGTCACTTGGTAAAAAAGGCGAGGTTGTAGAGGTTAGCGAAGGCTACGCAAGAAATATGCTCTTCAAGAAAAAGCTTGGAGTAGAGGCAACAAACGCAGCACTTAATGACCTTAAGCTTCAGAATAAACACGATGAAAAAGTCGCTCAGGAAAACTATGAGGCAGCACTTGCATTTGAAAAAGAAATTGCAGAGTGGAAAGTAGAAACAAAGATTAAAACAGGTGAGGGCGGAAGAACCTTCGGATCTGTTTCAACAAAAGAAATCGCTGAGGCTGCAAAGAAGCAGTACGGCAAGGAAATCGACAAAAAGAAAATTGTTCTTGATGATCCAATCAGAGCCCTTGGCACATACGAGGTAAAGGTAAAGCTTCATCCAAAGGTAACAGCAACACTTCGTGTACATGTTTCAGAACAATAAATAAAGGAAAGAATACATAATGGAAGATGTAATTCGCAGACAAATGCCCAACTCTTTGGAGGCGGAGCAGTCAGTAATCGGTTCAATGATTGTTGATAGAGATGTAATTGTTGAGTGTTCAGAAATCCTCATCAAAGACGATTTTTATCATCAGCAGTACGGAATGCTTTTTGAAGCAATCGTAGAACTTTTTAATGCTGGCGAGCCTGTTGATGAGGTTACTCTTCAAAATAAGCTTAAAGAAAAGGGGGTTCCACCGGAATTTGCTTCGTTGGAATTTATCCAGGAGCTTGTACTTGGAGTACCAACCACAGTCAATGCTAAAAGCTACGCTAATATCGTAAAAGATAAGGCAGTACTTAGAAATGTAATTAAAGTAAATCAGAAAATCGAGAACATGTGCTTTGAAGGCACTGATGATGTTGATACTATTTTGAACCAGACTGAAAGAGATATTTTCTCATTGGTTCAGAACAGAGGAAACACAGATTATGTTCCAATCCGTCAGGTTGTTATGAATGCAATCGCAAAGATTGAACAGGCTTCAAAGCAGAAGGGTGTAGTTACAGGTATCCCAACAGGATTCATCGATTTGGATAGACAGACTGCTGGACTTCAGCCTTCGGATCTTATCCTTATTGCGGCCCGTCCTTCAATGGGTAAAACAGCCTTCGTTCTTAACTTGGCACAGCACATCACTATTCACGAGCATCTTTGTGCAGCAATATTCTCACTGGAAATGTCAAAGGAGCAATTAGTTAACCGTCTTTTTGCTCTGGAGTCAAGAGTAGATGCGCAAAAGCTTAGAACAGGTAATCTTCAGGAGGCAGATTGGGAAAACCTCATCGAAGGTGCTGGTAAAATCGGTAACTCAAAGCTTATTATTGATGATACACCAGGTATTTCAATTGGTGAGCTTCGAAGCAAATGTAGAAAATTCAAAATGGAATTTGGCTTGTCTATTATTATCATCGACTACTTACAGTTGATGTCTGGTAACGGTAAATCAGAAAGTAGACAGCAGGAAATTTCAGATATTTCACGTTCACTAAAGGGACTTGCCCGTGAGCTAAACGTACCTGTTATAGCACTATCACAGCTTTCCCGTGCGGTTGAGCAGCGTCCTGACCACAGACCTATGATGTCGGATTTGCGTGAATCCGGAGCCATCGAGCAGGATGCCGACGTGGTTATGTTCATTTACCGTGATGATTACTATAACCACGATACAGAATTAAAAAATGTTTCAGAAATCATCGTTGCTAAACAACGTAACGGTCCTATCGGAACTATCGAGCTTACATGGCTCCCAGAATACACAAGATTCGCAAACCGCGACAGAAGCCAGTATGCAAACCATGATGAATAAAATAAGAGGGCGATATTTCGCCCTCTATTTTTGTACTCTAATATATTTTCAATTTTTAATTCATTTTTATTTGTCTTTTTCTTGAAGAACTTCAATTTGACGATACTGGAGTCCTTTATCAGAGTAATACTCGCATAACTAATTCCCCGCAGCTACTCTATTAATTGAAACAATGCCTCAAAGTCTGATTCTTTTAAACGAAAAGGATTGTTTATGATAGGGAGGCCTTGAATAGAATCATATTTCTTTATATTAAATAACGCTTTATCATTAACTTCATTTGATTTGGTTAAAAACCCAATATTTTTCATATCTACTACTCCTTCCATATTATTTATAAATCTGTAAACATCACGTTTACACCAAGGCATAATAGAACCTATCAAAAATTGCTTATCACACTGGTTGTAAATAGAAGCGTTTTCTGGAGTAAGCTTGTCAAAATCCACAATCACATATCCATCCCATTCGTTAATGAGATAGCTGGCAACAGATGTGTTACATCCCAAAGCGTAAACAACATCCATATATTTGTAGCAAGTGATGTCTTTATATTTTATTTGATGTTCTCCAACAAATCCCAATAGTTGGCTATCATCAGAAATTTCAATATAAAGAACCGGCTTTTTAAGCCCGGAGCTTAAAAAATTTGCTAAACAAAGGCACAAGTGAGTGACACCAAGCTTATGAGAAACCGCTGTAACAGATATCTTTTTATTTTTTTCGAATTTATTTTTTGTTGACTTATTAAGCCAGTGTTTAAACAGTAAAATCCTTTTCATTCTTCAGAACCATAGAAAAAAACCTATCTTCATCCTTAGATATATGCAAAGACCACTTATTTAATGGATACATGAAAACTTTTTTATGTAAATCCTTTGCAAGTTTCAAGGAAAAAAGTTTGTTAGAAAAATTAGAAATAACATAAACAGTTTTATCCTTGATCCAATATGGATAATGTATAGTTTTCCAAGGAGATGCACTTACTATATAAAATATAATTTGAGCATCTGAAATGTATTTGTCATTAGTACCACAGTCCAGGACATAAAGACCTTTTGGAGGTGTGTAACTTTCTATGGCATCCCCATAATTTAGAATGCCTCTAAAGTTTTTGTGGTATAAAACACCTGACCTAACGTGGCTGTCTTTGAAATGTTCCCAAAGATGATGAACAGTGTTTTTTTCAAAATCTTTGTAGTATGTTTCTATATGTTTGCTATTAAGATAGCGACATAGATTAATAGCGATATGAGTGGTTCCGACTCCACAATCGGCTCCAATCACGGCTATTTTCCTATCGAGAATGCCTGATTCCGTATTTTCATTAGCTCTAACTCCCTGTAGTTTTAGCAACTGTGACTTTAATTCACTGATAGAATTGTGCCTATCAGATGGATTTGCAGCAGTGGCTTTATCTACTAGTTTTTTCAACCTGAAATCATCTTTTGCATAACTATTAATCTGCAAAAACTCAATTATCTTTCCAACGCTGTATATATCACAACGCTCATCAAGCTTTTGGCCTTTTAACTGTTCAGGTGCGGCCCAATTTTTTGTGCCTAAGGGCATAGCCGTAGCCGACTGAGACTTATTAATAGCAATACCAAAGTCAATAAGGCGTAGTTTATCACCCTGCAAAATAAGATGCTCTGGCTTTAAATCCCTGTAAAGCACAGGCTCCGGCTCTGCAGAATGCAACGCTTCAAAGATATGGCATACTTCAATGGCCAATCTATATAGCTCTTCTTTAGATAACTTAGTTTGTAACAGATACTCCCTGAGGGAAATTCCTTCAATAAATTCCTCAACTAGGTAGTACATATCATTTGTATCTTCTACACTAAAAATGGTGGGTATTCGGGATGATTTAATCCCTTGTAAAAGATGTGCTTCGGATAGGATGCTGTGTGCATTAGGACTCGCCTTGTGAATGGCTTTAAGAATTCTTAATGCTCCTATCGACTTATAATTGACAAGTAATACTGCGGTAGCTGCTGTTTCTTGCAGTATACGAATGACTTCGTACTTGTCTTCAATACCTTTTGGTATCAATCTATCAGCTCCTTCCTTTCGGAAAGGCATCTCGCAGACAAGTTTATAACACAGAATAAATTATATTGCAAGCATAAATTTGAAATATATTTTCTTTTTATAACAAACCACTTAAGAAAAATTTAATACTTTTATCACCTTTTATATGGTATCTTTGCTTTACTTTCCGATATAATATATATATAATCCATATAAGAAAAATGCTAATAGTAGCGCATCTTATATCGATCGGGAGGTGATTTTTATGAAGATTGAAAGAATCAACGAAAACCAGATCAGATGCACTCTGTCTAGAGAAGATTTAATAAGCCGACACATTAAGCTCTCAGAATTAGCTTATGGTTCTGCAAAGGCCAGAGAATTATTTAGAGAACTTATGGAACAGGCTTCCTACCAGTACGGTTTTGAAGCGGAAGATATTCCACTTATGATAGAAGCTATACCACTTTCATCAGAATCCATTGTCCTTCTTGTGACAAAGGTAGAAAATCCTGACGAGCTTGATACTCGTTTCTCAAGATTTTCAGAGGATGACGATGACTACGATGATGATGACGAAATCATCGATGCACCAGCAAAGCCATTTAATGAGGCAGCAGCAGACGACATACTTAACATATTCAACAGTCTTATTGAAAAGGCACAGGAAGCTATAACAGCTTCACCAGAAAAGGCAGCAAAAAATGGTTTGCCAGTGGACATCACAAAGATGTTTGTTTTCGACAACATGGATGATGTAATCCGACTTTCTGGAATACTTGGTAGCTTTTACAAGGGAAAAAATTCTCTCTATAAGAGTCCATTTGATAACAAATACTATTTAGTAGTTAGTAAATCAGATGATACAGCTGAAACATACAATAAAGTATGCAACATCTTATCAGAATACAGTGATCAGCAGAATTATGTAGTTGGTACAGACCAATACATGGCTGAGCACTATGAAGTACTTGTCAACGGTGATGCGGTACAGAAATTAGCAATGATATAAAAAAAGAGCTTCGCATAGCGAAGCTCTTTTTTTATTTGCGTCTTAAGCCTTTGAATCAAGGAATGTATTGATCTCTTCAACGAGATCATCAGCATCGATACCGTGTACCATAGCTGCCTCCTCGATAGTCTCCATCTGTGAAGATGGGCATCCGAGGCAGTGCATGCCGATATTAAGTAAGATAGGAGCTACATCAGCATCAATCTGAAGAAGCTCACCGATCATAGTTGCTTTAGAAACTCTTGCCATTTTGACTTCTCCTTTCTTAACATTTCAATTGATAATAACATGCTTTTTTTCTTTTCGCAAACCATTATTCTAATGTTGTGAATTATATACAATTACATTGTGCTCAATTTGAAGTTAGTGTGAAACTGATTTGTGTACACAATTAAAACAACTGTTAGCCAGAATCAACAGGAGTTAGATTAATATAACCATGGTAAGCCTTGATTTTAAAGGGATTCATAAAAAAACAATTTTGTCCTTGATTTAGACACAATTTAGGTGTAATATATGAGACATCAAATGAAATTGATTAATTTTTATCAATTAAGATATTTAAGGAGGATTTTAACTATGGCATACGTTATTTCTGATTCATGCGTATCATGTGGTACATGCGAGCCTGAGTGCCCAGTAGGAGCTATCTCACAGGGAGATTCACAGTTCAACATCGACGCTGACGCTTGCGTTGAGTGTGGTACATGTGCAGGTGTTTGCCCAACAGGAGCAATCGCTCAGGGCTAATAGCTTAATCAAGAAAACCGGTTAAAGAGCATCGCATTCGCGGTGCTCTTTTTTTGTGTCTGCTCCCTGTACACTAGGGGCGGGTATTACAATTTATTAAGTTGGGAGGGGCCTGGGCAGAGGTGCAGTGCAGGGGAGCGGGGCCACATAAAGGTGGAATTTGGCGGGATGGTTTGTTATACTTTGAGGGAATATAGATACGAGGGAGATGCTTATGAGCAATACGTATAGACATAGACGAAAGAGAAAGAAAAGATTTAGGATTCCGAGGGGTTATATTTACATTGCGGCAGGAATTATAGCTCTTGCGGTGCTGATTGTAGGAATATATGCGATTAAGAAGTATACGCCTACCAAAGAGCATATGGATTTGGCGGATTACTTCCAGGTTTTCCATGAAAACGAAGCAGCGGTCGTTTTGGATGGAGAGTATATCAGTTCTGAGCTTGAGGAGCATGGTTATGCCATAGTAAATGATGGCAATGTTTATTTGGAGCTTGGATTTGTAAAGGATTATCTGGATGATGGATATGTTTACGATTCATCAGAGATTACTCTGAGATATGCTACTGATTCTGAGGTTTATACAGCAACAGTTGGTAGCGCAGATTATTCAATAGATAAGAGCAATAATAGTCTTGGCTTGCCAGTAGTATTGGCGCAGGATGATACAGTTTATATTGCGGAGGATTATCTTAAGCTTCTTACTGACTTTAAGCTGAACTATTATTCAGAGCCTGATAGAGTTGTTGTCCAGACTGTAGGTTCATCTACAGATTTGTATACAGCAAAGCGTAAGACTCAGATTAGAAAGCTTAATGGTCCAAAGAGCCCAGTCCTTGAGGATGTCACAAAGGGCGAATCTATTTACGTTGTTCGTGATACAGGTAAGTGGAGCTTTGTTGTTTCAGAAAATGGTGTAATGGGTTACATCAAGAATAGTGCTATTTCCTTTAAGAGTACTGAGACAGTTGTTGCAGAGTTGCCTGAGCGTACATACAACCATATTTCTGCAGGACAGGATATTTCATTGCTTTGGCATCAGGTTACAAACCAGTCAGCGAATGGAGATATTGCCACAGTTCTTGCAAGCTCAACAGGTGTTGATGTTATGTCACCAACCTGGTTTTATTTGAATGATAACAAAGGCGGAATTGCTTCAATTGCAAGCTCTTCATATGTAAGTACATGTCATGCAAATAATGTACAGGTATGGGGCCTTGTGAGCAATCTTGAGGATGCAGATGTTGATACAACAACAGTTTTAAACACTACATCATCAAGAGACGCATTAGTTAATAATCTTATTGCGCAGGCTATTACATACGGTCTTGATGGAATCAATATTGATATCGAGCAGCTCTCAGGAGATGCAGCAGATGGATATATTCAGTTCATCAAGGAGCTTTCTATTAAATGTGAAAAGAACGATATCATTCTTTCAGTAGACAATTATGTACCTACTGCTTCATCTGAGATTTATAATCGAGCAGAACAGGCTAAGTATGCGGATTATGTAATCATCATGGGTTACGATGAGCACTACGGCGGAAGCGAAGAAGCAGGGTCTGTTGCATCAATTAATTGGGTAGATCAGGGTGTGGCTGACACACTTAATGATGTACCAGCTGAGCAGGTAATCCTCGGTATGCCATTCTATTGTAGAGTTTGGGAAGTGGCAGAGGATGGTTCTGTTGATAGCACAGCTTACGGAATGGATGCAATTCAGTCATATCTTAAGACAAACGGTGTGTCTGCAGCATGGTCAGATGAGTATGGTCAGTACTACGCAGAATATGCTGATGGAAGCACAACTTACAAGATTTGGGTGGAGGATGAAACTTCCATCGAAGAAAAGTTAAAGGTAATGGATAAATACAATCTGGCTGGAGGAGCCTTCTGGAAGAAAGGCTTTGATAGCACAGGAGTATGGAATATTATTGCAAAGTACCTATAAGAGAACACAAAAAAATCATGGTTTTATGGGCTTTGTAACAGTTCAAAAAGATTGAGTTCTAATGGAAAAGTGATATAATTTTGAGTATGATTACTAGGATTATGGATGTTTCTGCAGAGCCAATCAATATGGAATATATCAGTGAGGCTTCTGAGATACTTAGAAAGGGAGGGCTTGTGGCCTTTCCGACAGAGACAGTTTATGGATTAGGCGGAGACGCCAAAGATAAGGAGGCCTCGCGTAAGATATACGCAGCAAAGGGTCGTCCATCGGACAACCCTTTAATTGTACATATTGCTAGGTTCTCACAGTTACAAGAAATTTCAAAGGATTTGCCAGAGAACGCTAAAAAGCTGGCAGATGCATTTTGGCCAGGACCACTTACAATGGTGGTCAACAAAAACGAGGTTATCCCATACGAGACAACAGGTGGTCTTGATACGGTGGCAGTAAGAATGCCAAACAATCCAATCGCCTTAGCACTTATTGAGGAAAGTGGATGTATGATTGCAGCGCCTAGTGCCAACACATCAGGTCGACCAAGCCCTACAAAGGCTAGTCACGTATACGAGGATTTATCAGGAAAGATAGACGCCATCTTGGATGGAGGTGCTGTAGATATCGGATTGGAGTCTACCATCGTAGATTTGACAGAGGATGTTGTTACAATCCTTAGGCCAGGATACATCAATATGGAAATGCTGAAAGAGGTGGTTGGAGAGGTCAGAATCGATCCAGGAATTGTCTACAACGACAAAGGCACCACCAGTGGAGCAAAGCCAAAAGCACCAGGAATGAGATATAAGCATTATGCACCTAAGGGTGATTTGACTATCATTTCCGGTGATGAGGATAAAGTCGTAGCCAAAATCAATGAGCTTACAAAAGCAGCAATTGAGGCTGGTTCAAAGGTTGGCATTATCGCTACATCAGAAACTGCGGATAGATATAGCGATGGTCAGATTCTTGTAATAGGGGACAGATCTGACGAGGGCAGCATAGCTCACAATCTTTACGACATTCTACGAAAGTTTGACGAACTGGGCGTAGATTTGATATATTCTGAAAGCTTCGCTACTCCAAATATGGGGCAGGCAATCATGAATCGATTGTTGAAAGCAGCTGGTCAGAAGACACTTGACGTTTAGGCATCAACCGGCAGTCAGGAGAATATGAAATGAAAAATATTAATAGAGTGATTTTTGCTTCCGGTAGTGGAACATCGAGAGCCCCCATGGCGACGGCGATTTTCCATGCCACTGAGCACAGCAGGCCGATTATTTGTGAGGCCAGGGGACTTATAGTTCAGTTCCCGGAGCCGTTGAATCAAAAGGCGGAAGCGATTTTAATCAGTAATGGCACTACGCTGAAGGATTACTCTTCCAAACAGTTACTAGATACGGATTTTTCCGAATCCACACTTGTAATCACAATGGAAGAGACCCAAAGGCAAAAAATATTAAGTGAATATGCAAACGCCACAGAGGAAAATACACGCCTCTTAAACGAGCTCGTTGGGGACGAGCTTGAGGTGATGGATCCCTACGGTGGCTCAGTACAGACCTATGGTTTGTGCTACGAAGTCTTAAAGGCTTCGATTGAGAAGTTAATGAGGGTTATTGAGGCATAAATATAAATAAGGCAAGAATTATATACGTATTGGAGGAATAGACCATGAGTGATAAGAGACTTGATTATATTAGCTGGGATGAGTACTTTATGGGCGTTGCAGTATTATCGGGTATGAGATCTAAGGACCCAAATACACAGGTTGGAGCTTGTATTGTTAGCCAGGACAATAAGATTTTATCAATGGGCTACAATGGTTTTCCAAATGGATGTTCAGATGATGAGTTCCCTTGGGCAAGAGTAGGGGACCCTCTGGAAAATAAATATTTCTATACAACACACAGCGAATTGAACGCTATCCTGAACTACCGAGGTGGTTCACTGGAAGGTTCAAAGCTGTACGTGTCACTATTTCCATGTAACGAATGTGCAAAGGCTATTATTCAGTCAGGCATAAAAACTGTTATCTACGACAGTGATAAATACGAAAACACACCATCAGTTATAGCATCAAAGCGCATGCTTAGAGCTGCTGGAGTAGAGTTCTATCAGTACAAGCATACTGGTAGAGAGATTTCATTTACACTTTAACCAATTGTAAATCGAGCAAATAGGAGCTTACATTGAGGGACAAGAAGAAGACAAATCGTGAAGTGGCCAATTCGCTAGTAATGGTACTTCAATTTGGAATAAATGTAATAGTGCCGATTTTCTTATGTATGGCGGTGGGAATTGTTTTATCGAAGGTGACCAGTTCTCACAGCGACATGTATATCATCGGAGGAATTCTGATAGGCATAGTTGCTGCATTTAACGGGGCATATCGTTCAGTTAAAGGGTATTTAAAGAACGAGGAATCCCCAGGGCAGCGGGCAAGACGTCTGGAAGAAGAGGCAAAAAATCAGTCAGAGGAAAAGCATGATTAATTGGATGAAAAGACTAAATCAAGCTCTACCTGGCTTGGTTTTAGGAATACTTATATACGGTGTTTTAATTGAACTGATTGGGGTTTGGTTTGTAACTGATAAAGTCAGATACACCAGCGGACTTCTAATAGGAGTTGGATGTGCCACATTTATGGCAATCCACATAGCAATGATTATCGAAGAATCAGTTCGCATAGGAAAGGGGCATGAAAAATATCTTTCCTTCAAATCTGTGATGCGATACTTAATCGTATGCGCAGTGATGATTTTGATGATGGTCTTTAAACTTGGCAACATGTTTACAGCTCTCATCGGTATTTTAGGGCTTAAGGTAAGTGCATATGCGCAGCCTTTGCTAATAAAAAGACTCGGAAAAACTAGTTCCAATATATCCGAGGGTAATGATGAAGAACTTAATACAAAGGAGGTGAAAGTGTGACAGAAGGAATTTTGCTGGCCTCAAGCGATACTGTGGACATGATAAAAGGCTTGTTCAAATACGAAGTCTTTGGTCATGAAGTTTGGATCACAACTTCCCATGTCTGCATCCTTATCGTGTGGCTTGCGTTGGTTATATTTTCTCTTATTGCCAACCGTAAGCTGAAGCATGCCACTGAAGTTCCTGATACCTTCCAGAGTATCTTGGAGTTGATAGTAGGACTCTTAGATAAGATGGTGGAAGGAAGTATGGGTAAGCACGCACCAGTGTTTGCAAACTGGATTTGTACCATATTCTGTTTCATTTTGGTATCTAACTTATCCGGTTTGGTTGGCTTAAGACCACCAACAGCCGATTACGGCACAACATTGGCCCTTGCATTAATTACCTTTGTTTGCATTCATGTAGTAAAGGTAAGGCACCAGAGCGCGAAGGACATTTGGATTGACAAGTGTTCTCCATTGCCACCATGGCTACCTATCTGGATGCCAATCAACGTAATATCTGATATTGCGGTGCCTATTTCAATGTCACTACGTTTATTTGCAAACGTTCTTTCAGGAACAATCATTATGGGTCTTGTATATGGATTGCTAGGAAAGTTCGCCTTGATATGGCCTGCAGCATTGCATGTATATTTCGATATTTTCTCAGGTGCAATCCAGACCTATGTATTCTGTATGTTGACAATGACATACATAGCTCAGTCTTACGGTGATTCTTAAAAAGGGACTGAAAACAAAAAGTTTACTATATTAGGAGGAAAACATTTATGAACATTACAGGAGAAGATTTAATTAAAGCTTGTTCAGCAATCGGTGCCGGCTTAGCAGTTATCGCTGGTATTGGTCCTGGTATTGGACAGGGTATTGCAGCTGGTCATGGTGCAGCAGCCGTTGGACGTAACCCAGGAGCACAGGGACAGATTATGTCTACTATGTTACTTGGTCAGGCCGTTGCCGAGACAACTGGTCTTTACGGACTTGTAATTGCCCTTCTGTTACTCTTTGTACAGCCATTAGTAGGCTAAGGAAACTAGGAAGAAAATTTTTAAGAAGGAGGGCTAAAAGTTGGAAAGACTATTTGATTTAGACTTTCAGTTAGTAAATGATGTAGTGCTTTTAGCCATAGCAATGTTCTTCCTATTCCTTATAATGTCTAACAAGCTTTTCAATCCAGCAAGAAAGCTTCTGCAGGATAGAAAAGATGGCATTGCAAGGGACATTGCAGATGCAAAGAAAGAAAAGGAAGAGGCAGAAAAGCTAAAGGCAGAGTACGAAGCAAAGCTAAAGAACATCAGCAAAGAGCGTGATGAAATTTTAGCAGAAGCAAGACAAAAAGCCTTAAAGAGTGAAACCAAGATTGTAAGCGACGCTAAGGAAGAAGCTGCAGCAATCATTGCAAGAGCAAATGAGGAGGCTGAGCTCGAGAAGAAGAAGGTTGCAGACGAGGTTAAGCAGGAAATGATTTCCGTTGCCGCATTGATGGCACAGAAGGTTGTAGCTGCTAACATCGACACAACAATTCAGAATTCCTTAGTAGAGCAAACACTTAAGGAAATGGGTGAAGGAACATGGCTAAATTAGTCTCAAACGTATATGGTGATGCATTGTTTGAGCTAGCTGTGGAATCAGGGAAAATCGATGATTTCCTGAAGGAAGCTGAAGGAGTCATTGATGTTGTTAAATCAAACGACGGCTTTTCTCAGATGATGAATCATCCAAAAATTAATAAAGAAGAAAAGCTTCAAATCATCGACGAGGTTTTCAAAGGCAGAGTCAGTGATGAAATGGTAGGACTCTTAAGAATGCTTGAAGAGAAGGACCATTCAAAGGATATTGAGACAGTTCTTAACTATTTCATTGATCGAGTATTCGATTACAAGAAAATTGGTAAGGCAACAGTTTCAACTCCTATGGAATTGACAGAAGCACAGAAAAATGATGTCGAGAAGCGTTTACTTCAAACTACCGATTATGCTTCATTTGTCATGACATACAAGGTAGACCCTGAATTAATCGGGGGTATGGTAATTCGCATTAAAGATAGAGTCATTGATAGTTCAATCAAGACTCAGATTAGTAAATTAACTCACGAGTTATCAAATATTCAATTGAAAGTAGGTGAATGCGCTCCATGAATTTAAAACCAGAAGAGATTAGCTCGGTTATTAAAGAGCAGATGAAACGCTATGCTGCGCAGCTTGACGTGTCAGACGTTGGAACTGTCATTCAGGTTGCTGATGGAATTGCACGTATTCACGGATTACAGAATGCTATGCAGGGCGAACTTTTAGAGTTCCCTGGCGAAGTATACGGCATGGTATTAAACCTTGAGGAAGACAATGTTGGTTGCGTACTCTTAGGTAACGACAAGAACATCAATGAAGGCGATACAGTTAAGACTACTGGTCGTGTTGTTGAGGTTCCAGTTGGAAATGCAATGCTTGGACGTGTAGTTAATGCACTTGGACAGCCTATCGATGGAAAGGGACCTATTGATACTACAAAGTTCCGTCCAATCGAGCGTGTTGCTTCAGGCGTTATCTCTCGTAAATCCGTAGATACACCATTGCAGACAGGTATTAAAGCCATCGATTCCATGATTCCAATCGGACGTGGACAGCGTGAGCTTATTATCGGTGATAGACAGACAGGTAAAACTGCTATCGCTATTGATACAATTATCAATCAGAAGGGACAGGGCGTAAAATGTATTTACGTTGCAATTGGCCAGAAGGCATCAACAGTTGCAGCCCTTGTTAAGACTTTAGAGGAATATGGTGCTATGGCATGGACAACAGTTGTTGCTGCTACAGCTTCAGAGCTTGCTCCACTTCAGTACATCGCTCCATATTCAGGATGTGCCATCGGTGAAGAGTGGATGGAAAACGGTGAGGATGTACTTATTATCTATGATGATTTAAGTAAGCATGCTACTGCATACCGTACACTTTCATTACTTCTCCGTCGTCCACCAGGACGTGAGGCTTACCCAGGTGATGTATTCTACTTACACTCAAGACTTCTTGAGCGTGCTGCTAGACTTTCAGACAAACTGGGCGGAGGATCACTTACCGCACTTCCTATCATTGAGACACAGGCAGGCGATGTATCTGCATACATCCCTACAAACGTTATCTCAATTACTGATGGTCAGATTTATCTTGAGACAGAAGCTTTCAACGCAGGTTTCAGACCAGCCGTAAACGCAGGTCTTTCAGTATCCCGTGTAGGTGGTTCTGCTCAGATTAAGGCTATGAAGAAAATCGCAGCTCCTATCCGTGTAGAGCTTGCTCAGTATCGAGAGCTTGCAGCTTTCGCACAGTTCGGTTCAGAGCTTGATGCAGATACAGCTGAGAAGCTTGCACAAGGTGAGCGTATCAAGGAAATGCTTAAGCAACCACAGTACGCACCAATGCCAGTAGAGTATCAGATTATGATTATCTACGCTGCTACAAAGAAATATCTTCTTGATATTCCTACAGCAGATATTCAGGCGTTTGAAAAAGCTTTATTTGATCTTGTTGATACAAAGTATCCAGAGATTCCAGAGGCTATTAAGACAACTAAGGTTCTCGAGGATGACATGGAGAAGAAGCTTATCGCTGCTATTGAGGAGTGTAAAAAGAGCTACAAGTAAGGAGGGTGATCTGTTATGGCCTCAATGAGAGACATAAAAAGAAGAAAACAGAGTGTTAGTAGCACTCAGCAGATCACTAAGGCCATGAAGCTTGTATCTACAGTAAAGCTCCAGAAGGCTAGAACAAAGGCAGAGCAGACTACACCATACTTCAATGCTATGTACAACACAATTTGTAGCATGCTTGCCAAGGCTGGCAACGTAAACAACAGATATTTGCAGGATAATGGTTCTGATAAGATTGGCGTTATCGTCATCACATCAAACCGTGGTCTTGCAGGTGGTTACAACTCAAACGTTGTAAAGATGATTACAGGTGCCGGCATGAAGCCTGATGAAGTAAAGCTTTACACAATAGGTCATAAAGGTGGTGAGAGCCTTGCACATAAGGGTTACACCGTGGCAAAGGACTATTCTCCAGTAATGGAGGCACCAACTTATGCAGATGCTATGGCAATCTGTAATGACGTTCTTTCCGACTATGCTAATGGCGAGATCGGACAGATTTATCTTGTGTACACACACTTCAAAAATACAGTAAGCCAGATTCCAAAGCTTATGAAGCTGTTACCAGCCGAAATTAGTGAAGAAGATGTAGAGGCTGTAAAATCAACAGGAGCGGAAGCTCTTATGAATTTTGAGCCAAACGAGGAACAAGCCTTAGAGCTTATCATTCCAAAGTATGTTACTTCATTAGTTTACGGCGCACTTGTTGAAGCTGTTGCTTCAGAAAATGGTGCACGTATGCAGGCAATGGATTCAGCTACAAATAATGCTGAGGAAATCATTAGTGATCTATCATTAAAATACAATCGTGCCCGCCAGGGATCAATCACTCAGGAATTGACCGAGATTATCGCTGGTGCAGAGGCGCTTTCTTAAAAAAGCAGATAGGAGTGAAAAGATGGCAAATAATATTGGTAAAATCACTCAGATCATCGGTGCGGTACTTGACGTAAAGTTTGGCGAAGGCCAGCTTCCAGAAATCAACGACGCTCTTGAAATCACAAGAGATAACGGCGAGAGACTGGTTGTTGAGGTTGCACAGCATTTGGGTGACGATACAGTTCGTTGTATTGCCATGGGTCCTACAGACGGATTAGTACGTGGAATGGATGTAGTAGCTACAGGAGCACCAATTTCGGTTCCTGTTGGTGAGGCAACATTAGGACGTATTTTCAACGTACTTGGTGAAGCTATCGATGAGCAGCCAGCACCTACAGGTGTTGAGAAGATGCCAATCCATAGAAAAGCACCAGCGTTTGAGGAGCAGGCAACATCAACTGAAATGCTTGAGACAGGTATTAAGGTCGTTGACCTTCTTTGCCCATATCAGAAAGGTGGAAAGATCGGTTTGTTCGGTGGTGCCGGTGTAGGTAAAACCGTACTTATTCAGGAGCTTATCCACAACATCGCTACTGAGCACGGTGGATATTCAGTATTCACAGGTGTAGGTGAGCGTACTCGTGAAGGTAATGACCTTTACTACGAAATGAAGGAGTCAGGCGTTATCGACAAGACCTGCATGGTTTTCGGTCAGATGAACGAGCCACCTGGAGCCAGAATGAGAGTTGGTCTTACTGGACTTACAATGGCTGAGTACTTCAGAGATAAGGGTGGAAAGGATGTGCTTCTTTTCATCGATAACATCTTCCGTTTTACTCAGGCTGGTTCAGAGGTTTCAGCCCTCTTAGGTCGTATGCCTTCAGCCGTTGGTTATCAGCCAACACTTCAGACAGAGATGGGTGCTCTTCAGGAGCGTATCACATCTACAAAGAACGGTTCTATCACATCAGTACAGGCTGTTTACGTGCCTGCCGACGATTTGACTGACCCAGCTCCAGCTACAACATTCGCACACTTGGACGCTACTACAGTTCTTGAGCGTTCTATCGCCGAGCTTGGTATTTATCCAGCGGTAGACCCACTTGGTTCTACATCTCGTATCCTTGATCCACGTATCGTTGGTCAGGAGCATTTCGAGGTTGCTCGTGGTGTACAGGAGATTCTTCAGAAATATAAAGAGCTGCAGGACATCATCGCTATCCTTGGTATGGATGAACTTTCAGAAGAGGATAAGCTTGTTGTTAACCGTGCACGTAAGATTCAGAGATTCTTGTCACAGCCATTCTTCGTAGCTGGTCAGTTTACTGGTCTTGAAGGAAAGTATGTGCCAATCGCTGAGACAGTTCGCGGCTTCAAGGAAATCCTTGAAGGTAAGCACGATGATATCCCAGAGAGCTACTTCCTCAATGCTGGTACAATCGACGAGGTTCGTGCCAAGATGAATCAGAACAAATAGGAGGTGGCGTTTCATGGCAGATAACACCTTTAAAGTTTCAATCATTACACCAGAGCGTACTTTCTACGAAGGTGAAGCAACAATGGTTGAATTCAATACAGTTGAGGGTGAAATTGGCGTTCTGCCAAAGCACATCCCCTTAACTACAGTAATAGCACCAGGTATTTGTACCATCACCGAGGCAGAGGGAGTGAAAAAGGCTGCAGTTCATGCGGGACTCGCTGAAATACTTCCAGACAAGGTGACATTGCTTGCTGAAATTGCTGAATGGCCAGATGAGATTGATGTTGAACGTGCCCGTAGCGCGGAAGACAGAGCGAGAGCTCGTCTAGCTGAAAAGGATGCAAATCTTGATGTGCTTAGAGCTGAGGTAGCCTTGAAGAAGGCATTGGTTCGTCAGGACATAAAAGCAAAATAATCATAGGAATTAGGGGAGGCATAACATGTTAGATGCTGAGACAAAACGAGATATAGAGGATCTCAAGAGAGAATTAAAATCATATGAGGACGAAGAGGCTAATCTTCTCAAGGAGCTTGAAACTCTCCGTGCTCGTAAGAATGTGGTTAAGGATAAATTAAAGGTCCTTAGCAATGATGATAAATATCAACAGGACATGCTTAGCATGGTTTATCAGCAGAGACGTGGAGCATCCCAAAAACCAAGTGAATAAATTTTGTAAAATTATGGCGCCATGCGTGGCGCCATTTTTTTGTATTTAAATAAAAACAGAAATTAAATCGTGCTTGCATATCCTCTTATAATAATGTAGCATATCTACGATAATTATATTCCAGGAGGGGAAAGATGAAGAAGTTTATTTCTAAAATGCTTGTTGGTGTCACAGCTATGTCTTTATTAGTTGGATGCGGTAGTGACGCTACAAAGACTGAGACAGCTCAGACAACAGACGCAGAAAGCGGAAATGTCAAAATTGACAAATTAACAATTGGTTTCGTACCATCACGTGAGCCAGACGAAATCGTAACAGCTACAGAGCCACTTAAGGAGCTCCTTACAAACGAGCTTGCAGGCCTTGGTTATGATATCGGCGAGGTAGATATCACAGTTGGAACTAGCTTTGAGGCAGTAGGAGAGGGACTTTCAGCTGGTACTATCGACGTTGGACTTATTCCAGGTGGTACATACGTATTATACGACGATGGTTGCGACGTACTTCTTACAGCAACTAGAGACGGTCTTTCAATCGACAGCGATAGCGCAAAGGATTGGAACGACAACAAGCCTACAGAGGCTACATCAGAGCAGGTAACATACTATAGAGCACTTATCATTGCAGGTCCTTCAGAGGCAGGTCAGGCTGTTGCTGAAAAGGTAAACAATGGCGAAGAGCTCACATGGGAAGATTTAGATGGACTTAACTGGAGCGTTATGAATTCTTCATCTCCAGCAGGATATATTTATCCTTCACTTTGGCTTCAGGACAATTACGGAAAGCACATTACAGATCTTTCACACACAGCTTTATCAGATAACTATGGTACAGCATTCTCAAGACTTGCATCTGGTCAGGTAGACGTACTTGTTACATACGCTGACGCAAGACGTGACAACGAGGATAAATGGACATCAGAGTACGGCAGAAGCGCAAGCATCTGGGATGAGACAAATGTTATTGGTGTAACAGATGGTATCTACAACGATACAATCAGCGTTAGCAAGTCATCTCCAATCATGGATGATGCTTTCAAGGCTGCTCTTTCACAGGCATTCATCAACATCGGTAACACAGATGCTGGTAAGGAAGTAATCGCTATCTACAGCCACAATGGTTATGTTGAGGCAAACTCAGAGGATTACGATTCAGAGAGAAAAGCTCAAGAGCTTATTATGTCATTACAATAATGTTTTATTTATTCGAATAATCGAACTATTAAAGGAAGATATTTCGGTATCTTCCTTTTTTTAAAGAAATGGAGTTATTAAATGATTAAATTTGAAGATGTTGGAAAAAAATATCCTAATGGTTTCGAGGGATTAAAGCATGTAAACCTTGAAATTGAGCAGGGGGAATTTGTTGCTATTATTGGACTTTCTGGTGCAGGTAAGTCAACACTTATCCGTACAATCAACAGAATGCACGATGTAACAAGCGGAAAGCTCACAGTAGATGACGTTGATGTTATGTCACTTTCAGGAAAGCAGCTAAGACGTTTCAGAAGAAAAATTGGAATGATCTTCCAATCATTCAATTTGATTACTAGAACTACAGTTATTAAAAATGTTTTAACAGCACTTGTACCAGACATGCCATGGTACAGATCAGTATTCGGTATTTATTCAAAGGAAGAAAAGTTACAGGCACTTGAGTGTCTTGATAAAGTAGGTATCTTGGATAAAGCATTCGTTCGTGCTGACCAGCTTTCAGGTGGACAGCAGCAGAGAGTAGCTCTTGCTAGAACACTTGCACAGAATCCAGCAATCATCCTTGCTGATGAGCCAGTTGCTGCACTTGATCCAGTTACTGCAAATCAGGTTATGGGTGATTTCAAGAAAATCAACGAGGATATGAACATTTCTATCTTAATTAACATCCACCACGTTGATTTAGCTCTCAAATATGCTAACAGAGTTGTTGGTATCAGAGCCGGTGAAATCGTTTATGATGGACCTGCCAGTGAAGTTACACCGGAGGTTTTAGCAAATATATATAATGGCAAAGTAGATGCCGAGGGTAACGTACAGGAAGAAGAGGAGTAAACGCATGAGTATTTATGATAAGGTTTTTAAGCCTCACGTTTACACATTGCCTAATGGCAAATCCGTAGAGAAGAAAGCTTCCCGCGGCCCTGTTTACGCAATCATCATTTTGGCAATGTGTATTTTGTCAGTCAAGATTACAGGCTTCAACATGACAGTTTTAGCCCAGAGAATAGGAGAGTTTTTCGTTATCATTGGCGATATGTTCAAGTCTCCTAGATTAGAGTTTATGGATTACGTTTGGGGACCAATTTTCGACACTATCAAGATGTCACTTCTTGGTTCATTAGTAGGTTCACTTTTATCAGTGCCTTTCGCAATGCTTGCCAGCACAAACGTATGTCGCAACAAAGTAGTAGTTTCAATCGTTAGATTATTTTTCAGTATCGTTAGAACAATTCCTACCATCGTAACAGCTCTCGTGGCAACACTTATCGTAGGATTTGGTACACTTGCAGGTACTATTTCAATTGCAGTTTTCTCATTTGCTTACATTGGAAAGCTTACATATGAGGAAATCGAAACAGTAGATATGGGTTCATTTGAGGCAATGGAAGCTATGGGCGCAACACGTCCAATGGCATTCATTACAGCAATCATCCCACAGGTATTACCATTCTTCTTATCTAACTGCCTCTTCAACTTCGAAGGAAACGTTAGATATGCAGCAGTACTTGGTTATGTAGGTGCCGGCGGTATCGGTATTATTCTTAACGAGCGTATTTCTTGGAGAGATTATCCAAGCGTTGGTATGATTCTTATAGCACTCTTCGTTACGGTATTTATCATTGAATCAATCAGCAGATATTTCCGTAAGAAATTGGTTTAATGGAGGTGCGTAATGAATAGTAGAATAGAACAAGCTTATGAAAAGAGACCCAAGAATTGGGTTTACAATACATGCATCGCTGTAATCACACTTGCGCTTATCATTTGGAGCTGCAGTGCAGTTGAGGCAACAGGTGCAGCAGATGGAAGCAGCACAATTGCATGGAACATCATCAAGGGACTTTTTACACCTGACCTTGGATTTTTGTTTGACTTTTCCACATCAGGCGTACCTTATTTGATGCTTGAAACAATTTGTATCGCATTCCTTGGTACAATCGTAGGTGCTATTATTTCAATACCACTTGCATTTGTTTCAGCAGTAAACTTAGTACCAAAGCCAATCGCATTCATTGGACGAATCGTTCTTATGGCCATTCGTACAATCCCAGCATTTGTATATGGTCTTATGTTTATCCGTGTTACAGGACCTGGTGCTTTCGCCGGTCTTCTTACAATGGGCGTTTGCTCAGTTGGTATGATTACAAAGATGTACACAGAAGCAATCGAGGATTTGGATATCCACGTTATCGAGTCGCTTGATGCAGCAGGATGTAGCACATGGCAGAAAATCCGCTATGGTATTTTGCCACAGCTTATGCCAAACTTTGCATCAACAGCAATCTACAGATTTGATATCAACCTTAGAGATGCAACAATCCTTGGTTTAGTTGGTGCCGGTGGTTTCGGTGCTCCACTTATCTTTGCAATGAATGCATACAGATGGAACGAGGCAGGAGCAATCCTTGCTGGATTAATTATATTGATTCTTGTTATTGAGTACATCTCAACAAAAATCAGAACTAAGCTCACTAGAGGTTAAAGGAGGCAAATATGCGTATCTTATTTACATCTGATACACATGGTCATCTCTTTCCAGTGAATTATGCAAAAAACTGCCCTGAGAACTCAGGGCTTTTTTGCATTTCTTCCCAGATAAAAAAAGACGATGATACATTGATTATTGACGGTGGCGATTCACTTCAGGGAACTCCACTTATGACATATTATTTAGAGCACAAGGATGAATACAATTTCCATCCTATGGCTGAGGGCTTCAATGAAATGGGCCTTGATTACTACACATTTGGTAATCACGATTTCAACTTTGGCTATGATGCAATTGTTGATTATGCAAACAGCATGAATGCCACACTTGTCTGCGCTAATGTTTTAGATAAGGGCGGCAAGCTTGATATTAAAAAGCACGTGATTCACACAATGGCAGACGGTACAAAGGTAGGAATCACAGGTGCAGTTACAGGCTATGTAAACGTATGGGAGCAGCCAGCAAACCTGGAGCTTCTTCAGGTGCTTGAGCCAATAGATGTGCTCAAAGAAGAGTATGATTATCTCAAGGATAAATGCGATATCACTGTATGCGTTTATCACGGTGGTTTCGAAGAAGACTTAGCTACAGGAAAGCTTTTATCAGATACTTCAGAAAATCAGGCCTGCAAAATGGCTAGAGAATTTGGCTTTGATATCCTTCTTACAGGTCATCAGCATATGCCAGTTGAGGGTGTTGAAATTGCTGGCACTTACGGTGTTCAGCCACCATCAAATGCCACAAAGTTCTGCGAGCTACAGGTTGTAAAGGGCGATGATGGACTTAGTATTTCATCTAAGCTTGTGGATGTAAATCCTGTTGATGAAAGACTTCAGTACACTATCGATGAGCATAATTTCATGGATGACTTAACTGACTGCGTAGAGGTTTGGTTGGATCAGCCAATCGGCTCACTTGAAAATGAAATTGCTCCAGAGTCAAAGATTGATGCAGCAGTAAATGGCAGCAAGGTGGCAGCTATTTTCAATCAGGTTCAGCTTGATTTCACAGGTGCAGATTTCTCTTGCACTAGCCTTGCAAATGATCCACTTGGACTAAAGAAGGAGATCACTGTAAGAGACGTACTTGCAATTTATCAATTCGCAAATACGGTAGAAGTAAAGCAGGTAACAAAGGCAGTTATCAAGGAAGCATTGGAAAGATGTGCTGAGTACTTCGACTACGATGCTGCTACTAAGGAAGTGAAGATTTCCAAGGTATTCCTTGAGCCAAAGGTAGAGCACTACAACTACGATTTCTACGCTGGCCTCGAGTATACCTTCGATATCACTCGCCCAGTAGGAGATAGAGTTGTCACTCTTAAAAAGCTAGACGGAACAGAGCTTTCTGACACAGAAACCTACACACTTTCTACAAGCAACTACCGAGCAACAGGCACCGGCGGATACGAATGCATCGGCAAAGCCCCTCTCGCCCGCAGCTACTCAGAAGAAATGCCAGACTTGGTTATTGATTTCATCAGGAAGAACACTCCAGTTGGGGAAATTGTAAATAGCAAATTTAAGATTGTATATTAATAAGATGGCGTCGCGTATAGCGGCGCCTTTTGTTATTTGGCTATATTAGTTGAAGATTGCTTTTTAGATACAGCATCACTTGTGTTATAATACAGATTGAGAAATTATATAGTAAGAATTAGGAGGCAATATAATGGGCGAGCGTCTTACAAAAGGAGATATAGAAAAGATTCAGGCCGAGATAGATGAGCGCAAGCTAGTTCTTAGACCAAAGTTATTAGAAGAAGTAAAAGAAACCAGAGCACAAGGGGATCTTTCGGAGAACTTTGAGTATCATGAGGCAAAACGAGCAAAGAATATGAATGATAGCCGCATACGTTATCTTGAAAAAATGCTTAAGTTTGCAGAGGTAGTAGATGATACAAGTGCAGATGATGAAATTGGTATAAATAATACAGTTACAATATACATCCCAGAGGATGATTGCGAGGAAACATATAAGCTTGTTACAAGCATCCGAGGCAATTCATTAAAGGGACTTATTTCCATAGAATCGCCTTTAGGTGCAGCCATCCGAGGAAAGCATGTTGGTGATAAAGCAACAGTAAAGGTTAATGACAGCTATTCATACGAAGTAGAAATTCGTAAAATCGATAAGACTACAACTGATGAGGATGATCAAATCAAGCGTTATTAAAAAGCGGGGACAGAATCATGGTAAAGGAAAAGATTAGTCAACTAGGGGAGACAGTTCTTGAAAAAATTGACGGCCTAGACGTGAAGGATAAGTTGCTGGAAGGCAGCTTTAATCACTCTGATATTTTGAGAAACAACTTCATGTTAAAGGGTGCCTTGGCCAGCGAGGGTTATGACTGGTGGTGGCATAGCTTCACAGGTCACAACAAAAAGACCGGCGAGGAAAAGGCTTTCTTTATAGAGTTCTTTACAATCAACCCAGAGCTTGGTGGGGATGAGCCAGTGTTTGGCCAGCTTCCAGAGAACAAAGCAGCAGGCAAAAAGCCATCCTACATGATGGTAAAGGCAGGATGCTGGGGCGAGGGCGCAAAGCAGCTTCATCGTTTCTTTGGTTGGAATCAGGTCAACATAAAAGAAGATGCCCCATTTTTGATTAGCGCTGACAACTGCTTCTGCTCTGAAACACGTACCCTTGGTATGGTGGAAGTGACAGAGGAGGATGTAGCAAATCATCCAGAGTGGATGTGCCAGTCGGGCAAGATGATATGGGACCTAAACATCGAAAAGGACATCGCTTTCAACGTAGGTTACGGCGCAAGCTGGGCATCACGTGAATTAGAGGCCTTCGAAATGTTCTGGCACGCCGAGGGAATGAAGACATTCTTCAACGGCTCTGTTATATTAGATGGGGAAGAATATGTTGTAGATAAAGACAGCTGCTACGGCTATGCAGATAAAAACTGGGGAAAGGATTTCACATCTCCATGGGTATGGCTGGCAAGCTCTCATTTAAAGAGCAAGCTCACAGGTAAGTGGCTTGAAAATACAGCATTTGATATAGGTGGCGGACGCCCAAAGATTCGCACAGGAAAGACATTTGAAAATGTTATCCTCGGCGCAGTTTGGTATGAGGGCGAGCCATATGAGTTCAACTTCTCAAAGTTCTGGACTTTGACAAAGACAGATTTCGCCTGCAACACAGAGGGCGATGAGGTGGTTTGGAACATCACCCAGGAGACACCTCTTGCAAAGATAGAGGGCCACTTCACCTGTCAGAAAAAGGACATGCTTCTTATCAATTACGAAGCGCCAAATGGAGAGAAGCGCCACAACAATCTTTGGAATGGCGGCAATGGAAAGGGCGAGCTAAAGCTCTACAAAAAGATATTGAAGACCAAGGACAACGAGGATGGCTCTATGGCCAAATTCGAATGGGAATTGGTGGACGATATGGAAGCTTATAACATCGGATGTGAGTTCGGTGAATATGATAAATAAACAGTTAGGAGATTTATAAAATGGCAGTATTAAGCAATTGTAAGCCAGAGAGAGTATTTCATTATTTCGAGGAGATTTGTAACATCCCTCACCCAAGTTATCACGAGGAAAAAATCAGCGCATACTTAGTTGATTTCGCAAAGGCACACAATCTTGAGTATTATCAGGATGATTTATACAACGTAATCATGATCAAGGAAGCATCTGAGGGAATGGAGAATGCATCTCCAATCATCCTTCAGGGACACATGGATATGGTTGCAGAGCAGGATGATGACTGCAAGAAGGACATGCTTACAGAAGGTCTTGACCTTGAAATCGTTGATGGTTTCGTTACAGCAAAGGGCACAACACTTGGTGGCGATGACGGAATCGCAGTAGCAATGGCACTTGCAATTCTTGAGGATGAGGAGCTTAAGCACCCACGTATCGAGGTTATCATCACAGTATCAGAAGAAGTAGGTATGGAAGGTGCAGCAGGCATCGATGTTTCAATGCTCAAGGGCCGCAAGCTTCTCAACCTTGACTCAGAAGAAGAAGGACATTTCCTTGCAGGTTGCGCAGGTGGATGTCGTGTAGATGTAGAGTTCCCTGTAAAGAAGGAGTCTTTAAAGGGCGCACTTGTTTCAATCGAAGTAAAGAACTGCACAGGTGGACACTCAGGTGCAGAAATCGATAAGGGTAGAGCAAACGCATCTTATGTAGCAAACAGAGTTCTTGCAGCAGGTCTTGAGGCAGGCGAGGTTTGCATCGTAGATTTAGTTGGTGGAACAAAGGACAATGCAATCCCACGTGCTACAAGCGCAAAGGTTGTTACAACTCCAGCAGCCATCGAAGCTATGACAAAAGAAGCAGATGCAATCAAGAATGAGTTTGCAATCACAGACCCAGAGATGGAAATCGTTATCACAAACGAAGGCAACGTAGTAGTTGATGGCGTAAACGCAGCTCAGTCAGAGCGTTTCATCCAGCTCCTTCAGTCTATGCCAAACGGCGTTCAGACAATGAGTCACGATATCGAAGGCTTAGTAGAGACATCACTTAACCTTGGTATCCTTAATGTATTAGATGACGAAATCAAGTATTCATGCTCACTTAGAAGCTCAGTAGATAGCGCAAAGAACGCACTTATTCGCAAGGTACTTATGGTTGCAAAGGCATTCGGTTGCCAGACATCAATCCACGGTGAGTACCCAGCATGGGAGTACTTAAGAGAGTCTAGCTTCAGAGACGAGATGGTAAAGATTTACACAGATATGTACGGCGAGGCACCAATCGTAGAGACAATCCACGCAGGTGTTGAGTGCGGACTTTTAGCTTCAAAGCTTCCAGGACTTGATGCAGTTTCAATCGGACCAGAGATGTACGATATTCACACTCCAAAGGAGCGTTTATCAATCGCTTCAACAGAGCGTGTTTACAATTATGTAAGAAAAGTTATTGAGGATATGAACTAAAACCGTAACAAACTTAAGAAGAGGAGGTTTTTATGTTGAGAATCGGAATGCTTACAAGTGGTGGAGATTGCCAGGCACTGAACGCTGCAATGCGCGGTGTTGTAAAGGGACTTGCAGCAAATGTAAAGGACCTGGAGGTGTACGGCTTCTTCAATGGCTACAAGGGTTTGATTTATGGGGACTACAGACTCCTTACTAGCCAGGACTTTTCAGGAATCCTTACACGAGGAGGAACAATCTTGGGCTCAAGCCGTCAGCCATTCAAGCTTATGCGTGAGCCAGATGAGAATGGACTTGATAAGGTAGAGGCTATGAAGTCAAACTACTACAAGCTCAATCTTAATTGCCTGGTTATCCTTGGTGGAAACGGTACTCAGAAGACAGCAAACCTCCTTCGCGAGGAAGGATTAAATATCATCCATCTGCCAAAGACAATCGATAACGATATCTTTGGAACAGATGTGACATTCGGATTCCAGAGTGCAATCGACATTGCATGTAACACAATCGACTGCATCCACACCACAGCATCATCACACAGCCGTGTGTTTATCGTAGAGGTTATGGGCCACAAGGTTGGCTGGCTCACCCTTTACGCAGGTGTTGCATCAGGAGCAGATATCATCCTGCTTCCAGAGATTCCATACGATATCAAGAAGGTCATCAAGGCCATCAATCATCGTGCGGAAGAAGGCAAGGGCTTCACAATTCTTGCAGTTGCCGAGGGGGCAATTTCCAAGGAAGATGCAAAGCTTTCAAAGAAGGATTACAAAAAGAAGCTTGAGACTTCAAAGTATCCATCAGTTTCTTACGAGATTGCAGACCGCATCCAGAAGGAAACAGGAATCGAAGTTCGTGTTACAGTGCCAGGACATATGCAGCGAGGCGGAAGTCCAGATCCATTTGATAGAGTTCTTTGCACACGCCTTGGTTCTGCAGCAGCTCAGGCTATCATGGATGGCGATTTCGGCAACATGATTGCAATGGTAGATGGCAAGACAAAGCGCATTCCACTTGAAAAGGTTGCAGGAAAGCTCAAGGTAGTTGAGCCTGATTGCCAGATGATAGAGGAAGCGAAACGAATCGGAATAAGCTTCGGCGACTAGGCCAGGCTAATAAATAATAGGTAGGTAATTGACATGTCTTATATGGCATTATACAGAAAGTTCCGTCCACAGACATTTGACGATGTAAAAGGACAGGACCATATCGTTACAACTCTTCAAAACCAAATAAAAAGTGACCGTATAGGACATGCATATCTTTTTACAGGAACAAGAGGAACAGGTAAAACAACTATCGCCAAGATTCTCGCCCGCACAATTAACTGCGAGAATCCGCAGGATGGTTGCCCTTGTATGGAATGTGCCATGTGTAAATCAATCACAGCCGGCAATTCCATGAACGTAATAGAAATGGATGCTGCATCAAACAACGGTGTAGACAGCATCAGACAGATTGTTGAGGAGGTGGCATACCCTCCTACAGAAGGAAAATACAAGGTATACATCATCGATGAGGTACATATGCTTAGTACCGGTGCCTTCAATGCCTTGCTGAAAACTTTGGAGGAGCCACCTTCTTATGTTGTGTTCATTTTGGCCACAACAGAAGTGCACAAGATTCCAATCACAATCCTTAGCCGATGCCAGCGTTACGACTTCCATCGTATTTCCATCGACACAATTGCTGCTCGTTTGCAGGAGCTGATGGATAAGGAAGGTGTGCAGGTTGAGGAAAAAGCTTTGCGCTACATCGCAAAGGCTGCAGATGGTTCAATGCGTGATGGCCTTAGTTTGCTGGATCAGTGTATCGCATTTTACATTGGTCAGACCCTTACATATGACAATGTGCTAAAGGTACTTGGCGCCATCGATACAGAGGTGTTCTCCAGATTGCTTCGTCATATCATTAATGGCGAAATCACCCAGTGCATTGGCATCCTTGAGGAAATCATCACCCAGGGCCGCGATTTGAATCAGTTCGTAAACGACTTCACTTGGTATTTACGAAACTTAATGCTTATCAAGAGCTCAGATGATATGGAAGATGTGCTTGAAATGTCTTCTGACAACCTGGCACTTCTAAAAGAAGAAGCCCAGATGGTTGACACAGAGATATTAATGAGATACATTCAAGTTCTGTCAGCACTTTCTAACGATATTAAGTACGCAAGCCAAAAGCGTGTATTGATAGAGATTGCGCTGATAAAACTTTGCAAGCCACAGATGGAGCAGGACATTTCAGCGCTCAACAATCGAATGGCAAACCTTGAGAAAAAGGTGGAAGAGGGAGTGCCAGTAGTGATGGCAGCACCTCAGGCACAAGGCGCCACACCCAGTGCAGCTCCTGTAAAAAAGGAGCCATTACCAGCAGCAGTAAAAGAAGAGGTAAAGCAGGTGGCAAGTAACTGGAACGCAGTGCTTGGTAAGGTGGCACCAAATATAAAAATGTATTTGAAAGAGGTTACAACAGTCACCACCAACGACTTGGGAGAGCTTGTGCTGATATTTGACCAGCCAGCAGGTTCCGAGCGTATGGCAGGAGATTTTGTAAATCGCCCAGAAGTGTTGGATGAAATCGTGGCAGCAATCGAAGGCATGATTCACAAGACAGTAACCATTAAAGTAGAGATTAATTCCAGCGGTGTTAGTTCACAGAACACAAAGACAGACGTAAGAGACTACTTCGCGGGATTAGGTATAGAAATTGAAACTGACCCAGAGTAATAGGAGGATTTAAATATGGGAAAAGGAAGAGGCGGATTTCCAGGAGGAGCAATGGGTGGAGCCAATATGGCCAACCTTATGAAGCAAGCACAGCGTATGCAGCGCCAGATGGAAGAGGCTCAGGCAAAGCTTGAGGAGACAGAAGTTACAGGCACAGCCGGTGGCGGTGTTGTTGAAGTTACAGTTACAGGTTCAAAGGAAATCACAAAGGTACACATTGATCCAGAAGCAGTAGATCCAGATGATGTAGAGATGCTTGAAGACCTTGTTATGGCAGCTACAAACGAAGCACTTCACAAGATTGATGAAATCACAGCAGCATCTATGCCAAAGATGCCAGGTGGACTAGGATTTTAATAGATGGAATATTACAGCAAAGAAATTAGCAACTTAATAGCGGAGCTAAGTGATTTGCCTAGTATTGGAAGTAAGTCAGCCCAAAGGCTGGCTTTCCATATATTAGGGATGGATGAGGAAAAGGTTAACGATTTGGCCAATGCCATCGTGCAGGCCAGGAAAAATGTGAGATATTGCAAGCAGTGTTTCACACTTACTGACGATGAGCTTTGCCCAATCTGCTCCAACCCAAAGCGCAACCAAAACATCATCATGGTTGTGGAGGATACCAGGGATTTGGCTGCCTATGAAAAGACAGGCAAATTCGAGGGCGTTTACCATGTGCTTCACGGAGCAATCTCCCCAATGGCCGGCATAGGCCCAGGAGATATCAAGCTGAAGGAATTGATGGTTCGCTTGCAGCAGACAGATGTAGAGGAGGTCATCATCGCCACCAACTCATCATTGGAAGGCGAAACCACAGCGGCCTACATCAGCAAGCTGATTAAACCAACAGGCATCAGGGTGAGCCGAATCGCATCCGGTGTTCCAGTAGGCGGAAATCTGGAGTATATCGATGAAGTCACATTGCTTCGAGCGTTAGACGGCAGAACAGAGTTATAGAAAAACAAAAGGGAAGAATGATTATGAAATACGATGCATTTATTAGCTACAGACATTTGGAGCGGGATATGTTTGTGGCAAAGAGAGTACACAAGGCTCTCGAGACTACCAAGATTCCTAGAAAGATTCAGAAGGAAATTGGCAGAAAAAAGATAGATAGAGTTTTCAGAGACCAGGAGGAGCTTCCAATCGGAAGCGACCTGGGCTCTAATATTGAGGCAGCTCTTAGAGAGGCAGCCTTTCTAGTTGTCATTTGTTCTCCACAGACAAAAGATTCATATTGGGTAATGAAGGAAATCGACACCTTCATTGCGATGCACGGCCGCGAGAATATCTTAGCAGTGCTTGTAGATGGAGAACCAGCAGATTCATTTCCACCACAGCTTTTAACAGATGAAAATGGTAATCTTGTGGAGCCTCTTGCAGCAGATGTTAGAGGTAAAAACAAGAAAGAGGTAAAGAAGAAGCTCAAGACAGAGACACTTCGTCTGGCTGCTTCTATTTTGCATGTAGATTATGACGATTTAAAGCAGCGTCATAGAGAGCGTCAGATGCGACGAAATGTTGGGATTGCAGCAGCTATTGCAGCTATCGCCGTGGCGTTTGGTGGATACACAGCTTACAACCTTGCAAAGATAAATGAAGAGTATCAGCAGAAGCTCGTAAATGAAGCAAGAGTAATTGCAGCCACATCACTTGATGTATTAGATGATGGCGATGCCAAAACAGCAGCTCTAGTTGCAATGGAAGGAATCGGTACCGAAGAAAACGGCCGCCCATATGTGACAGACCCAGTGTTTGCATTGTCTCAGGCTCTTGGCACCTATAATCTGGGATTAAATCTGGAGCATGATTTAAAGCTGAATCACGATGTAAATATTTCTGATTTTGCCATTAATGAAGATGGTAACAGAGTCATATCAGTAGATAACAATAACAAGATTTATATCTGGAATTTGGATAACGGTGAATGTACTTTTAAAAAGCCGGTTGATGTTGTTGAAGAGGAAGATGACAGAATTAGGGCTGTAGGGTTCGCAGGAGATATTGCTGTTGTTGCATCAGATTATTATCTTCGTGGCTATAATGACCAGGGTGAACTTCAGTATGAATACGCGCCTGAGGATGGCATCACATTTGCAAAAGTAGATGACTTTGGAAAGTATGTAGCTATAAAGTCTTCTCACTATGACGAAGAAACCTATGAAAGTTCCGATTTTATAGAAGTTGTGGATGCCACAACTGGTGAGTCTTTAAAGAAATATGAGAATCAGACAGGAGTGAGCTATGGCGCGGTTATGATGTTCAATAAGGATGGAGACACCCTGTATGTTGAGCACTTGCCAGGAAACGACGAGGATCAAAACTACGCTTCTGTTATCAATCTTAAAACAGATACAATTATCGATGTCCCAGTAGAAGGCGGTGCAATACTTGATATCGCCCCTACAAAGGATGGAGATTTTGCAGTAGTCAGCATGAGCTATGATGCTCTCACTACATTTGAAGACACTCCAATGCATCTTATCAAGTGCGATTCAAAAACAGGTGAAGTGAAATGGTCGAGAGATTTTGAACACAACGGTGACGCCCTTGATTCTAGCTATACAAAATTAGGAAGTAGAATAATTGAGTCAGACGGTGTTGAGTATCGCCAGTTATTTGTTAATACTTCAAAGAAAATGTATACACTTGATTTGGATACTGGAGAAGAGGTTAGCTCATTCACTACCAACTCATACATCGAAAACTTCATGATGAGTGGAACTACACAATTGATTTTCGTAGGTACTTATGATGGAAAGCTTTCTTACTACGATGCACTGACTGGCGAGGTGAAAGACGATTTAATAGTCGATGTTGCAAGCTCGTTAGTTCAGTTTGATATAAAAAATGGTGTGTTTGTATCATCAGGATTCAGAAGTCCAAATCTTACTGTTTTGAAATTTAACGCAGACGAAGATTATGTTGCGAAAACTGAGATGGATACTGGCTTCTATGGTGGAGCAGCGATGAGCCCTTCCGGGGACACATATGTATTGCAGACTAGCAACGATGCAGCCTCAAATGCATACACCTGTAGAGTCTTCGACACAGCTACCGGAGAAGAAATTGGAACCATTGATATCGACGGTGGACGATACGGAAAACTGTATTATATAGATGAAGATACAATCATCTTCCCAACTTATAGTGGGACAGTAATTTATTATTCAGTTAGCGATAAAAAGACTGAGGAAGTCAAAATATCAGAAGAAGATCTTATTAGCACAGATTATGCAATATCTACAAATTTGAAATATGTTGCTTATGGTGATGATAAGGAATTTTATGTAATCGATACACAAGCTCGAAAAATAATATACAGTGGAGAGGTTGATTTCAATTTCTGGAACATTGCTGTATCAAACGATGGTAGAACGGTATATGGTATAGATGTCTATGGCAAAGCATACAAGGTTAATGCCCTCTCAGGAAAGTCGAAACCAATTTTCGAGGATTACAAAGTAAATGATATTCAAACAAGTCAGGATGATAATATAATTGCAGTAATCACAGAAGATGGCTATTTGAGAGTTTATAACTGGGATACAAAAGAAGCTGAAAATACCATTGAATATTATGGTGATGACTATTCTTACGTGGAATTTTCAAAGGATAATAATCTGTTGTATTTACAGGGAGATGATTTGTATTTCCGTATATACGATAGACAACAGGATAAGAATGTGTTCCTGATGAGCAACCAGATTAATGACTTGTCATATACCATTTATGATGAGGAAAAGAATCAACTATCTATTTTCAATTATACAGATATGTACATAATTGATTTGAATTCATATGGATTTTTGGATTATGCTGAGTACGGTAGATTATATATTCCTCAGGCACAGGTAATTGTCAGTGCATATGGAACAACCATGATTGAGTTTAATGTTAAAACACAGGACGATTTAATTAAAAAGGTTAAAGAAAGATACGGTGACGCAGAGCTTACCGAATTACAGAAACTTAAATATTTAGTTCAATAACAGTAAAGCTGTCTCAATTGAGGCAGCTTTATTATTTCACTAAAAATTCTAACAATTATCCCTTGAAAGCAGCAATTAAGAGTATTACAATACTACTAAATAAGTAAATAGGCGACACAATTAATATAGAGTCGTTGATTTGTGGCAGGGGCAGTCCATAATGTGTGCAGTATGAAATCCTATGGCAGGCCATCTATGTACAAGGAGAGGGAGAAGATTGAAAAAAATAAAATTGCTTATACCAATATTTTGTCCATTTTATAGAGCAGAATATATTACTAATAAAAGCAAAAAAGAATTGAAAGAATCGTTGGAAACAATAACCATTAATGAAGACATAATCACTTTCAATTCTAAAAATGAATCTGAGGCATTATTTGTAGGAAATGTTAATAATGAACCGATAGTGCTATACCCAATACAAACTAAACATTATAGTAGAAAAAATATTGCGCTGCCGAAAATTTTAATCAATATAACAGAGCAGACAGATGGAAGTAAAGTAACAATCGATGCGAGAATGAATATATTGCATATTTTTTCTGTTTTATTATTGTGTCTTATCTTCGCAGGGCCAATGATTACAACATCACTTGATATAAGTGTACTTTCAATTCTTTTATTAGGCTTACTTGTATTAACGGTATTCTTTTGGATTCCATGCAAGAAAGCTCTGGGAGAAATAGATGAGATACTACATACGTAATGGGGGCAAAATCTATATACGAGGGAGTAAAAATAGTATGAAAAGAAGCATCAATATAATTACAAAAAGAGCAGTGCTTGCAGCAAGCCTTGCATGTGCCATTAGCATTACGGCTTGTTCACAAGATAGTACAGGTGCCGACGCAGATACCAAAGATCTTTTGACAAAGTTTGCGCTAGGAGATACATCGGTTCTTAAGAATGGCCAGCAGGAGGAATGGTATATTCCGGACTTTCAGAGCGATGAGTTTACTTATGAGTACACCTTGCTGGATTTAGATGGAGATGGAAAAGAGGAGATGATAATCCAGATGGAGAATCAGCCAGAGGGATTTTCTTCTGTTTTTCATGTGGAAGATAACAAAGTGGTGTGCTGGTTTAGCGATAGTTTAGAGCAGACATGTTTTGATTATCCTCTTGATAATGGGAGCATGGTCGAGGAGTACAACTATGGTGGTTCTATAACCTACACCATCTTCAAGTACGACGCGACAGGCGAGACGGATTCAATCGCAGAGCTTTTTGTAAGAGAAGATAACAACAACGGCGATGAGTCAATTAAGTGCCCTGAATATTTAATTGATGGAAACGAAGTTTCAAAGGAAAAATTTGAGCAGGAACTGAAGTCACAAATCCTGGATCACCAGTTGGACGCTTCAGCTTGGACAAAGATTTGATATGCTTGGTGGGCTACAATTTTAGGATAAAGAAATGGACAAAATAATTGTTAAAAGAAATAAAATTGGGACAGCAATAGCAATGGGATTATTGTTAGTGGCCGAATTAAATATGATAATAATGATGTTATTAGCTAAAAGTATATTAGGATGGATATTCGGAATATTTTGTGTGATAATGGTCGGCTTTATATTGTGCTTGTTTTATAATGAACTGTTTCAGATGGTTGAAATAAGCGGCAATGAAATTCGTATAAAGTATAGTAGAAGAATTGTAACCAATACAGTAGAAGAATGTTCATTTGAGCACAATGGCGGATTTTATGGAAATAAAAAGGCAGATATAATTACTTTAACTCATGACAAATACCATTTTATAATAATAGATTCTTTTAGATACAAAAACTACGATAAGCTTTTAGAGTATATTGTTAGAAATAATATAGAGGTAAGTACAGAAAATACAGAAGAATTTAATAAAATAAAAAGGAAAATACTACAGAATGGATAGAGGTTTATTTTGTACGGGATGTAAAATAGTGTAAAAATAGTGTAATTTTAGTGGGGAAAATCGGCCTTAGAGGACCAATGTGGAGGGATTAGAGTAGGCTATTCCTCTGTATATTAGTTTTTAGGGTGATTGAAAGTGATGATTATAAATAGTAAAGGTATAAATCAATTAAAAAGAATAATTGCGGTTATTATAACTTTGTGTATTTTTGTCTTTAACGGATGTTCTCAGTTGAATCATGGTAGAGAATTGCAAGATAAAAATGAGATACAAACCGAACGACAAGATTCTTCTAAATTAGATGAAATATCTGTCGATGTGAAAAATAATACCTACACATATGATGAATGTGGACCAGAACCTCGTAATACAACAATGTATATATTAATAGATTACTATGAGCTAGAGGGAGAGTGTTTATCATCTCCATTTTTAGAAGACCGAGAAGATTTTTTTTCTACTATTAATGAGGATTATGATAAGAGAAAAGTGCAGTTCGAAGAGTATATAAAGTCAGATTTATATAAAGAAAAAGATGTTGTAGAAGGCATGAATAGTGAAAAGCATATATGTAAAGAATATATAGAGCGGAATGATAAATTATTATATAGTTCCATTGTTTCAATTAGTGAAACATATGGCGGAAATTGGATGGGAGGTTATCGTAGTTTTAATTATGATTTTCAAAAACAAGAAAATATTGATTTATCAGATGTTGTAATTGATTATACTGTATTTAAAAAGACGGTGATTGAAGAATTGAATTCTAATCCGCCAGAAATTCAGTACGTGGAAGATTATTCGTATTATGAATACCTATTATATAATGCATATTACGGTAAAGATGATTATGAAGAGCAAGTAGCATGGACTTTGGATAAAAATGGTTTAACATTATATTTTGGTACTTCACAAATTGGATGCGAATATATATACACAATTCCGTATACATCTGAAAATATAAATCCTTATTACATGTTATTGAGTGATGAAGAATATGACTCCGAATTTTATTTTGATAATAATTAAAAATGTCCATTAAAACAGTTGATTTCGTGAACACCGCGTGGCCGCATCACTTAGAAAGTGTGTATTACTGTTTATGAAATGGGCTTGAAGCAAATAAAATGAACACATAATATCAGTAGAAGTCCTATGGATTTTGCAAATTAAATTGCAAAAGTCATAGGACTTTTGTCATAATTAGCACAAATAAGCAGTTTTGCAAAAAATATTGCAGAGAACCTTTGTGAGTTAACCGCAACATACAATATTCCGTTGTATTTAGAATGGAATATTGACAAATATATCAAATCAGAGAAATCGGTCTCCTAGGAGGCCGATTTTTTTATATAAAATCTTATAATTATCCCTTGAAAGCAGAAATGAAGAGTATTACAATACTACTAAATGAGTAAAGTAATATAATAACGCATATACGATATTGAGAGTAACTGTAATACAGGGGGAGTTGATTGAAAAACATTCATATAAAAAAGAAATACATAATAATCCCGATAGTTATTTGTATAATTCTTATCCTAATAGCTTCAATGCTCTATATGGGGATAATACATTTTAATAATCCAAGTAGAGAAGAGTACCCAGTAGTTGGTGTAGATGTATCGAAATATCAGGGGGTTATTGATTGGAATCAACTTGAAGAGCAAGACATAAGTTTTGCCTATATAAAAGCTACGGAAGGTTCATCACATGTTGATGAATACTATGATGCAAACTTTAATAATGCTTTGAAAACAGGCATTAGAGTTGGTGCATATCATTTTTTTAGTTTCGAATCATCTGGGAAAAAACAGGCTGAAAATTATTGTAAAAATGTAAGTATAACAGAAGGTATGCTTCCACCTGTTATCGATGTTGAATACTACGGAGATAAAAAAGGCGTCGATGATATCGATGTTGATGCCGTTCGGAAAAATTTAAGAGAGATGGTGGATATTCTGGAAGAAGAATATGGATTGAAGCCTGTGCTTTATGTCACAAAAAATAGTTATGACACAATAGTAAGTGGCTATTTTGATGATTGTGATTTATGGTATCGAAGCGTCTACTCAAAGGTTCCCAAAGATGTAAAATGGACATTTTGGCAGTATTCTAATCGAACAGTACTAAATGGATACGAAGGTGAAGAAAGATACATTGATGTAAATGTCTTTAATGGAACCAGGGAAGAGTTTGAGGAATTGGGGTCAGGCACCAATGTGCATGATTTGAACGGAAGTTCAGAAGAAACAAAGGAAATAGAATCTATATGGAGCAAAGAGAGTGCTAGTGAATCAAGGGTCAAACTAGAGTCTAAATTAGTTGATGGTGAAATAGAATTAATCATACCTCAATACAATGGCAGCTCAGATCAGACAGTAGAATACCTAATTGATGGTGAAAAGAAGTGTGATTTTAATTTTATATTCCCAGAGCAAATAACAGAAATAGAAACATGTGATTATAATTTTGATGGAAACGTTGATATTGTTTTTGTTGGTTACAATCATGGAAAAAAGGATTTCTGGCTCTACAGAGGTTGTGTGCGCGAATACGAAGAGGATACGTGTTATTTTGTAAATGATGATGATATAGAATCATATGTAGAAAAAGAATTATCTGATGATTATTCTGCAGAGAATATTATAAATGCGCTTACAAATGGACTTGTTAATGGTGAAATCAGCTCATATAGTGATGCATACAAGGCAATTGTGGCGTTTAACCAAATAGAAAATGAATCATTAGATTTGAAGTATAGTTTGGTTTATATAGATGAAGATGATATACCCGAACTTCTTGTTGATGATACAGGATATTGGATAAACGTTTATAGCTTTTCTAATAGTACAGTGACAGAGCCTATGGAATTCTGTGGATATGGTGTAGGTGGATGCGTGAATTACGAATATGTACCTTATAAAAATAGTCTTAGATACTTTGGACATGACATGGAAACATACGGCTATACACTCATGAAAATAGAAAACAACAAGCTTGTAACTACATACTCAGAAGATTGTTATTACGAGGAAGAAACCGTAAATTATAATAATTACACTGATGAGCAACTATCACCTGAAGAATTGAAGAACAGAGTTGAGGAATATAATTCTTGCGCTTTTGAAGAATTATATGGAGAATATACAGAGGAAGAGATAATAGAACAATTGCAATAGAATTGTATAATGCGCGGAGGATATTTTATGAAAAAGAAAATGGTAGAGTTAACTGCTCTCTCTATGTCGGCGGTGCTTCTTGCGGGTTGCGAATTTACCACTATCCCAGGTGAAGCCCTCAAAGCTGCCAAGGAAAATGCAAAAAAGGAAGAAGCGGCTGAAATCGATAAAAAGGAGTTAGTGGATATACCATTAGTGGATGATTCATTTTCAGATTGCACTGAAAGCAATGTGAGTAATGATTTAGTAAGATGGCTGTTGGCAACGACTGCTGTGGAGGTTCAAGGCCAGGGCCTGGATTGGCAGCAGATTGGTGGAACCAAATCAACAGCAGAGGATATAGAAACAGTAAAAAAATACCTCAATGAAAACAATGCAAAGGATGGGGATGCTGCGTTAGAGGCAGCAAGTGCATTGGTGGAGGAAGATTATACAAAAGCATATGAGAGAGCTTACAACCTGGGCACAGCTGAGTCGATTCTGGCGGCCAGCTACTGCGCAGGTGATTTAGAGTTCAATCAGTATTTGATGCATGCAGTCCCTGTTGCCAAAATGATTCAGCAGGAATTCGATAGCTTCGACGATTACGGAGACAACTATGTGACTGGATATATGTGTCATGTTGGACAGGGGGATTGTGGCGATGCATCTCGCGTAGGATACAGAGTTGTGCTGCAGCAGGCTTTCGTTGGAATGGCTGCATATTATGATGGCGCATACGCAATCGATTATGATATGGAATTGACCGGAGAAGCATACTCCACATATTTTGATGAAATGCCAGAGGAGGTAGATACAAAGTCCCTGGAGGGCAAAGCTCCAGAATTTGTGCAGGGCTACATTGCTCCAATTGAGCTTGGCGAGAACCCTGCAAGCGGCAACATAGAAATCGATGGTGATTTGTATCATGTCCCATTTACTATCAAGCAGCTTACAGACAACGGCTGGGAAATAAAGGATGCTCCTTCTGAGCTGAACGTCAACAGAGATGACACCATCAAGCTTACCCGCAACAGAAAGACCATCAAAGTCACTACCGAAGCTATTTCAGAAGGCTACACTGATGTTCAGTACGGATTTGTAGATTATATTGACACCGCCACATTGGGAGATGTAGAGGTATCACTTCCAGGTGATATAAAGTCCGGAATGGACATGGAAGATGCCAAGGATGTTATTGATAAATTCGAAATTGAAAACGATGACATGACAGATTCAGTTTTGCTTTATATCTCAGATGACAGCGATAACAAGAGCAAAATCTGCATCACAGAAGAAGACGGCAAGGTAAGCTCATTTGTTCTATTTGTATCTGTATTAAATGGTCAGCAGAACATGGAACAATACTACACCACTCTTAAGGAGGACGGCTCAAACTACAGCTACGCCCAGGCAATGACTATCAAAGCGAAGACAGACAAGTATCGTCCTGGGGCAGAGTACACAGGCCTCCCTGAGTTGGCCCTTTCAGACAGCCTGGATGATTTTACAATCCAGATTGACAACACAGTTATTCAGCTGCCAACAACTTATCAGCAGTTGTTAGAGTTGGGATTCATTTTTGACGATAGCGCAGATACCATTGTTCAACCTGATGAGCAGTACGAATTTTCCGGATACTATTTAGGAAATGAATACAGCAAAATGAACTTTATAGTCATCAATAATGGTGAGGAGGAAGCTAAATTAGGTGACATCCCTGTGCAGTACGTCCGCGCTACAATTTTTGGCTTCAACGAATACCAGGATTATCCATTCAAAATTGCCCAGGGAGTTGAGTTTGAAGCCACACTTGAAGATCTCCAGGAAAAGTACGGCACACTCACAAAGAGCGACAACTCTTTCGACAACGGCTACGTTCAATTGGATTACTACACCTATGAAACAGAAAAGGGCTGGTACACTTTCTGGGTTCAACCAGAAGGCATGTATTCTGGCGTAGAGATTAACGTATATACGAACAAGAAGACGGAGGAGTAATGAAAAATGAAATGAAGATAACTAGAGTGTTTTCAAAGATTTCAGGGTATTGGATTGGGCTAGTGATAGTTGTAGTCAGCTTAACATTAATTCATGACAGTATGAAGACTTTTGATAGCAACTGGGTTCTCAGTTCATATGAGAGAAATCTATTTCTATCAATGTGGTTTGGACTTACTGGGTTTGTCACGTGTTTTGTTACAGTTCCTTGTGGCGTTTTGGGGACAGTCAAACTAGCAAGAAGTAAGATAAAACATGTAATGAACTATGTAGTAGTCTTAATTGCACCGGTTATTTCTATTGGGATGATATTAGCGTCGCTTGTATTTGAGAGCATGCTTCCTAATGTCTAAGGGAGAAGGAAAAATGCTCCGGAAAAACATGTTTTACTAGGAGATTAAGTTTATTTGCTCGTTTTCAAAATTCACTTATATAAAAGTGGGAAGAGAGTTAAGTGGATTTGAAAATTGAGATACTTCCACTTAAAATCACAACTTGCTGTTAAGTGAATTAAAAATAAATACGTATCCACTTAACTTTTATAGCAAAAATTCTTGGCCAGTTAAGTTTATTCTGCAGAGATAAAAATAAACTTAAGAATAGCACGCGATTTGTTAAGTGAAAATCAACCATCATATAATTCACTTAACTTTACTTAAAACTATTTAACTTATTTTAAGTTTATTTTTAAATTTTATATATTCACTTAACTGCTCTCCCAGTTTTTAAGTGAAATCTATAAAATGTAATTTTTCACTTAACAATTGGATTACTAAACACATGAAACAGGAGACGATTTGTAATGGGAAATTTTGATTCAGCAGCAGACGTAAAGATTTATGATTATAAGACAAGGTCCATACATGAAGAAAAATGCTGTTTACTAATGTTTAGAGAAAATGGAAAAATTGCTTGTTTGGGCAATGAATGTATGCAATATATTGGTAGGAGTGAGCTGGAATCGGAACCATGTATACCAATTAAACTAGGCCGAGTTGTTGATTACACAGCAGCAGAAAATTTCTTCAAATATTTACATAGAATTTATATCAAAAAGACTAACGGCAAGCCACGCTTATTTAAGAGATCTAATAAGATTTTACTATTCTTGCATGAGCCATGTTCAGAAGTGGATAAAAAAATCTACATGGATTTAATGGCCTTTCTGGGTTATGCGAATGTAATAATAATTACTTCTGAAACAAATCTTGGTGGTATGTCTCCTGAGGAAGCTATCTGGAGTTCAGAGGAAGTTCATGGAAAAATAGATTGTGCTTTTGAAATCGGTAAGAAAGATCTTAGAGAATATGCAAGATATGCAGAACAGGAGCTAAAGAAAGATTTAAAGCGATGGGGATGCGAGGGAGAATGATAAGTAGACAGGAATTAATTAGTAGAGCCATTATATTTGGAGTCGTGGTGAGTTTAATTTTATGTGTTCCTGTGTGGATAATATGGTTCTTTTTAGTTATAAACTATCATCTGGACTTTAACCAAAGCTATCTGTTCATAAATGGTTTTGAAAATATTGTACTGTATGATAGTCAGAACTCATATCAAAGGAGAATTTGGGGACTAAAAGAAATAGAATCATATGAATATGGTGATAATTATGATAGTAATATAATTTCTCAAGTTGAAGAGATGGTTGATGATGAGAACTGGATATCGCAAGCATGTTATTCACCTGATAAAGAATATATTCTCTACAAAGAAGTTGAAGCCTGGGGAGAAGGAGCTTCAACAGATGATAATACTTATTACTACAAAGTAATAAATGTAGATAGTAAAAAAATAAGAACTTTTTATAAAGGACCTATGGAAGACTTTGATATTTATTGGGGGCAATAGGTGAAAGAACAGGGAATCTATCATGGTATCTTGCAGATGCTGAAGAAAAAATTACTTTAAAAGAATCATAAATTTTAAAAAGTTTGGTCATAGCTTTTTCACATTCTATTGTTAAACTAGCTCCCGTAGTAGTTCTTCGGAAAGAAGAACCTTCGGGGAGGAAGAAAGACGAGACATGAAAGTACAAGACTTAAGGGCATTACAATTATTATTAGAGAATGAAATGGATTTTGATTCAATTTGCAAATGCTTTCCAGGTTACAAGAAGACAACAGAGAACACAGGTTATTCAGATTACAGATTAATCAACGTGGAAAACATAATGATAAAAGAAGCTAATTGTTCATAATGTGATTGCCAACAGGCTCCCAGGTAATGGGAGCTTTTTTATTGATTTGGTTATGAAAAATAACATTGTTTTTTCACAAGATATTGTTATACTAGTACTCAAGTTAGTGCTAGATATTGTATCTAGAAATGTAATGGGAGGTACCGGTATGAAGGAACAGGATTTGAGAGCCGTAGAGGCAATGTGTAGCTGTGGCATGGATTTCGACACACTTTGTGCTTGTTTTCCAGGTTTTTTAGCAGCGGATTTGAAAAATGTTTATGATAATTACAAGGGCGTCAGCCAGCCGGTGCCCAGCGTAGCAATGAGTGTAAATTGTTCATAATATAGATTAGATGCCGAGGAAAAAATCCTCGGCATTAATTTTTTTTACAACTCGTCCGAAATAAAGATTGTAAGAAAAATTACCGCGGAGGAACTATATGCAAATTGAAGGACTCAAGGTAACGGATTACATCAAAACAGAAGGTGCTTCAGACCAGGGATTTGGCGTAGGCACCAGCGGTATCAAGGACGATAACAAAGCAAATTTTAATACAGAATTAAGAACACTTTCAGTAGACAACGCATTCTATGATAATAGAGGAAAAATGACTGATGAAGATTTTACCAAGGAGGTAAATGAGGCATCAGCTCTTGGCATGTCTACAGTTGATAAGGTGAAAAATATCGAGCGCGGCTGGGACGAGGAAGCCACAGCAAAAGCTCGCGAAGACGGACACAATCCAATGGACATGGAGCCAGAGGCTCTCGTCACTGTTGTGGACGAAATTAAAATGAATCTTGCCAAAGCTGGAAAAGACATCAGCAAAATGGGTGGCCTGGACCAGGACGAGATTCAGGCAATGACCGGCTCAGTGGCACAGGCAGTTGAAATGACTCGCGGACTTTCAGATACTTTGCCAGTGGAAGCACAGGCATATCTTGTAAAGAACGAGCTTGAGCCAACCATCACAAATATCTACAACGCCACATATTCGGCACCAACAGGTCCAAAGGGAACATCGGAGCCAACCGACGAAGACATAATTAGTCTGCTAGAAGATTTAGGAGATAAACTGGATTCACTTATAGAACAAGTCGAAGGTGAGTTAACCGAGTCTGCGCAGAAACCTATGACACCACAGGAATTGAAAGATACTGTGGCAACCATGCTCAAGCAAGATGTTCCAATCACAAAGGAGCATCTTGAGTACATGGTTGAGCTAGGCGAGTACGAAAAACCATCGGAAGAAAATATCGTAAATGCGATAGATGATATCGTGGCAGAAGGCAAAGAGCCAACTGACGCATATCTTATCCCTGGCTACTCCCTTATGGATCAGGCCAAGAAAACTTTTGAAGAAGTCATGGGAATGGATGCAAGCACTCTTACATCTATTACTGCTCAGCGTCAGCTTACAGAAATCCAGCTCACAATGACAGTTGAGGCCACATTCACAATGATGAAAAATGGCATAACTGTTAACACAAGTGACCTGTCTGATCTCCTTGATAAGCTGAAATTACAGGAAACAAATCTCCTTCAGATTCTTATGAAGGCAGAAAATAACGAAGCAACAAATGCGAATGTAAATCTGTTCAAGCAGGTAATGAACGAGATGGACGACATCCAGTCTGCGCCAGCTGCCATGCTTGGAAGATTTTCAAATATCAATGCAGAGACATTCTCTTACGTACATGAAGTCAGCGTGTCGGTTACAGCCGAATATTCTCGCATGGAAATGACTTATGAATCTGTTGGAACAGAGGTAAGAACAGACCTTGGTGACAGCATGAACAAGGCATTCCAGAATGTGGACGACATTTTGGCAGATCTTGATATCGAGGCAACAGAATATAGTCAGAAGGCAGTCCGTGTACTTGCCTACAACAAAATGGAAATCACAGCAGAGTCTGTTACCACAATGAAAGCTTCTACAGAAATGGTGGCTCGCACATTCAAGAGCATGACACCAGCTGTTGTTGCAGAAATGATTAAGCGAGGAGAAAATCCTCTTGATATGACTATGGAAAGTCTTAAGGCAAAAGCAGAAAGCATTAAGGCTGAAATGGGTAGCACCTCTGATGAGGAAAGCTTTTCAAAGTTCCTTTGGAAGGCAGAGCACAACGCGGAAATCTCTGAAGCAGAAAGAGATGCTTATGTGGGTGTGTACAGACTTCTTCATCAAGTGGAAAAGTCTGATGGCGCAGCCATCGGTGCGTTGATAAGTCAGGGCACAGAGGTAACATTACGAAATCTTATGACTGCTGTTCGCTCAAGCAAGCACACAGGCAGAGAGTATGAAATAGACGACAAGTTTGGCCAGCTGGACGAAATGGTTGTGAAGGATCTTTCTATTACAGAACAGATTGAGAAAGTTTTCCTCACAAACCGTTGTCGCGACGCTAAGGAAGCTATGACTCCTGCAAAGATGCACGTCTTTGGCGAAGAGCAAATCATGGAAATGAATGTAGACCAGTTTGCAACTGCCATGGAAGAGACTTCTGACGAGCAGGCTGAAGTGGCCTACAACAATTATGTAACAGAACAGTTAAAGACAACTATTGCGGAGGATGCAAAAGTTTCTTCTATATTAGATGAATACAACCTACCTCATTCTGCAAACATGATTGCAGCAGTTGAGGCAATGGTTGAAAACAATGGCCAGGTATTCAAGGATTTATTCTCTAAGGCAACTGGCAGAGCAGCCACCACTTTTGGCGCTCTTGAAAGCATGGACGTGGACGACATTATTGAATTGGCATACTCACGGTTCGCTGATGCTTGCCACACACCTGAGGAAATGGCAGAGGCTCAGGAAGCGTTGGGAACTTTGGCTGAGAATGTAATGAAGACCATGATTGAAACAGAGGATGTCCGCACAGTAGATATGGATAATATGAAGCTTGTTGTGCAGCAGACAAAGGTTATGTCTGAAATGGCACGTACAGGTGAAACATATCATATCCCTATTATGGTTGCTGATGAGGCCGGCAATATGAACCTGAAAATTGTCCGTGGTGACGGCGAATCCGGTTTAATCCAGATGGCCCTCCACCTTCAGACAACTGGCACAGTATCTACTACATTCCGCTATGAGGCAGGCTCAGTTAGTGCTACAGTAGAATGTGAAACTGCTCAGATGCGAGAAATGTTTGCCAGCCAGGCACCTATGATTGCACAAATCATGCAGGAAGAAACAGGCTTTGCTTTTAGCTTCAGTTTCACACAGTCCTTCGGACTCAGCGCAGCTGACATCTATAATATGGAGCAGGGAAATTATGAAGGAATAGCAGCAGCTGGCGTTTCCGGCGAAGCTAGCCAGGACGAAATCCAAACACAGGCTCTCTATAGCATCGCCCGTGGCTATATAAATGTAATTGCAGAATTGTTTTAAAAGAAACCATAAAAAATGAATAGTGAGAAACTATAGAATGCAAGGCCTTGAAATACAAGGTCTTGCATTTTTTATACCTGAAAAGTTGCATATATTGGGTTAAGTTTAAGGGGGCTCGTCCGATATTAAATGTGTAAGGACATGGAAGACCTAACAATTTCAAATACACCGCACGGATGCTAGACTTGCTTTATTACGGCTATTTAGGAGGCAACTATGAGAATTAACAATAACATGTCAGCGGTGATTACCAACAACCAACTTCTTGGTACAGAAAGTTCCCTTGCAGATGTAATGGAAAAGTTAAGTTCAGGCTTTAGCATTAATCATGCATCAGATGATCCATCTGGTATTGCTATTGCGGGCAAAATGCAGGCACAGATTGATGGATTAGATAAAGCTTCAACAAACAGTAGCGATGGAATTTCAGTACTTCAAACAGCTGAAGGTGCTCTTAATGAAGTAACAGATATGATTCAGCGAATGAGAGAGCTTTCGGTTCAGGCTGCAAACGGCACAAACTCAGATTCAGAGCGAGAGACAATTCAAAAAGAAATCGATTCTCTTTTAGAGGAAATTGATAGAGTAGCAGAAACAACAGAGTTCAACACAATCAACCTATTAAATGGTTCACTTGATAATAGAACTTATGCTGAGCATGCAACTCGTATGCAAACTTCAAACACAGTTCCAGCAGGATTATATACATTGACTATAACATCAGCTGCAACTCGTGGAACAGCAGGTGGAGTTAATCCATTGCTTGGAGGTGCAACAGCACTTTCAATGGCTGGAACAATGAATATTAACGGATACGGAGTTGAATTCACAGAGGGAATGTCTCGTGAAGCGGTATACGAAGCTATGCGAGATGCTTGTGAAAAAGGTAGTGCAACTATTTCTGACCCAGATGAGAACATCAGCATTTATTCATTAAAATATGGTGCAAAGGCAGATTTGGAAATCGAATTTTCTTCAAAGGAATTTGCCGTAGCATTAGGATTCCCTGAGGGCCAGATTACGGAAGGAGCAATTATCCATAATGTAGGTGATGATGCTGTTGTGGAATTGAAAAAGGAATCACCATCAATGTTTGGACCACAGGCAACTACAGGATATGATGGAAATCACATTACTGTTACAGATGTAGATGGATTCGAATTATCTTTCCTTGCAGAAGCTAGTTACGTTGGAGAAATAGAATTCAACGTTACAGACATCGGCTCAATGACACTTCATGTTGGTGCAAATAAGAACCAGAACATGGAAGTAAGAATTGCAGCAGTTACAACAGAGTTCATGTACATTGATGACCTTAGTGTAACAAGAGTGAATGGTCCAGAGGATGCACTTGATTCTCTCGACACAGCTCTCAATTATGTGACCTCAGTCAGATCTCAGCTTGGTGCATATGAGAACCGACTTGAGCATACAACAAAATCTCTCGATACAACAGAAGAGAACATGACATCAGCTATTTCTCGAGTAGAGGATGCTGATATGGCAACAACAATGGTTGAGTACACAAAGCTCAACGTATTAGAGCAGGCAGGTACATCTGCACTTGCGCAGGCAAATGAGTTACCACAACTTGCATTACAGTTGCTTCAGTGATAATTAGAGAAACAGTTTGCCTTTGATAGGAGTGAAATAAATGAACAGAGATAAGATTTCAGCTTTTACCCTGAGAATAGCTTCCAGCAATGGATGTGGATTGATTTCAATTCTTTATGATATATATGAAGAATATGAAACAGACGCGCTGGACAATTTTGAAGCTGGCCAAGTGACAGAAGCAATCGTAGCACTTAAAAAGTGCGCAGAAGTTGTAAGTCACCTCCAGAAAGATTTAAATTTTGAATACAAGGTAAGTGGAAATCTGTACGCGCTTTACGATTATGTACAGCGAAATGTATCCAAGTCCATATACAAGGCAAACGCTGACGGATTATTAGAAGCAAAAAAGGTGATGGATGAGTTGGGAGATGCCTTTGACCAGTTGGCAAAGGAAGATACGTCCGCACCGATTATGCAAAATACACAACATGTAATGGCAGGAATAACTTATGGAAAAAATTCTTTGAATGAAAGTGTTATGGGTAACCAGGCAAGAAGAGGATTTTGGGCATAACAGTAGTAAATAATAAATGAGACTCTAGTTCGCTAGGGTCTCATTTTTTGTGCGCTTTTTATAAATATATTTATTGTTAAAAATATACAAGCGAATTTCATAGTGTCAAACGCTATGGAATTATTCTTGGATCCGGAGCATACTGTTGCGTCGACAGGAGGTGAAAAAGACGAGTACGTTTTTGATCTGGAGCATTTTGACGTCGGCATCGCTGTTTGATGCCAGGTCGTACAGGATTCCAAATCAACTAATCATCCTGGGTTACTTAGCAGGAATTTATGTGAACCTGTTGAGCTATGGATGGATAGGAATTGCATACTTCCTTATGAAAGCAATGTGGCCAATAGCATGTTTATCGCTGCTGTATATTCTTGGTAAACAGCTTGGCGCTGGTGACATCAAATTGTTTTCTGTAATGGCAACACTGGTGGGTGCAGACATTACCGTAAATACGATGATCACTTCCGTGATTCTTGCTGGGATCGCGAAAGGTAGAAAAACATTAGGAAAATTAGCCTATTAAAGAATGTAGTAATACTAAGGGCTAGAGTTTTTCTAATTGATAAATGAAAGTAGGAGAAAAACAAGAATTAGATTAATTATGAAATAAAAACCTAAGAATAATTGGGGAAAAGGGAAAATGCTTGAATTTATAAGGTTTATGGAAGATATGTAAACCTAAAATTGAAAAAAATTGAGATAAAATATAAAAAATAAAATTAGAAAAATAATTGCTTTAGATAATGAGCGTTTAAATATATACAAATAGATTCGTAAAAATCAATATAATGAGAGATGGTACGTCACTTTATGACGTACCTTTTTTTATGGAAAATCTCGAATACGTGAATAAAAGCGTAAACGATTTATGATATAATTTCCTTGTGATTTATGGACATAAACTAAGTGAAAAATATGGTACAGCAATTATAGTATAATAGATTAAAGAGGGGCATTATTAACACTAGTAGGGGTATTTAATATGGCTATATTATCAAAAAAGCAAATGTCTGAAGAAGATATAAAACTAAATTACATAACTCCAGCTATACAACCAGGATGGTCTGGTCATATTACGATGGAGACCAAGATCACGGACGGAAGAATAAATATTAAGGGTAATATGGTTGCCCGTAGCAAGCCAAAGTTTGCGGATTATTTATTATACCTAAATAGTGGCAAGCCAATCGCCGTTGTGGAAGCAAAGGATAATAATCATTCAGTATCTTTTGGTCTTCAGCAGGCTATAACTTATGCACAAATGATGGATATTCCGTTTGCGTATTCATCAAACGGGGATGCTTTTTATGAGCATGACTTTCTGACTGGGAAAGAGAGACAGATACCTTTGGATCAGTTCCCAACACAGGAAGAACTATTTAAAAGGTTTTATACTGAGGTCAATGGTGGAGCAGGTTATTCAGACGCAGAAAAGAAGGTAGTGGATCAACCTTATTATTCATCACAAAATACATATCCTCCAAGATACTATCAGAGGAATGCTGTAAACCGTACTGTTGAAGCTATTGCTAGAGGGCAACAAAGACTTCTTCTAGTAATGGCTACTGGAACTGGAAAGACATATACTGCATTCCAGATTGTTTACAGACTGCTTCGTTCTGACATCAAGAAGAGAATACTTTATCTTGCGGACAGAAATATCCTTGTAGATCAGAGTATCCTTCAGGACTTCGCTCCGTTGGAAAAGACTATTTATAAGGTGGATTTTTCAGATAAAGATTGCCTAAATAAGATATCATCACATGAGGTGAATTTTGCCCTTTATCACCAGATGGTTGGTCAGAATGATGAAGAACATTTCAGACAGATACCAACAGGTTATTTTGATCTAATTATCGTGGACGAGTGCCACAGAGGAAGTGCCAAAGAAGACAGTAACTGGCGTAAAGTCCTTGAATACTTCAGTACAGCAACACAGATCGGTATGACTGCAACTCCGAAGGAAAGTGAGAAGGTATCAAATATTGATTACTTTGGAGATCCTGTATATACATACAGTTTGAAACAGGGTATCGAAGACGGATTCCTTGCACCGTTCAAGGTTATCAATGTAACTTTGGATATCAGTGACGGATGGAGACCGTATAAAGGTCAGACGGACCTGTATGGCAATGAAATCCCAGATCGAATCTATAATAATCGTGATTTTGATTATCCGAATGGTGTTATCCTTGAAGACCGTATCAATGAGGTTGCTAACGAGATAACAGAGTACCTAAAGGCTACTGGCAGGATGCAAAAGACCATAGTATTCTGTGCGACTGAAGATGCTGCGGAACGTATGCGTATTGCCTTGGTGAACCTTAATAACGATATGGTTGAAAAGAACCCTGATTATGTGGTTCGTATCACAGGCTCTGATACCTATGGAAAGAGCAAGTTGGACTACTTTATATCTGTATCCTCAGAATATCCGGTCATTGCAACAACATCAGAGCTACTTTCAACCGGTGCTGACTGTAAAATGACTAAGTTCATCGTGCTGGATAAGTATATCGAGAGCATGACCACCTTTAAGCAGATTATCGGTCGTGGAACACGTATCCGTGAAAAGGAAGGAAAGACGCATTTTGCTGTTATGGACTTCCGTGGGGTTACTAAACTCTTTGCAGATCCAGAGTGGGATGGTCCAATAGAGCAGGATGAGCATTTCCATCATGGTGGAACAGAGCCTCATGAGAAGCCTCCATACACTACCGACAATCCAATTGAGCCCGTAGAAAAACTAGGGGTTCCTATTGTTGATAAAGATGGATGTAGAGTAAAGATTATAAATAAACAGGTTTTTGTCTATGATATAAACGGAAAGTTACTTAAGAGTGAGAATATTATTGATTATACAAAAACTAATATAAAGGGTGAGTATGCTTCACTGTCTGATTTCATTCGGAAATGGAATGAATCTGATAAAAAAGAAAAAATTAAAGAATCTCTTGCAGAAATGGGTATAGATTTGGATGCTCTTAAATCTGAACAGAACATGGAAGAGGTTGATGATTTTGATTTTATCTGTTATGTGGCATATGGAGCAAAGCCTTTAACCAGAAGAGAGAGGGCTAATAACGTAAAGAAACGAGATTTCTTTTCAAAGTATTCTGGCGATGCCAGAGCGGTTTTAGAAATACTACTTGATAAGTATATGAACAAAGGTATCGCTGAGATAGAAGGAACGGATGTATTAAAGCTTTCTGATTTTGCGAACTATGGAAAGCCTTCAAAAATTGTAAGGTTATTTGGTGGAAAATCTGAATATGAAAAGGCTTTGAATGAATTAGAAAAAAATATTTACGATGTGGAGATGGGATAATGGGTTTATTTGGATTTTTATTTAATAATACCGGAGATGATAATTCTTATGAAGAGTATCAAGCTGAAGAAGAATATTTTTATGGTGTCTCAAAGAGTGAATTAAATGAAATTGCGGAATCATGTAGATATGGTAGTTATGTAACTATTGGAGATGAATGCTTATATTATCATTTTAAGTCTGGGAGAGGACATCAAACAAATCATCAAGAATTTATAGTTCGAGATGGAAAGCTACACGCAATGTGCAGTGGAGGATATCCAGGTCAGTTGAATTTTCCAGATATCAAATTTATGAATATATGTAATGAACGATATGATTTTTATTAAAAGAATAGTGAGGACAATGAAACAGTGGCAATGCAGTCAGGTTTTGTAAAAAGAATAAGAGATATTATGCGTATGGACGCAGGTATCAATGGTGATGCTCAAAGAATCGAGCAGATGGTATGGATGCTTTTTCTAAAGGTGTATGATGCCAAGGAAGATGATTGGGAATTAAATGAGGATAATTATACATCTATCATACCAGAGGAGTGTAGATGGCGAAATTGGGCGCAGGCAGATGATAATGGTCATGCAATGACTAGCGATAAACTTTTGGACTTTGTAAATAATACATTGTTTCCAACATTGAAGGAGTTACCAGTAACTCCAGATACACCCGTTAAGAAGGCTATTGTTAAGTCTACTTTCGAGGATGCAAACAACTACATGAAGGATGGTGTACATCTTCGTCAGGTCATTGATATTATTGATGAAATTGAGTTTGACGACGTAAAGGAAAGTCATGCATTTGGTTTTGTTTACGAGGAAATCCTTCGTGACTTACAGGCTGCTGGATCTTCCGGTGAGTTCTATACTCCCCGTGCTGTAACAGATTTTATGGCTCTTATGATACAGCCAAAACTTGGTGAAAAGATGGCTGACTTTGCCTGCGGTACAGGTGGCTTTATCACATCATGGCTCGGGCAGTTACAGAAGCAAGTAAAGGATACAGCTGCACAGAAGCAGTTTGATGACAGTATTTACGGTATCGAGAAAAAGCCTTTCCCGTATCTTCTTTGCGTTACCAATATGCTTTTACATGATATTGAAACACCTAATATTTATCACATGAATTCTTTGCAGCATAATCTTTTGGATTATACAGATGATGATAAGTTTGATGTTATTCTTATGAACCCACCTTATGGTGGACATGAAGATAAATCTATTCAGGGCTTTTTCCCAGATGATTTGGCATCTTCAGAAACAGCAGATTTGTTTATGTCTGTAATTATGTATAGGTTGAAGAAAGAAGGAAAAGCAGCTGTAGTTTTGCCTGATGGATTTTTATTTAACACAGACAATACAAAGACTGCAATCAAAACAAAGCTTTTGAAAGAGTTTAATCTGCATACAGTAATTAGATTGCCTGGTTCTGTATTTGCACCATATACATCAATTACAACAAATCTTTTGTTCTTTGATAATACAAAGCCAACCGAGGAAACTTGGTTCTATAGACTTGATATGCCATCTGATAGAAAGCATTTTTCTAAGACGAAGCCTATGGAATTAAAACATTTTGAGGAATGTATTGAATGGTGGAATGATAGAAAAGAAATCATAATTGATGATGCTCCAAAGGCACAAAAATATTCGGTTGATTATTTGCTCAACGAAAGAGCTTGTGATTTGGACTTATGTGGTTATCCACATGAAGAGGAAGAAATACTTGATCCACTTGATACAATAAGAAATTATCAGGAAAAGAGAACAGCTTTAAATGCGGAAATTGATCATGTATTAGAACAGTTAGAAGCATTATTGCCTGGAGGTATTACTGAATGACACCAGAACAGTTAAAAGCAAGTATTCTGCAGATGGCTATCAAGGGTAAATTGGTGGAGCAGAGATCGGAAGAAGGTACTGCTGAAGAACTGTATCAGGAGATACAGGATGAAAAGCAGAGGCTGATCAAGGAAGGAAAAATAAAGAAAGAGAAGCCACTTGCTGAAATTACAGAGGACGAGATACCGTTTGATATTCCTGAAAGCTGGAAATGGTATAGATTGGGAGATCTGATTAAGGTTCAAAACGGATATGCCTATAAGTCCGAGGAAATGAATAAAGATGAAAAAGGTATGCCTGTTATTAAGAGCGGAAACCTAATGTCGTTGAGCGTACAGTTGAAACCTCGAAATGATTATATTGAACATCCGACTGAGAAAATGCTTGAGAGCAAAATTGTAAAGGGAGATATGTTAATGTGTCTTTCTTCGCAATCAGATAATCCAGAGCCTTTAGGGAAAACTGCTGTTTATGAGAGTGATAAGCCCGCATTACTAAATCAGCGTGTTCTAAAAATGAGACCTTTTATTGATGAAATAACGTACTACTTGTATTACGTAATTAACACAGAGTATTTTCACTATAATGTATCACATCAGGGCGGTGGTTCTGCACAAGCAAATTTAAAAATGAGCCATGTCTTGAATATGCTGGTTCCAATACCACCGCTTCAAGAGCAGCATCGTATCGTTGTCAAGATAGAGGAACTTCTTCCGTATGTTGACCGCTATGCCGAGGCTTATGAGAAGCTGGAACAGTTCAATGCCAAGTTCCCGGAGGATATGAAAAAGTCTATCCTACAATATGCTATTCAGGGCAAATTGGTAGAGCAGAGAACGGAGGAAGGAAACGCAGAAGAACAGTATCAGCAGATACAGGAAGAAAAGCAGAAGCTGATTAAGGAAGGAAAGATAAAGAAAGAAAAGCCATTATCAGAGATTACAGCGGATGAGATTCCATTTGATATTCCTGAGACGTGGAAGTGGATAAGATTCGGAGAAATCTATAAACTTACAAATGGTCTTGCTTCAAGAGGTAAATTTGGAAAACCTATGTGCCCAGTTCTGAGACTAGCAGATTTGTCAAACGATAGGGTGAATACATCGGATGTAAGATTGTTGGGAATTGATGAGAAAGAAAAAAATTCTCACCTTGTAAAAAAGGATGATCTTATTTTTATACGAGTAAATGGTACAAGGGATAGAGTTGGTCGAGCATATCTTTATGATGGAGATAATGAGATATCATACTGCGATCATCTTTTTTGTGGGCATGCTTTGGTGACCTCTATTGATGTTAAATATATACAGTATATTTTTAATAGTCATTTTATTAGATGCCAATTGAATCCAGAAATAAAAACAACAGCTGGGCAGAATACTATAAGTCAAGGAAGTATGAATAATATAATTCTGCCACTTCCGCCGTACAATGAACAAAAACGTATTGCTGCTAAGATAGAAGAATTAATGCCGTATTGTGACAAATTAATAAGATAGAAGCCATATAAGTGAGCCTGTGAATTGATCACAGGCTCATCATTTAAGGGAGAATAGACAAATGAATTGGAAAAAACGACGAAAGAAAGTAGTAATTGTTGAAAGCATAATAATTGTATTTGTAAGTATTCTATTTGTAGTGGGAATTGTTTGCGATTATTTAGTTAGCAGGGGGATAGTATTTCACATAGTAACTGATTTTAATGATATATCATTAGTTTTGTTACAGATTCAAGCAACTATAACGACAATAACACTATCTATTATTGCGCTATTGTCCGGAGCAATAAATACGTCATATTATGGCGTACCAGTAAGTATGTTTTATCTTGAAAAAAAGCCATTTCTGCTTAAACAAAAAACGGTTATCATTATTGAATTCATGTGTATGGTTATTAATATATGGGCTCATATATATTCAAAGTATAATACTGTTATTGCTCTTTTCATGGGTTCAATGATAATCATAGTGGCATCTATCCTTGAAGTATATGGCATATTTAGGGGGAGAAGAGTAACTTTATCCGAGATTAAAGATTATGTAGAATTCTTGTTTGAGAATGATGCTAATTATAGTGTTGTTGGGACATGTTTTATAGACGATTGGAAAGAAATAGTTTCTTTGCAATCATCAGAAGAATTTGAAAACTATATGTCTTTCTTTCATAAACTCTTAATTAGAATTATCTCTAAAGAAAAAGACACAGATACATTAAACTCTTTAACAGAAAATATAGCTTATTATCTGCTAAGTCATAATACAAAGCTATGCCAAGCGAGGGGAATAAAGTTTTTAACCAATTATTATGAAAGAATATGGAGATGGATCTTTCATAACCAAGATAGTGCAAAATCAATAAATGGACGAATTTCTCTTTTAGATAGACTAACCCATGATTATTATAAGGCAATGTCAAATATAGATGCTGAAGAATTGGAAGACTTTATAGAATGGGATAGTTTTTCTGACTATGTGATACGTGTGGCACTTTGTATAGGTTTCGATTCCTCTAGGAAATCTGATGAGATTTCTTCAATATATAGTTTAGCTGATGTGCTAGGATATTACTTGAAAGAGCAATACGCAAAGAATAACATTGTTGATAAAAAATACTGGGAGAGTCTTATAGCAGATAAATATGGATATACAACATCAACTATTCCTGAGGAGTTAGGACCAATCTATAGACAATCTATGGCAATTAGAGACTTTAATGTATGTCGTGGATATCTCATGAACTCTCTTACTGAGTTTGTGAAGAATGGATTTTTCCTCAATGGAATTAGAAATATTTATACTATTGATAATGAACAAATTGTTTTAAGACTAATGCTTGTTCATTGCTTTATGTATTACTTAGCCTTTGATGAGACTGAAGAATGTATAGATATAGAGTCGCAAAAAGAAATACAAGATATACTCCTAGATAAAGGAGTCATTAAATCAATAACTAATTTTTATTTTGTGTTATCTGACTCGAGATTAGATTTAACAGATAATCTAGGTAAAGAGTTATTAAGAACACTAGATAGATATGAGCTATTCCCAATACATTCAAGTGCTAAAACCTGTATTATTGACAATTCAATAAAAAAGTATTACCTGTTCTCTGTTTTATTTTTGGCTTTCTATTCATTTAGCAATAGTAGAATAGAATCAATGCTTAATGTTGATACATATTCTCAATACCTTAGCGATTTTAAAAGAGAAGACTTAAAAAAACAACTTATGGAATTGCACACAATTTTTGAGGTTGATTATGAAAAAAACGATAATAGATTTATCGAAGATGTACTTATGAATTTTGATATATCGATGAAAGCAAAATATAAACAACAAGTAATAGAGAAGGCAGCTATTAGTCAAAGAAATTACGAGACAAATGATATCCAAAAAATAGTAGAAGATAAAATAAAAAAAGCATTAGGAGAAAGATTTGAGAAGGCATTCTCAAATTATAGTATTCCAAATGATAACATAAAAAATTATGAAAATGTAAGAATATTTAAATGTTTACATTATACTAGTTATTTGGAAGATGGATTAAATAGACTTTTTATAAACGATCCGCTAATCAACCTTTGGAATTGGATGTACCAAGTCTTGGATAAAGAATTCAAAATTGACGAAATGAAAAGAGAAAAAGGCTTAACTGATTCAGAATTTAGAAAAAAACTTGATGGACAGAAGTTTACTAAATTTTTAGGAGCAGGTTCAGTTTTTGCTTGTACTGATTATGAACATCGAAAAAAGCATGAGGACTACTTAGCAAAAAAGATTTGCAACTTTATTCCTGGAACTAATACTGGTATTGCTACAACTTCAGATGGTTTATTCATAAAAGTAAATAGCATAAATGTTGATATTTATTCTCCTACTACAAGTGAAATTGATGTAGAAAGAAATATTGAAAACGATTCTTATGAGTATAAAATTTATGACAGTATAACGCTAGATTTTACAGAAAAAGAATTTCGAGAATTTATACATGATGAGCGCAAGATAATAGATATTCGCGTTAATGTTTCTATAGGTGCAAAATTAGATGATGAGAATAATTGTATGTTAATAGTACGAGGATAAGGAGATTGCAGGAAAGTCCAAATATATGGAAGACAAGCCATTTGTTAGAAGAAAATAGTTATTTAACATTTTGATGAAAGATAGTTACAATACTGTCATTTTAACTTGAGATATAGTTATTTTGACGGTATTATTTTTATATAATTAAACTATAGAATGACTGAGATTTTTTCAAACCCTCGCTTCATTATGAGCTCTCTTTTCTTCTATTTTGTTTTATTCCAAATGGATATCCATTTCTCCAATAACGTGCATGGTGATTATGAGCAAACTCCTTCTCCACTGCACGAGTATTCTTACTAGATACATATTCAAAACGTATGTAAGGAAATTTGGTAGCTATATATGCGTATAGATATGGTAGTTGTTGTTCTTTTATATACAAAAATTCATCTGGATCATTAAATTGATTAATATATTTTTCTGTCCCCTTATCCAAGCGCTTAAAATCAATATGTAAATAACAAGCAACATCGTATAGTATCTCTTTATCCATTTCTTTAGTAGACACTCCTACATTTAAGCATTCTTCTTTTTTTTCATTAAATTCGATACCATATAGTGCCCACACTCCACTTGCACCAAAAGTTTTCAAATTAAAAGGGGTAATTATTTTCCCTTCTCGTATTTCTATAATTGTATCACCAGGACTAAGATTATTCATTTAAAGATAACTCCCTTTTGTATTTATAATAGGTATTTCTGCTCAAATTTACCAGTTTCATACATTCAACATCAGAAAGATTTCCATTAAATGACTTCGAAAGCTTTAAAATCATAGCTTTGGATGGAGCCTCCTTTTTAGCCACCCTAGGCACTCCAGGTTTATGTCCAATCTGTTTACCATTTAGTCTTGCAGTTTCAATACCTTCTCTAGTACGTTGTCTTAAGTCCATAACTTCTTTCTCAGATTGGTCAAATGCAATTTTAATCTGCTCCTCCGCTAAAGCCATTAGATATTCATTAACACCTTTCAAAATTAGATCAACTTTATCACCTGTAAGTTTAACCTTATTTTGGAGAGCTCTTTTATATGTATCCGTATTAATGTGAGGCTCTTTTAAAAATACCAGATTGACATTTCTATCAAATAGCTCTTTATAAACAGAAAACCCTTCATCAGCAGTTCTGCTCATTCTAGATACACTATCAAATACAATAGTGTCACCTGCTTTTACTCTTTTATATAGTTTCATCCATTCAGGACGTTCCATTTTAGTTCCAGTATAGGCTTCCTGAAGAATCAGAGCTTTGGGATATATTTTTTCTATATTTCTAATTTGCCTTTGAATTGATTGCTGCGGTCTACTAATACGTGCATATCCATATATCATGATTTAGTATCTCCTTTATTCCGTATTATAACAGACGTTCGTCTATTTTAATACTACTTTTAATCAAGATTATCTGGCTAAGCCTATCACTAATTAATACAACTTGCGCATACGTTTATTTTAATACTATTTTGTTAATATCAAAATTACTTTTTTGGTGTTAATATAATTATTATAAAAGAGCATGTAATTTAAAAATACAGTAACATGGGAGGGGTATATGACAACAATATTTTTTATTCTATGTATAATTTTATCGCTAGTTCTTCTTTATTTTTGCTTAGTATTTTTGATTCAAGTGCCTCGTGCGCTAATGGACATAGATACAAGACTGAATCAAATTGCAAAGATTCTACAAAAAAATTATGAGCGTGATTATAATGAAAAAATAAATGCTGTAGCCAGAAAACTTAATGCACTTGAATTAGAAAGTGAAGAAGATAAACAATGATAACCAAAAGATTAGTTTTTACATTATTAATTGGAACATTGGCATTTACTGGCTGCAGTCAAACTAAACATGAAAGTACTAACAGTCTTGACGAACCTTCTGAAGTGTTAGAAAACACAGATGTGCAAGACTCAGGTGAAGAAGAGTTTAACTTTTCCTATGAATGCTTAAATACAACTGAGTTTTGGTTTGGAAGTGGAGCTGGCGCATGGCGTACGACTTTACGCATTAAAAATGATGGATCTTTCTATGGTGAATACTCAGATACCGATGCTGGTTCAATATCATCAGAGGCTCCAAATGGTACCAAATATTACTGTGCTTTCAATGGTCAATTAGGTACTCTAGAAAAAATTGATAATCTAACGTATAAAACAACAATTAATAGTATAAGCTACGAAAATCCTAAAGATACTGATGAAATAGTTGATGGTATACACTATTTTTATACTGAACCATATGGTTTGGAAAATGCGGGGGACATATATTTCTATCTACCTGGAAAAAATGTTAATACCATAGATAGTGATGAATATAGTTGGATTGGAAAAGATTTTTATGATGCACCATATGATACTGAAGGTTGGTATTTACCATTTGTTGTTTTAGCTAATTCCAACATGCATTATGCATTTCATGGATATGATTTCGTTCAACAAACCATAGATGCATGCGAGTATTACAATAATGATAGCGGTCTCTCAGAAGAACAACTATATCTCATGTGGGACCAATATCTTAATGAAATTTGGGTTAACTTGCATGACATAAAAGATTCTACATTTATGAACTCTCTTAAAGAAAAAGAATTGGATTGGATATCAGAGCGTGATAGTAAACTAGAAAAAAAAGATTATATGGCAGCATATTCGATGACCAAAGAACGTGCATTATTGTTGTTAGATTATTTAATCGAATATAGTAACAATAATGCCTATCCTATCCCACTACAAGAGGACACTTCCGATGCACCACACACCGCAATAAATCAGTCTAGCAACGAACATACTGCTACTATTGACGAAACACCAATTTCAGATAATAGATTATCTGTTGGTGACGAATATGTATTAAAATCTACTATAAATATAAGAATGCAACCTGATTCTTCTTCGGATAAACTAGCTATTGCATATAAGGATGAAATAATAACAATTAAATCAGAGGATTTAAATGGCTGGACAGAGATAGAATACGATGGTTCAATCGGATATGTCAGAAGCGAGTTGCTACAATAATTCTTTTAAGTTGCTTTTGATAGTATTTAAACGGAGGAATAAGAATGGTCCCAACACAAATAACTTGCAAATCATGTAACGCACAAATATGTATAGATACTTATAGAAAATTCACTATTTGTCCTTATTGCAATACCAAAATACCTTTTGAAGGATTTGAATACGAAACTATCGATTGGACAGGCAGTATGTATGCGCATGTTAAAAAATGGACTGATTGTCCTGCATGTAGAAGCAAAAATATGTATCTAGGACCTATGAAAAGGATATGGAAATGTCCAGATTGTGGCTATTCTATGAAAAGAAAATTATTCGATAATTCTGTTCTATGGTTTTGCGATGAATGTGAAACTTTTTTAAATATACAAAAAAATTTCAATACATCCACCAATCAATGGAAGTGTACTGTGTGCGGTGCAATTAATGACGTCAGTAAAGATAATATTTTGTAATATATTAAAAAGAGGGCTGCAATGCAGTCCTCTTTTTGCGATTCTTAATCGAATGGATTACTGTAGCAAAACCACTCTAGCGGATAACTAAGACCATATTTTTCATCAAATTCCGCCTGGCGTTTTGCTATTTTCTTAGCCTTGTGTGCCAATGCTTTTTTTGACCGTTGTTTGGTCATCTTGTCATTCTGTATTCGCGCTTTGTATGCTTTGTTATTGGGATTATGCTGATTTGCATAATCATCAAGTTGTGTCTTGGTATGAGTTTTTGATGACACCACTTTTGTCTTTGCCATACAGTGCTCTCCTTTCTCCTTGATTCCATCACAACAATTATGCACGAGATAGCGGACAATTAATGTCACCTTCTAAGCTGAACCTGATAGGAGAATACCAGATTATCTCTGCATTTAATTATCTCTCAAGGTTGGAGAATAATTTTTGTACAAACAAAAAATATCACTAATATTATAGCAAAACTATCAAACTATTTTGAAGTATTTCTTAATCAATTATATCCCCTTATTACTATCCCCCTAAGTCGATAATACTTTAATTTATAAGATTTACTATCCAACGTAATAGTAGAAATGCAACTGAACTCAATAAACCGAAAATAAGACTAAATAATAGTGCACCTCTAAAAAAAAGGCATAAATATCGTGGAAAGCGTTTGACCCCATCTTTTTCCATCTTATTATCTAAATCAGCAATTCTTGTGGCTGTAACAATTGTCGCACAAAAAAAGGCAGCCGTTAAAACATATATAACAAAATGTACAGCTATTAATATTACTAAAGTAGTTTCACTTGTAATAACTGCTATTATTATTGAGGTTAGACCAGACACTAAAAAACCTTTTAACGGATTTATACAATTATTCCATATATTTCCAAATTTAAACACTACAACAGGACGTTCTTTTACTAAATATAAAATAAAATATCCTAATAAAACTAAAAGTAAAACAAAAATCAAATTATCTTTGTTCTTATCAAGCTTTGAATTAACCATATAATAAACAATAACACTGGGTATAATCGCTGCTGCTAATTCAAAAATAAACATGAAAACATTTAGCAGTCCTATTTTTGCATTATTCTTTATTCTAGCTATTCTCTCTTCCTTTTTTCTATCTCTACTGTTCTTTTTTTGTACACCCTTTTTTCCGTCACTTCTCATTTATATTTTTCTCCATTGCATGATGTTAACTAAAATCTATTCCCTATATACTCTAAATAATAAATACTAAGTATGCAACAAACTGATGCAAAAAAAGGAATTAATACTATCTGTTTGAAAAGAATTCATTACAATACAGATTTTTATCTAGAGCTGCTTCATCTGAAACATGATAGCCCTCTTCATTTTCATAAGAATAGAATTGAACTGGTTCTGTGTCTCCGATTTAAGGTGCGATTTAGGCAAGCCTTGGTGGCTTGCAGCACCGTGTGATCCAAGGAGCTCGTAGAGACCTGCAGCGTAGCTGCTTCTTGGAATGGTCACATTATATTCATAAGCTGACCGTATAATAAGCACTGTTGTATTGTTAAAACCCAGCGAAAGACATTAAAAATATGAATAGAAATCTCAAGCGAATTGCATATAATAATCTGATCCAATTTATTGATGATGTCGGTGAAAGTGAACGCGATAAAGAAATTATCAAATTAGGATTGTCAGGACTTTCTGCCACTGAAATTGCTAAACGTTTTAATTTATCTAGATCAAGAATCTCTGCCATCTATTGGCAATTTTGTGTGCGATGTGGTGAGGCTCACGGTGTGCTCTACCATGAAGATTCGCCACCAGAACCTTCTAAAATCTACTACGACGAACGAGAACATAAGGCGGAATTAGCTAAAAAGAAAGCTAAAAAATGAATAAGTAAAAAGAAAAAAGCCGCTTAATTGCGGCTCTTTCTATCGGCCAAAACCTCTATTGTGATGAGATATTTCATTTTCATCATGGTTGGACGGAAACAAAGATAATATTTTGTAATATAATTGAAGAGCTGCAATCTACCTACTTTTTGTGTATCTTATTTATCAATTTGTGATAAGCAATCTTTAATAAGTCAGAAATAATATCTGTTATTAAACCTTCCAAAATAGTTATAAGTATATTAGTCATGTTATTTACTCCTTTTATAAGCTGGATGTATTTAACATGGCTTTTATTCTGTTTAAATTTTTCACACAAATTTTCTATATACCACTATTAAAAAAGGACGAGCATTTGATTGCTATATTAATGGGCTTTTTTTAGTGCCAAAATTGTCACTATATGGTTATTAACATAAATAGTACTATTTAATTTAATAAAACATAGAATGGAGATAATGTTAAATGAACAATATGGAAATGGATGATATGGAAATGAACGAGATGAAAATGAAGGATATGGAACTACTTGAAGAAATAAGAAATACTGATGGAGTGAAGAATGCTGATATAGATTATGAGAGTGGAAGAGTAAGAATAGAATTTGACTTAAAGAAAGGATTATATGGGATTTTAAGTAGTCCAAGTTTTATAGTATTGCATGATAAGGAAACACTAAATTCGATGAAAATGCTAAATGGTAATAATGCTAAATTATTATATTTGATGATGAAGGATAATATGAGATGTGGAAGATTTGAATTTACAGTGCCTGCCGATGAAATGGAAGACTTATTTTTTTTAGAAGATTGTTATGATTATCTGAATCCTGTAAGTATAGATAGATATGATATATATGCTATAAGAATTAATTCAAGTTTGAAGGATACGTTTATTGAAAATATAGAGGAGATATGTGAACGAGCTTATTTTAAAGAAATAGGAAATCTAAATAATCAAGATTTTAAAGTGATAAAAAAAGCCTGTAAGAATAAAAAAAAGAGTTTAAACTATTGGGATATTGTTAAAAGATCTATGGAAGAAGCAAGTGTAGTAAATGAAAGATTATGGAATCTTTTTAGCATAGGGATTCTTAGAATGGATTATTAAAAATTATTCATCAGGTGTGAATAGAATTACATCGGGAATATCAATATTAAGTCTGTTACATATATCATCTAAAGTATTCATAGTAATGCTTCTATTATGTCGTAAGCTATCTAATGTTCCATGACTAAAACCGTATTTTTTTTCTAGGTCATATTGGCTAATGGATAATGTTTGAATAGTTTTCCAAAATGGATCGTAAGTTATCATTTCACACCTCTTACTTAAAAGAGTAAGATAAAAACGTAGAAAAACATATGGCCGAAAAACCGGCCATATGTTGTAAAATAAAAGTGTGCCATTTTTGTCACTATTAATAGGCTTTATAAGGGCTTAAAATTAATGATGGAGGCAATTATGAAAAATAATATAAAGAAATTGCGGCAAGAACGTGGTTTATCACAAAGACAAGTCGCAGATGATTTAGAAATTCCAATTAGGTCATATATACGCTATGAAAAAGGACAGACCGACAATTTGCAGTTCTTTTGTAAAATAGCCGAGTATTTGATGGTCGATATTAATGATTTAATTGATGGAGAAGAATCTATGGAGAATAATAATGCAAACAGTAATAATGAATTTGAGTGATATAGATATTTCAGATATGATCCCGCCACGCAAGAGAAAACTTAAGTTTTATCAAGATTACAAAGATAATATGGGGATTGAGGCATTAATAGAAACTAATAGTATTGTTGTTAATCAGAATAACAAAATTATAGATGGCTATTGCACATATGTGATATTAAGTGAGCAACCTAATCCAAAAGAGAAAACAAGCGTATTAGTCTCGACTTCAAATTCTACTAAAAAGGTCATACGGGGAAGGATAATAAAAAAGCAAAATATAGCTTATTCAAAAGAATATGAATGGAAGTATGAATTGAAGAGCCCAGTAAAACCTGGTGATATTGTCCTATCAGAAGTAAACGATAAGATTGCAAAAATATTAGTCACAGAAGTAATCACTAAAGACCCATCAGAGGTCATGTGTACAAAACGAGCAATAAAAAAATATAATAAAATGTTACCCGCATAAAAATATATGCGGGTATTGTTATATAATGCTATAATACATATGATTATATTATTTGAAAAACAAACTATGTTGCATAGAATTAATGATTATTCGACTTTGAAACAATGAGGAAAGATGGGTACAAAAAAAAATAAAAATGAATTGACTGAAAAGTGCCAGTTGATTAAATCATATATGTTGGAGAGAAAACAATATAACTATTATGTTATTTTATCTTTATATGAATTATCTGTTGGTGAGCTAAATGATATATTAAATCTTAAGAAAAAAGACTTAACATTAACACGTGGAACAAGCGAGCATTTATTATTTCTACATAATACAAAGGGATGCTTTGTAATTGAGGATGATAAACTATATAATTTATTGCTTAGGTTAATATATCCTAGAACAAAAGGCGTCTATTTATTTGTAGATAAAAATGACAATATTATAAAACAATCTTCTTTTTCTGCATTTGTGACTAGAGCAAAAAAAGAGTTAGGGATAACAGATTTTGTTTTAAAAGATATTAGGTATAAAATAAAGATAGAAACTTTAGTTGAAGAAACCTACCATGAATCAAATTCAGCGCGAAGACTTTTGAAATATTGTGAACTAATATTAAATAGTGTTTTAGAAAAGAAGGATGAAATAGGGGAGCAAGAATCAAAAAAATTAATAGAGGCATGTAAAACAATAGAAGATATTGTTAAAAGCTTATAAAAAGTAGCACAAAGAAAGTGCTACTTTTTTTGTTGACAAAAAGAAAGAAAATAATTATTCTAAAAACACGCAATGCAATGCAATGCAATGCGCAATAGGTGAGATTATGACTGAAGATGAAATATGGATATTAATACAGGAAATAGCAGGGCTCAGCGATAGGGAAATCGAGAGAATACGGGGGATTCTTGATGAGATACATTTGGATCAAAAAGACAATTAATAATATGCACTTTGAGCTCATAAAACTTGAATCAGAAGATAGTATGATTGGATATTATTCCGTTGCAAATTCATTTCTAGGAATAAGAAAAACCAGTAATAGAAGAAAGGGATTTGATTATTCAGAATATCTTCATACTATTGTCCACTTCCTTAATTATTTATTAACTGAAGAAGAGTTCTTTTTTGAGAGTGATTACAGAAAAATAGAGCTATCAATGGCACAAAGATATATAGATTACTATTGTGATAAAAGGTCCAAAGATGGTGATGAGATCAGTAATCAAGCAAGAAAAATGATTAGAAATAGGATAAGTGAATTCTTACAAAATATGAAAAATAGTAATGCGTGTGATAATTTGAAAGAGCATTACATCACAAGAATGAATTCTAATGATTGGAAGGAATATGAATTAACATATTATAAGAAAACCTCAAAAGATGGTGTTATAGTAATTCGAAAGGTGCCAGATTTTTTTATAGTGGAATTATTGGAGCAGGCAAGGTTACATGACATTGATTGTTACATGCTTATAGCCCTACAAATATTAGCAGGTTTGCGTCCGTCAGAGGCATGTAACGTCAGGTCAAGTAAATCTATATATGGAGCAGGTTACGAAATAACAAAGCGAATAGATGAAAGCATAGAACCAATTGATATACGAATTGATTTAAAGAAACCTAGTACTCAAAGATATTTAAGAAAAGATGGAGTAAAAGTGGGGGGGATAAAGCGACCAAGAACTGTTCCAATTCACCCCGCATTTGTGAAACAACTTGCGGAATTAATAGAATCGTATGAGTTAATTACACAGGGGAGAATAAGGGAGGCAACTGGTCCATTAGTAACAAATAAAACTTTATCAGATGGCTGGAATAAGGCAATTACATATACAAGTTATGAAAAAAAATTCAAAAAGATTTGTGAATTGTACGTATTTCCAATTTTATGGGAACGTGGTGGCATAGAGAGGGAATATGTTTCACTCCTTCAGAAAAACTTTTATGGACCTCATATGTTGAGAGAGTTTTTCTCATGTGAACTAGTAAGAATGGGATGTTCCTGGGATGAGGTAATGAAATATCGAGGCGATAAAGGAGAAAAATCAGCAATTACATACGTATTAAAGGGCGGAGTGTTCGACGATGCGATAAATTATGGAAAAAATAAGATTTCAAAAGATATCTTAAATACTGAGGATATAGGGAGTATAGATGAAACTTCAACAGCAAGAACCAGTATATTACCGTTTAGGGTCTAAGGTAATAAACAAATTAGATGAATTTGAAATTAATGGAATAGAAATTGATTTAGAACGAAGAATAGTTAAAGTCAATTCATCAATTCAAGAAAAAATATCTAATTGGGAGAAACAACATATATCTATTAATACATTACTTTATGCAAAAGGATTATCTAAAGAAGAAAAGTCCAAAGTAAAAAGAAGATTATCGTCATTAGAACAAAATGATTGGCAAAGTTTATTTTTTAAAGATAAATACATTGATATTAAAGATATAGACGCAGCTAATAAGATTATAGAAAAAGTTAAAGAAGTTGAAGCAAAAGAAAATGCAAGTGTCCAAATTAAAGAGATACCTAGAAAAAAAGTAAAAAAAATATTAGGTAGTCTTTCTTACTCAGAATTAGAGTCAAAATATAACGAGCATAGTGAATATGTAAGTTTAAAATATTTACTCGGTGAATATGAGGTAGAAGAAAATGTTAGATTAACAAATGTTTTAAGAAAGGAGTATATCGAGCTTGTAAAGGATACAAATAATTGGAATGACAAAATATTATTAGGCGAAGAAGCTTTAATAAAAAATGCAAAAAAACATGATGTACTTGTACGTAGCTTGAACAAAAAAGAACTAGAAAATTTTCTTAAGACTAATCTGAAGCGTTTGCCAAAAGATAATTATGAATACATTTGGAGACAAGTGGATATAAATATCTCAATGGCTATAAGTAAAACACTAGCTGTAAAAAGTGGGGGACCAATTAATTCTAGAACACTAAATTTAATAGCATTATTTGCAAAATTAGATAAGAAAGCATCATCGATTACAGATAGTGAAGTATACGAAATAAGAAATGAATGTACGAATAGAAGAACATATTTAGATGTAAGAAAATGTTTACATAATCTTAGTGAAATAATTGGTCGAGAGAATACAAATTATAGTCTAAACACAATTGATATAAGAGCGTTTAAAAAGAGTATCTCAACTAGAGAAGAAAAAGAACCATATACATATGATCAATTTATTAGACTAGGACAAATGTTATTTGATTTAGATTATATAAAGCATTCGAGCATTATAGAGAAAGCATTAAATAATGATGGTGCTGCTCAAGTCTTATTGTATATGGCGATGCATTATGTATGTGCATGGCGAAGAGGCTCTATACTAAATTTAAAGGGGCCGTTGATATTAGAAATTGATGATTATATTAGGGATATCAAGGCAGGGATATATGAGAGCGAACGGTATAGACAAGTCTGGTTACAAATTGAAAGAGTACTCTACTTATACGAGCTTGCAGAAAAAAATAATGGTCAATTAATCACAATGTGCCCTGAAGAGTTTAGGAATGTCATGGGACTATACATTTTATTAGTGTTTTACCATAAAGAAAAATCAGGTAGAAAAAAGCTCTTAACGAATGAAGTCCAAAAAAAAAGTAATTACATTTATTTATATGGTTCAGATTATGATTTAGCTATAGGACCAGAACCTTTTGGAAGTAGGCGAATGAATAAAGAGCTATTACTTGTTTATTGTAATGCTGCAAACGAAGTTTTAGGAACATCTATAAGAACATTACCAGAGATGGTGGCTGCCTATATTCGAGGACATAAGTTAGATTATGAACATGGTCAGAAAACAATATTTCATTACATTCCGCATTTGTCTGATGGATATACAGTAGATGAGATAGCTGAGGGGCTTTTCTTAGTAGGTACGCTTGGTCATTACAAAAATGCGTTAGCCAAAATGTTACAGTCTGATTATAAAAATTTGGATTTTATGCAACGATGTACTCGGATAGATGAAATGAATATTGAACCAGCAAAAATTGAAATGCAAATAGAAGCAATTAGCTTATTGAATGCATCAGTTTCAAAAGTAGGGTTCAATAGAAAGTATGATTCATTTATCAAGAGGCTGATGGATGATAATAATGCAAACGAAAAAAGTGTTAGATGCCTTTATGAGGCATTAACGGGTAGAAGAAATCCTAATTGTATAGGAAAAGAAGGGTGCTTCAATTGTGGTGAAAAGACACCAGAGCATGAGTATCTATGTAAGTATGGAATATATTCTTGGCAATATATATATAACCTTTTATATAGAGTCAACAAAATAAAAGAAAGACAAAAAAGAACAGTAGAATTATTGGGGCAAATAGATAATCGTTCTAATGAATATTTTGTCGTTATTAATACCATCAAAATACAACAAGAAAAAATAGAATACATAGATAATTGTATCTTTGATTTCATTGATTCTATACCAATTGAATTGAAACTAAGAGAATACTTGATTGAACTATATGAAAAGGATGGAATAAATTATGCTATGCCGGACATACGCAAACTCACATATTCCAAATGAAAGAGTGGATTTAGATATAACATCATCGGATTCGGATTATCCGTTTGAGGTTATTTTTGATGAGCAAAAAAAACGAGGTATTCATCTTTGTAGTTTTGATGATATGAATTGGACTTTAACGGATAAATATGATCAAGTAAGCATTAATTATTTTAATGTCTCTGTGGGAATAAGAGATTTGACCAGAAATGAAACTATAAAGATCTTAAAAAAATATTGTATTGGGTTAGTTGATGATAGGGTTTTAGCAAGTGTAAGAGAAATAATAAACGGATTAATAAGAATAATAAATTCAACTAATGGTCTAATTGAAAAAAGCAAAGAAATAATTACAGAAAATGAGGCAAGAGATTATGCAAGTTTTTTAGATCTATTTGTAGAAGAGGTTGATGAATTATTAAACATATCTAATGTGGATGAGTCAAATGGAAAACCTAGGGAATTAGCATTTGATTTTTGGACGTACTATGTATTTGATTTTGAAATTAAAGATTTTTGGAATAATGCAAACGACAACGAAAAAATAATCTATGGTCCACTCTATCTGTTTTGGATAATTTGTGGAGTTATACCATCAAGAACTAGAGCTTTTTGCTTGTTACCAAGAAGACCATTGATACAAAAAAAAGACGGTTATTATCTTAGAATAAGACAATCTGCAAGAAAGAGGCAAAACCGAATAATAACTAATAATGTAGATATAGATTATCCAATATCATTATATAAAGTTACAGAAGAAATTGCAGCAATTGTAAAAGAGTATGAAGCATTGGTTAAGGATGACTATGGTGATTATTCTGAGGATAGATTTTTCTGTAATAATTCATTGAATAAGATATTAAATACAAAATGGTCAGATTGCTTTAAAGCATATCATCTGGAAAGAATAAAAGAGATGTTTTGCGGAAAACTAATGAGCGAAAAGGGATATGAGCTTGTTTCATTTGATGAGGAAAAGAGCAATCTTCAATACACAAAGAATAAATGGTTTTCTGATTGGCGATTAGGAGATCTACGACATCTATCTATGATAAATATGATTGTTATGGGAATATCACCTTCGGTAATAATGGAATTTGCAGGTCATGACTCAATTTCATCTTCATGTCATTATTACAACAATAGCATTAATATGAATAAATCGCGGCTTATGTCGTTAGCATATCGTAATGGCAGAAAATTTATTAAAAAGAATAAATATTGGAATAGTGAAGAGCGTATTCAAGTAATTGGAGGATACTGTCATTGTGATGACATTTCTAAATGTGCAAGTGAAAATGGCTGTGAGATTGGGTGTGAATACTTTGAACCAAATAAGAAGAGTGAAATTGATAAAGAAGCGGAACTTCAATTCGAAATAGATAAAAAAGTTGAGGATTTGAAGAAATTCATTGAACTTGGAAATAAAACAAATGCGGTAAAAGCAATTCGAACAATTCAAGATTATACAAAAAAAAGTGAGGAGTTATATGGGGAGACCGACGAAATATAGTGATAAAGAATTAGAAGATCTTACTCAACATATTATCGATAAAATTGATGCTCATGGTTTATATTTGCCGGAAATTAGAAGAGCAGATATAGTTCGTGAAGCAAAGCTGATTTATCCGGGGTTTACCAGAGATGATGCAGAAAAAGAACCTGTAAAAAAAGTATTACGAGAGTATGAAAAGAAAAGGAAATTATATATTGCAGAGAAAATACCACAAGAAGATTTGATATTAGTAAAAAGTTTTAATGCCAAAAAGTTTATTTTTGAAAACAGGATAAAAGGTGAGACATCACAAATTGTTCTATATGAACTTGAAGAATTCATTAATAAGGCGCGAGAGGTTGTCTTGAAGAATAAACAAAGATTAGATGAGGCAAATACGCGTATTATTCAGCTAATGGATAGTAATAGTAATTTTGAAAAATATTTAACTAAAGAAAAGCAGAATGATAAAGAACGTATAAAAATGCTTGAAGAGGAGCTAGAAAAGTATAAGACAGCTTTTCAGGAGTTAGATGATATGGCGGCTCAAATAGTATTAAAAGAAAATAATTTGATCAATATTCGATTGAATGAGAATCCTAGAGCAAGAGCCATGACTTATTTATCTGATGAGAATATCAAAAAAGAACGAATAGAACGATTAAAAAGAGGCAATGGCAATGGAAAGGAGTAAATCTTTTTCAATAGAAGTGTTTGGCGAATTAGCTATGTTTACAACACCACAAAGTAAGCTCTCTTGTGAGCGAATCTCGTATCCTATGCCGACCTATTCATCATTGGTTGGTATACTTGAACGAGTTTACTATAAGCCAGGCATCAAATGGGTTGTTGAAAAATGTAGAGTATTATCACCTATAGATTATGAGCGAATATCAATACTTTCTCCGAGTTTTAAATTTACTGGATATGAAAAAAGGATGAGATATGTTTATCTGTATCTGAAAAAACCAAGGTATCAGATTCAAGCCCATTATGAAAAAGATAATCATTTTTATGGGCGTCCTGATTATCATTTGGGTCATGATAAACGCATAGAAGGAGCAATACAATATGGTGGGCGAGATATGATTCGATTGGGGAGTGGGAATTGTGTGGGATACTACAAAGGCTGCGAGTTTGGCTCTGGTGAAGGATATTACGATACTATTTCTGATATAGAGCCAGTTTATATGTTTTATGAATTTATAAAATCACAAAAAACAAATGAAATAAAAAAAGCAGGTTTTTGGTTTCAAGAAATGAAAAATGGAATTATTGAATTTGATAATCGTCGTGTGTGCTATAGGGAGTGGAAGAAATCTTGATTGTTAATTTGCTTGCAAGACTTGGAAGAGGCATGAATAGTAGACCAAATGAGATAAAAATACCATTTGGATGTAGTGTGTTATATGCAGATTTTAATGTGGTTATTGATGATGATGGAAAGCTACTTGCAGTGGAAAATGTAAAAAGAGAGGATTCCAAAACCATCAATCCTATTGCATTAATTGATGGAGTACCATCTGAAGCATTCTCAGGTAAATATATTAAACCTCATTTATTTTATTTGCAAAATAGAATGTTAATTACTGAGTCAAAAGAAATATATTTGCAGGGATTAAAAGACTTTTATGACTATATGCCTAATAAATATATAGGTGCGATAATATCTTTTGTCGAGTCGAATGCAAAACTAGATATTGAAAAAGAGGATGCTGTTATAAGATTTGTAGTTTTGGATAAGTTGACAGAAAAACGTGTTGAGCTATGGAAAGAAAAAGAAATAGTGAGGCAAGCTTCTTCATATATATGGGATAGGATTAGTCAAAACGCACGACATTGTGATGTTATTGGGGACAAAGCAAGCGGTGAAATGACTAGCTGTATTAAGCTTAGAACAGGTTCCCCTATAAAAACAAATCTTATGCCATCGACGGCATATAATCTTTATTATCATGGAAGATATGAGGATAGTGATACTGTAAAAATAGCACTTTCAACTGATTTGGAATGTATGCAGGCATATTATAATATTAAGCAGCAATATACGCCAAAGGGATACAGTAGGTGGTTTTATTTTGGGACTGATGATGGTAGTCCAATTGCACCAATAGATTTGAGCATTAAAGGGTTTGAATTATTTTACAAACTAGATGCAAAAGATGATTTATTCATTGAAAAACTATATAAAGCTATAGAAAAAAGAGCTAGTGGCAGAGGAATTATATATCTGGAATTTGATGCGATTAATAAAGGTCGAGTTTCAACATATAATGCTTTTAGTTATGGAATCAAAGAATCAAAGGATATCATTCAAGCAATAAAGAATTGGATAGAAATATCAATAAAAAATGATGATAAGGGGGTTTATCAATTATTAAAACCGAAAAACATTGTTGATCTGATTGCAGGAAAAGAAACAGTAATAATAAATGAATTGTATTCAAAATTTTTTAAAAGCGTAATAACAAAAAAATATAAAGAGATTTTAGACTGGTATGTAAAGTTGCCTAACAATCCAGATCCTTATAATGTATATGAATTAAGCCAATTATATCCATTTGTTAAGGGGAGTATAAATATGGAAAATATAAGAAAAACGAATGAGTACAAGTTGGGAGAGCTATATGCGTGGGCATGTCTCGCTGAGAAAAAATACAATTATAGAAAGGAAACTAATTATACTGTTATACAAGATTATAAAGATGTATTCTTTCGTAGACCGGATTTAAATTGGGCGAGAATAAGACAATTAATTGATGAATATATAAAAGATGATTATAGAGATTATTCGAAAATAATGCTAAACATCCAAATAATATCAAATGAGCTGAGTAAATCGAATGGATTTAATAATAGAGCTTTGGGGGGAAAAGCATTGATAGCTATGGATTGCGTGTTTGGTAAGTATTGGGAAGATATACGAAAAAAGGAGAATGGAACAGATGAATAACTTTCGATTTTTATTAATATTTGATGTATTTATGGCTAATCCTAATGGAGATCCATTATATGGAACTCCAAGATTATTGAGCGATAATAGGTGCATGATAACTGATAAATGTATAAAACATAAAATTAGACATGTTCTTTATGAAGATGGTCATAAATTATTACACTTTACAGAGAATGATGAAACTGTTGTACAAAAATTAAATTATAACAAAAAGGATGATATATCAGAAATTGAAGAGCGAGCACGTAAGTTTATTGATTATAGGTTGTTTGGTGCTTGTGATTTATCTGGCAAATTAATGTTAAAAGCTACAGGACCAATAACAATTGAAAATCCTGTTACATATAATCCAGTAATAATACAAGATGTAAGAACAAATCGTTCATATGCAATCGATAAAAACGACGATGGAACGAATGAAGGTTCAGGATACAATAATCGAGCTAGTTTTGTTGAATACGGATTATTTGGAGCTTATGGGGGATTAAACATAAAAGCTGCTTCAAAGACAGGTTGCACAGAACGAGATATATATTCATTAAAAAATGCTTTAGCAAGAATATTTGATAATGATGCAGCTACTGCAAGACCTCATGGAAGTATGAATGTAAGAAAGATTATATGTTGGGAGTGGGATGAAAAGGAAAGACATTCAGACATGGAAATAAAGGATTTAGTAGAAATCAAATTGAAGGATGAGCAATTAATGATTCCCTCAAAGTATGAGGACTATGAAATATTAATAAAACATATTGAAGGGATTCAAACTGAGATAATAATTTAAAAATAATTACTTTCTATTATTTGCAATTCTATTAAGATAAATTTGACCTTTTACTAGTACTAAGAATTGCTAGGTATTAAATAAGTACATCTTCACAAACTGCGCCGCCATACTTTTACTAGTACTAAGAATTGCCAGGTATTAAAATCCAATTCTAAATATATCCTTATTGATTATTTTTCAGTATTATTCAAAATGGATAGGATTAAAACTATATGGAATTTGTTATACATATGTATTTAGTATAGAACTACATAGAATTGAAGTTATTAAAAAGTTATATAAAATGAATATTGAAGATTAATTGTTATAAATAATATATTTATATAAAATGATAGAAAGTATTTATATAAGCTCCTCATGGGTGAGGAGCTGTTTTTTTAACTATGAAATAATTAGAAAAACGAGGATTATACTTTTTTGAAAAACTATATTTCCACCCTTATCGCGGGCATCTGGAACAAAAAATCATCTCGATTATCTCGAAGCTAAGTACCATATTAATATCGTACGACTAAAAGCAAAAAAACCTATTCCTTTAGCAGTAAAGGAGTTTGGTGTACCACTAATAAGCAAGAATGTATCTGAGTATATAATGAGATTACAAAGATACGACTTTAAATGGGAAGATGAACCTCTAGAAGTCTTACTAGATAAGTACTGTAAGAAACTTACAGTAGCAGACATAGTAGCTAACAGAGAAAACCCTGACGAAGAAACCCTTTCACTTGATAGATGGGTAGAATACAACGGTAATTATTATTATGGTTGTGTATCTGCACTTATGTGGTGGTGTAATGCGAAATACAATGATGGGAAGCCTTCAAAATTTGATATAAATCATAATCCTTATTTAAAGGAGTTCATAGTATCAAAAGGTGGCATTGATTTCCCAGTCGCAAATAAATGTTGTAAATATGCGAAAAAAGATGTCATCAAAGAGGCAATTCATCAAATGAATTTTGACCTATCTATAAGTGGTACAAGACGAGCTGAAGGTGGAGCCAGAGCCGATGCTTATAAAAGCTGTTTAAGCGAATACGGCGATAAAGACAAAGTAGATCAGTATAGACCTATCTTCTGGTATTCCAATCAAGATAAAGCTGAATACAATGAGTTCTGTGGAATTACAAACTCTGTACTATACTCAGTCTACAAAATGCCCAGAACTGGCTGCTGTGGTTGTCCGATGGCACTAAATCTTGAAAAAGAGATAGAAACATTTGAAACATACGAACCACAATTATACAAGGCTATGAATTTTGTATTTGGTAAGTCTTATGAATTTACAAGAGAATATCGAGAATTTCAAAAGCAACAACGTGCAAAAAAACGAGAAGAGAAAAAGAAGCGTAGCAATTATTATCAATATAATCTATTTGATTATTTAGATATAGCAAGTTAATAAATGGAGAAACAATGGAAAAAGACATTATATTTGATTTTAAATTTACTTTAAACACTATCAATGAGCATTTAATCAAATGGTGTAGAGAACACGGAATCGATTGGTTTTGCGGTCATCTAGGCGGTATATTCGCTAATGTAAAAGGTGGCAAAGTATATTACCAATTAGTGCCTGAATTTCAAACTGAAAGCGGTAAATTTGCCGTATCAGTTGACTACGCATCATATGAATTTAAATGCTAATATCGTCATTTAAGAAAACGACTCCTACATAAGGAGTAACCCGATAGGGAACTATTAACCAGCTCCCTTCGGGGAGCTTTTTATTATGGAGGAATTATTATGAGTACATGTTGTTCAACAGACATTACTATTAATGCTTATACAGACGAGCAAAAGAAAGGATTAGAGTATATTGCTAAGATGTTAAAAGACCAATGGCTAACATCTAGCATAGAATCGCCAAAAGGGTGGCTTGGACATATTATTATCAATTCGGGTATTGGAGTATACAGAGACGGATTTGTCTATGATAAAAAAGGTACGAAAATCGGTTGTAGAGGTCATATTTGTAGCTATGACTGGAATGGCGAACAACTAACCATTTCAGATGATGATGCAAACGGCCCATACATTAATATGTGGGCTCGTATTCGTGATAAATATGCATCTGGAGCAGAGCTTATCTATTCTGCTCAGGTGGATTGTGCGGATATCAGGACCAATGATGTAACTCTTACAGGGTTGTATTTTATTGATATATGGGATAACAACTCAACTACAGAGGCAGGAAAAAAACTTTCATGCGATACGTACTTCGAGTTGCCTAAAGAAAAAGCCATTAAGATGCTGAATGACTACTTTAATACAACTTTTGATGATATTGAAAGTGTAAGAGAACTTGCAGAAGACAGTGATGATTTAGCACTTCATGAGTATATATATGATGATACTGATGAAGAATGTCTTGCACTGAATAATGCTGCTAACTAAATCTCCAACTGGAGACGCCCATACTAGAGGGAAGAAAAACAAAACTATCCTTCTCTAGTAGGGGGTAGTTTTCATATGGAGGATAATATGCAAGTTATTAATTTTAAAAATCTAGAGGATAAATCAGACAATCTTATTATTGATTGTTTCGCAGGTGGCGGTGGTGCTTCCGTGGGAATAGAAATGGCAACAGGAAGAGAAGTTGACATTGCAATTAATCACGATCCTGGTGCCATAAAAATGCATATGGCTAACCATCCCGATACACTTCATTTAACCGAGGATATTTTTAAGGTAGACTTAGTTAAATATGTAGCTGGTAGACATGTTGCCTTAATGTGGTCGAGTCCTTCATGCACTCATTTTAGTCGTGCTAGAGGCGGCGTACCACTGAGCAATCAATTAAGAATCCTTCCATGGTCTGTTTATAAACATGCTAAAGCCATTGAGCCAGATGTAATCATCATGGAAAACGTTCCTGAAATACAAACCTGGGGACCGTTAGATGAAAATGGACAGCCAATCAAAGAACGATTAGGCGAGGAATATAATCGATTCATCAATGCAATGAAAGAAATTGGATATGAAGTAGAATCTAAAGAATTAGTTGCTGCAGATTATGGTGCTCCAACTATCCGAAAAAGATGGTTTGCTATCTTTAGAAAAGATGGAAAACCTATTGTTTGGCCAGAAGCATCACATGATGAATATGGCTTTGGCAATAAAGCAAGATGGATTGAAGCTAAAAGCGTGATAGATTGTAAAAATATTGGACTTTCTATACATGCTAGAAAGAAACCACTTGCAGAAAAGACTATGAACAGAATCCATAGAGGAATAGATAAATTTATCTATAACAATCCTAATCCCTGTAGAACAGTTGTCTTAAACCCAACTACTAAGAGGAAGGCAACAGCATATCAATTCATTATGGAATATTACGGACAGGGAGTTGGTTCTGATTTACATGCTCCACTACATACTATTGTTACTAAGGATAGATTTGCTCTTATTAGTGCTATTCTAAAAAATGGAAAAGTAGAAGATATATTTCTTCGTATGCTAACTCCAGAAGAATTAAAAATGGCACAAGGTTTTCCGTCAGATTATATTATTAATCGAGATATTACTTGGAAACCAATAACGGCTAAAGATCAGGTCCTTAGAATTGGAAACTCTGTTTGTCCAATTATGGCAAAAGTCATTGTAGAGGCTAATTTGCCAGAATTAAAGGGAGTAAGAAAACCAAATATAAATGTCAAAGAAACCGAAACAGGACAGATGGCATTTGCTTAAAACTAAATAGCTCCAATTGAGCATCCCATGTCAGAGGGTAGAAAAATAAACCGACTATCCTTGCAATGACAGGGATAGTCTCATTATTTGGAGGTGTGAATTGTGATAGATATAAAGCAACTAATAGAAGTTATTTTCTTCAAGAAAAAATTAATTTCAAATCTTTGTGGACATTATGGCGAGCCTGAAGGTGTGGCAAAGCACTTAAAAGGTATTACAAGAGAACTGCCAATATTAACATTATTTCTAATAGACGACATCGCTTGTTTTGAAGAACAAGCTAGGCAAGAGTATATAGACTATATTGAATCTAAAGATAATAAATATCTAAAAGACGATGCAGGCTGTAGAAATTGTCCCATGGGCAACGGAGAAGGAGGATGTACAGCTCCTTGCTGCGAATATTGTTAATGAAGGAAATAGTCTAATGAGAGTGATTGAAAATAATGAAAGATATTGAAAGAAGTTATAATGCATTACAATCTGTATTAAATGCTATAGTTGATCAAGAATTCGATATCAATACCGAAGGTAATAATTTGGATTGGGATGGACTAACTGATACAGATTATAAGCTTATAAACAAACTATCTAAAATGATAAAAACTAAATAGCTCCGAAAGAGCCACCCGTGTCAGAGGGTAGAAAGATTAATTCGACTATCCTACTGACACGGGTAGTCTATTGGCTGAAGAAAATGACAAAGAATAAAGCTTATCAATGGTTATCACAGCCTGGCGTAAAGGCAATCGTTGTGGGAAGATTCGATAGAGACACAAATGAGGCAATAGAAGTTGCCATTGACAGTCTTGCCGATAGAAAGGTTGAACCTATTGCGAATAGAACTATTGTTGAAACTTCAATAGTCTGCATGGAAGCCTACTATAAACTAATCAGTGAAGGAGAACTAGATCCAGAATCTGTTGTTAGAGAAAACGAAGAATTAGATTTATTTTAAGTTGATAATATAAGAATAATTAGGAAAACAGATAAAGCTTGAATTTAAAGGGTTTTATTTAGAATATATAGTTTTTTATTTAAAAAGCAAGAGATATAATATGAAAAATAAAATTAGAAAAAACCAGATGAATGAAATGAAGGCTTTAGTATATATAAAAGGGATATGATAAAATCATTATCACATAGTTAGAGAGAGGGAATGCATCACTTTGTGATGTATTTTTTTATTGTAAAAAGAGTGCTTAGAAATGTGACTATTACAATGTTTTATCAAAATTAAAAATGGGAAACATCACTGATTATGATATACTTATATATAATGAGTTATAAAATCCATATTGGAGATTTATTGGACGGGTACTCAAGTATTATAGAATCATAAAAATAATAGGGAGAGAATAATAAAAATGGGCTATCAAAGCGAGGCAGAGCTCGAAGAGAGATTAATGCAAAAGCTTGAGGGACAGGGTTATGAAAGAATAGTTCTAAAAGATTATGATGCTCTTGTAGCAAATTTTAGAAAAGAACTTGAAAGATTAAATACTACAACATTAGAACGACCATTAAGTGATGCAGAATTTAATCGTGTAATGAATATCATTGATAGTAAAAGTATCTATGCATCTGCGAAGCAGCTTAGAGATAAATTTACTGTCGAGCTTGATGATGGGAAAGAAATCTATATGGAGCTATTTTCAAATGACCCAGATAAGAACCATTATCAGGTATCTAATCAAATTACTGTAGTAGGAAAGTACAAGAATAGATATGACGTTACTATTCTTGTAAATGGTCTACCAGTATGTCAGATAGAATTAAAACGCTCTGGTGTTGATATCAAAGAAGCAATTAATCAAATTGACCGTTATAGAATTCATAGCTATAAGGGGTTATTCCATTACGTTCAAATATATGTGGTTTCAAATGCAGTTGAGACAAGATATTTTGCTAATACAGAAGAGAAACGTATTATGAAATCATTAACCTTCTATTGGACTGATGAAGCCAATAAAAGGATTAACAAGCTTGACGAATTTGCAGATAGCTTTTTCGACAAAGTGCGTCTTACAAAGATAATAGATAAGTACATGATTATCAAAGATTCTGAGAAGGTAATTATGGTAATGAGGCCTTATCAAATCTATGCTGTAGAAGCTATTTATAATCAAGCTATCTTTACAAATAAAGGCGGCTATGTATGGCATACAACAGGTTCAGGAAAAACTCTTACAAGCTGGAAAACAGCAATGCTGTTATCTAAGGAACCAACAGTTAAGAAAGTATTCTTCTTAGTAGATAGAGCTGACCTTGATGATCAGACAATGCGAGAGTTCAATAGCTTTGAAGAAGGCTGCGTTGACGCTACTGATAAGACTTATGTACTTGCAAAGCAAATTAAAGACCCTAACAAAAAGTTTATCATCAGTACAATCCAAAAGATGGCTATTGCTGTAAAGACTGACCATTACAAAAAAGACCTTGAAGCTTACAGAGACGAAAAGGTTATTTTTATCATTGATGAGTGTCATCGAAGCCAGTTTGGAAAGATGCATAATGATGTAAAACGATTCTTTACAAAGGCTCAGTATTTTGGATTTACAGGCACACCAAGATTCACGGAAAATAAGTCTCAAGATGGACGTACAACACAGGATATTTTTGGGGATAGATTACATAGCTACATGATAAAAGAAGCTATCTTTGATAGAAATGTCCTTGGATTTAATATCGAATATATAAGCACTTATAAAGGTCAGTATGATATTGAAGATACAGAGCTTGTAGAGGCAATTGACCGTCAAGAGGTTTTGGAGAGTGACGAAAGAATAGCTTTAGTTGCTAATCATATTATTGACCATCACACTACTAAGACACGTATCAGCGGAAATAAATATACTGCCATCTTTGCAACTAGCAGCATTCCAATGCTTGTTAAATATTATGATGAGTTCAAAAAGATTCAGCATAATTTAAAGATAGCTGCGATATTTTCATTTGGAGCAAATGAGGATTTAGACGGTAAAGATGAGCATAGCCGTGATCAGCTTGAACGTATCATAGCAGACTATAATCAGATGTTTGATACAAACTTTAGCACAGATACTTTCTCGGCTTATGATAAGGATATTCAGCGTAGATTACAGGTAAAGAAAATCCCTGAGATTGATATTCTTATCGTAGTAAACATGCATCTTACAGGATTTGATAGCAAACCTTTAAATACTCTTTATGTAGATAAGAATTTGGAATGGCATGGACTTCTCCAGGCATTTTCACGTACAAACAGAGTAGAAAAAGAAACAAAGCAGTTTGGTAATATTGTTTGTTACCGTAATCTGAAGAAAGCTACAGATGATGCTTTAAGATTGTTCTCTGGTGGTGGCAATATAGATGGAGTTTTATTAGAGCCATATGAACACTATCTAAAGCAGTTTGAAAAGCAAGGTTTTGAACTAAGAGCAATATGTCCAACGGCAGAAGATGTAGATACTCTTCAGAGTGAAGATGACCAAGCAAAGTTCGTAATAGCTTTTAGAGAGCTAAGTAAGACACTTCTTACACTTGAAACATTTATTGATTTTGAGTGGAGTGAAATACGCTGCATGTCTCAGCAAGAATATGAGGATTTTAAATCTCGTTACCAGACATTATATGATCAGATTAAACAGCAGCGTAAAGCAGAGAAGACATCTATATTACTTGATATAGACTTTGCTATTGAAATCATTGAAACAGATAGAATTAATGTGGCTTATATCATGAATCTTCTTAGAAATGTCGATTTAGATAATCCAACACAGAAGAAGAAGGATATTGAGCATATTAAGAAAGAATTGCTTAGAACAGATAACCCTGCACTTAAGCGTAAGGTTGACCTTATCCAAGACTTCTTGAATGAAGTTCTTGTAGGACTAACACCTGGAGCTGATGTAGACGAGAGTTGGGAAGAATTTGAAACCAGAAGGCGAAATGAAGAAATTGAAGCATTCGCATCTGAAAATGAAATTAATCAAGAATATCTTAAGGCAGCAATATCTGAGTATGAGTTCTCAGGTAACATGGATCGTGAAGGAATGAGAGAAGAAATAAAACTTCCTCTTCTTAAGGCTAGAAAACTTATTAATAAGATTGAAGAATTCATAATTGAAAACTGTTTAAGATATCAATAAAAGGAGCGCAAAAATGGCAGATATAAAAAAGCAACAGGAATTAGCAAAAGAGCTTTCAAGTAAATTATGGGATATGGCTAATGATTTACGAGGAAACATGGAAGCTTATGAGTTTAAAAATTATATTCTGGGATTATTATTCTACAAAGAGCTTTCAGATAGAACAGAAAAGTTCGTTGCTAAAATCCTTGAAGAGGATAATGTAGATTTTCAAACAGCATGGAAAGATGATGAATACAAAGAAGCTATTATTGATGAAATGCTCATAAAGTTAGGATATGTACTTGAACCAAAGTACTTGTTTCCACATATGCTTGAACTTATTCGAAAAGATGAATTTAGTATTGATTACTTCGAAGAGGCTATTAACTCTATTATTGCTTCAACACAAGGACAGGATAGTGAACAAGATTTTGACGGCTTGTTTGAGGATATGGACTTAAAGTCATCTAAGCTTGGTAAAGAAGTAAAACAAAGAGGAAAGTTAATTGGTAGAGTTCTGCAGACTATCGATAGCATTGAGGTAGACTTCAGTGATACAGATGTTGATGTACTTGGTACGGCATATGTAATTCTTATTGGATTATTTGCTCAAACTGCAGGTAAGAAAGGTGGAGAATTCTATACTCCAACAAATATGTCAAAGCTTGTTGCTAGACTTGCAACAGTAGGCCTTACAAAGGTTCTTAGTGTGGCTGACTGCGCTTGTGGTTCTGGTTCACTTCTTCTTCAGGTAGGAGAATATGTAGATGTTGCTAAGTATTATGGTCAGGAGCTTACTAGCAGCACATATAACCTAGCAAGAATGAATATGATTCTCCATAATATTGATTACAAGAATTTCAGCATTATCAATGTTGATACTTTAGAGAATGACACAATATTTGGAGGCGAAAAATATACAATTCAGGTGGCAAATCCACCATATTCAACTAAATGGTCTGCTGATGATAAGTTTATGGACGATGAACGTTTTTCTCCATACGGAAAGCTTGCTCCAAAAACAAAAGCGGATTTTGCTTTTGTTCAACACATGGTTTATCATATGGCACCTGGCGATAGCCGTATTGCAGTATTGCTTCCTCATGGTGTACTTTTCAGAGGAGCTGCAGAAGAAACAATTCGTAAATACTTAATAAAAGACCTCAATGTTATTGATGCTGTTATTGGATTACCAGCAAACTGCTTCCAGGGCACAAGTATTCCTGTATGCTGTCTTGTATTGAAGAAGGAAAGAAATGGAAATTCTGGTAATATCTGCTTTATTGATGCAAGCAAAGAATTTGTGAAAGAAAAAACTCAAAACTATATCACAGAAGACCATATTGAAAAAATTGTTAAAGCCTACAGTGATAGAAAGGATATCGAGAAATACTGTCACATCGCAACAATAGATGAAATAAAGAAGAATGACTATAACCTTAATATCCCAAGATACGTAGACACAAGCGAAGAAGAGCCAGAAATCGATTTAAGTGCAGTTACAGCGAATATCAAGGATATTGATACTGAGATTTCGAAGGTATCTGTTGAACTTGAAAAATCGTTCAAAGAACTTGGCTTAGTATTCCCATTTTAAAGAGGTGACGTATGGAAATTAAGAAAAACCCAAAAATTAGATTTCCTGAGTTTACTGAAGATTGGGAACAGCGTAAGTTAGGGGATATAGTAGGGAGCGTCTTCGGAGGAGGCACTCCAAAAACGAGTGTGGATGAATACTGGGACGGAGATATTCCTTGGATTCAGTCTTCTAATGTACAAGAAAATGAGATGTTTGATTTTGATATTCCAAAGAGAATCACGCAGTTGGGATTAGATAAATCAGCAGCCAAGTTAGTTCCAGAAAAGTCTATAGCAGTAGTCACTCATGTAGGTGTTGGAAAGCTTGTATTTGTACCATTTGCCTATACTACAAGTCAAGACTTTACATCTTTGGCCGAGTTAAAAACTGATCCAAAATTTACATGTTATTCTTTATATAAACGTCTTCAAGATGATTTACATATTGTACAGGGTTCTGCGATAAAAGGAATCACAAAAGATGATTTATTGACAAAGGAAATAATGGTACCTGAAAAAGATGAGCAAATTAAGATTGGGGAGTATTTTCGAAACCTCGACAACCTTATCACCCTTCATCGGCGCAAATGTGATTCTTTAAAAGAATTAAAAAAAGGACTCCTTCAAAAAATGTTTCCTAAAAATGGAGCAAAAGTTCCAGAAATACGATTTCCAGGTTTTACTGAAGATTGGGAACAGCGTAAGTTTGGAGATGTCGGCACAGTATCAATGTGTAAGCGTATTTTTAAGGATGAAACTACTCCAGAAGGAGATATTCCTTTTTTTAAGATTGGTACTTTTGGCAGTGAGCCAGATGCATATATTAGCAGGGAATTGTTTGAGGAATATAAATCTAAGTTTTCGTATCCAGAAGATGGTGCAATTTTGTTATCAGCTTCTGGAACAATCGGTCGCATTGTTGAATATAACGGCGAAGAAGCATATTTTCAGGATTCAAATATTGTATGGTTGTCGCACGATAACTCAGTGACAAACAAGTTTTTGAAGGTTGTTTATCCGACGGTAAAATGGGATGGTATTGAGGGAAGTACTATTCAAAGATTGTATAATGATAACTTTTTAAAGACAAAGTTTATGATGCCAAGCATCCCAGAACAAGAAAAGTTGGCAGAGTTTTTTGAAGAACTCGATAACCTTATCACCCTTCATCAGCGTAAATATGGTGAAATAAAAGTATACAAAAAATCACTATTACAAAAAATGTTTCTTTAAGGATGAAAAATGAATTATAGAAAACCAAAAATAAGATTTCCTGAATTTAATGATGATTGGGAACAGCGTAAGTTGGGCGAGCTATCATCTTCTTTTGAATATGGACTTAATGCTGCTGCTAAAGAATATGATGGCGAAAATAAATATATACGAATAACAGATATCGATGATGAGAGCCATGCGTTTAAGCAAGATGATTTAACTTCCCCAGACACAGATTTGTCTGTCGCTGATAATTACAAATTATCGGAGGGAGATATTTTGTTTGCTAGAACAGGAGCAAGTGTTGGAAAAAGCTATATTTATAAGGTTTCTGACGGTTTAGTATATTATGCAGGATTCCTAATTCGTGCAAGAATTAAGGAAGAAAATAATCCAGAATTTGTATATCAGAATACACTTACAAATAATTATGAGAAGTTTATTCAAGTAACTTCAATGCGTTCCGGACAACCTGGTGTTAATGCTCAAGAATATTCTCAATTTGAAATTATGATACCAAGTAAGGCTGAACAAGATAAAATTGCATATTGCTTTAGGAACCTTGACAACCTTATCACCCTTCATCAGCGCAAGTGTGATCATTTAAAAGAACTAAAAAAAGGACTCCTTCAAAAAATGTTTCCTAAAACTGGTTCATCGGTTCCAGAAATTCGTTTTCCAGGATTTACTGACGCTTGGGAACAGCGTAAGTTGGGCGAGCTATCATCTTCTTTTGAATATGGACTTAATGCAGCTGCTAAAGAATATGATGGCGAAAATAAATATATACGAATAACAGATATCGATGATGAAAGCCATGAGTTTAAGCAAGATGATTTAACTTCCCCAGACACAGATTTGTCTGTCGCTGATAATTACAAATTATCGGAAGGAGATATTTTGTTTGCTAGAACAGGAGCTAGTGTTGGAAAAAGCTATATTTATAAAGCTTCTGACGGTTTAGTATATTATGCAGGATTCCTAATTCGTGCAAGAATTAAAGAAGAAAATAATCCAGAATTTGTATATCAGAATACGCTTACAAATAATTATGAGAAGTTTATTCAAGTAACTTCTATGCGTTCCGGACAGCCTGGCGTTAATGCTCAAGAATATTCTCAATTTGAAATCATGATACCAAGTAAGGCTGAACAAGATAAAATTGCATATTGCTTTAGAAACCTTGACAACCTTATCACCCTTCATCAGCGTAAGTGCGATGAACTAAAAGAAGTAAAAAAATATATGTTACAAAATATGTTTCCCAATTAAATGATATAAGAGCTTGGATTTACAAATTCCAAGCTCTTTTTTCTTACATCAGCGTACGAATTTCACTGTTATGAATTTAAGTTGGTTTCGTGAACATTTCTAGCGCAAAACTGCGCCTACTAGAAAACGCTATTATTTGTTCAGAAAATAGCTTTACCTTAAATTGGTCAGATTTTGGACCTTAAACTGTCTTTTATATTTACATAAGCTCCTCATGGGTGAGGAGCTGTTTTTTAACTATGAAATAAATAGAAAAACGAGGATTATACTTTTTTGAAAAACTATATTTCCACCCTTGTTAGAAAGCTTGTATACGATGGCAATAATAACGAGGATGACTTCATCATAAACAAAGATATTTTCAGGATTGGTTCATCGAAGAATAATGATGCCATTTTAAAGGCTCGTACAGTCAGCGGAAATCATGGGAAAATTACTAAAGAGGGGGATGATTTCTTCCTTGTGGACAACAACAGTTTAAATGGAACGTTGTTAAACGGAAATATATTGTCCTACCGTATTCCATACAAATTGAAACCTATGGATATAATCCAATTTGCATCAGAATCCTATGTGTTTATGTAATTGGTGTAAAGTGCCAACTTTTGTTGTTAACTCCCTTTATTTTTGGTAAAATAATAAAAGTTTGTGGGATTTTCCCTAGTTAGGAGAGTTAACGAAAATGAGTATTATCGACAAGGTGTTTGGAACACACTCACAGCGCGAGTTAAGGCGCATCAATCCAATCGTAGATAAAATTGAATCATATAGAGAAGCTATGGGGGCTCTTACTGATGAAGAGCTTCGCCATAAGACAATAGAATACAAGGAGAGACTTGCTAACGGAGAGACACTTGATGACCTTCTTCCAGAGGCATACGCTACAGTTCGTGAAGCTGGTAAGCGTGCACTTGGTATGGAGCACTTTAGAGTGCAGCTCATCGGTGGTGTTATTTTGCATCAGGGTCGTATCGCAGAGATGCGTACTGGTGAAGGTAAGACTCTTGTTTCAACACTTCCAGCATATCTTAACGCACTTGAAGGTAAGGGCGTTCACATCGTTACTGTAAATGATTACCTTGCAAAGCGTGATGCTGAGTGGATGGGTGAGGTTCATCGTTTCCTCGGCCTTACAGTTGGTGTTGTATTAAACGACATGTCAAAGGAAGAGCGCCAGGCAGCTTACAATTGTGATATCACATACATCACAAACAACGAGCTCGGTTTCGATTATCTTCGTGACAATATGTGTGTATATGAAAAGGATTTGGTTCAGCGTGGTCTTCACTACTGTATCATCGATGAGGTTGACTCAGTTCTTATCGATGAGGCACGTACACCACTTATCATTTCCGGTCAGTCAGGAAAGTCTACAAAGCTTTATGAGCTTTGCGATGTTCTTGCTCGCCAGCTTCAGCGAGGCGAGGATCTTCCTGAGTTCTCAAAGATGGATGCCATCATGGGCGTTGAGCGCAACGAAACTGGTGACTTCATCGTAGATGAAAAGGACAAGGTAGTTAACCTTACAGCACAGGGTGTTGCAAAGGTTGAGCAGTTCTTCCACATCGAGAACCTTGCAGATCCAGAGAACCTTGAAATCCAGCACAACATCATCCTTGCACTTCGTGCTCACAACCTTATGTTTAAGGATCAGGATTACGTTGTTTCAGATGGTCAGGTAATGATTGTTGATTCATTCACAGGTCGTATCATGCCAGGTCGTCGTTATTCAGATGGTTTACATCAGGCTATCGAAGCTAAGGAGCGTGTTGAGGTTAAGCGCGAGTCTATGACTCTTGCAAGCATCACATTCCAGAGCTTCTTCAATAAATACGATAAGAAAGCCGGTATGACAGGTACTGCTCTTACAGAGGAGCAGGAGTTCCGTGATATCTACGGAATGGACGTTGTAGAGGTTCCTACAAACCGTCCAGTACAGCGTATCGATCATGATGATGCTGTTTACAAGACAAAGGCAGAAAAGTACAAGGCAGTTGTTGAGGAAGTTAAAAAGGCTCACGAAAAAGGACAGCCAGTACTTGTTGGTACTATCGATATTGATATTTCAGAGCTCGTTTCAAAGATGCTTCGTCGCGAAGGAATCGAGCATAACGTATTAAATGCAAAGTATCATGAGAAGGAAGCTGAAATCGTAGCAGAGGCTGGTAAGCACGGAGCAGTTACAATCGCTACTAACATGGCTGGTCGTGGTACAGATATTAAGCTTGATGAGGAAGCACGTGCAGCAGGTGGTCTTAAGATCATCGGTACTGAGCGTCATGAATCTCGTCGTATTGATAACCAGCTCCGTGGACGTTCAGGTCGTCAGGGAGATGTTGGTGAATCACAGTTCTTCATCTCACTTGAGGATGACCTTATGAGACTCTTCGGTTCAGATCGTCTCATCACAATGTTCAACTCTCTTGGTGTTCCAGAGGGTGAGCAGATTAAGCACAAGATGCTTTCTGATGCCATCGAAAAGGCTCAGAAGAAGATTGAGGAAAACAACTTCTCAGCTCGTAAGAACTTGCTTGATTATGATCAGGTAATGAATGAGCAGAGAGAGCTTATTTATAAGCAGCGTCGTCGTGTACTTATGGGCGAGGATATGCATGAGCAGATTATCGGCATGATTAAGGACAAGGTTGACGAATGTATCGAAAAGACTATTCCAGATGATGTTGAGACAGACCTTTGGGAGCTTCAGGAGCTTAACCACCTCCTTTGCCCAGTCATTCCAGTTCCTGTAATGACAAAGCTTTCTCTTGGTAACATCAAGGAAAAGAAGCAGCTCAAAGAAAAGCTTACAGAGATCGCACTTGATATGTACGATAAAAAGGAAAAAGAATTCGAGCAGCCAGAGCAGTTCCGTGAGGTTGAGCGAGTTATTCTTCTTAGAGTTATCGACCGCAAGTGGATGGAAGAGCTTGATGATATGGAACAGCTTCGTCAGGGTATCCGTCTTCAGGCTTATGGTAACCGTAATCCAGTTGATGAATACAAGGCAGCCAGCTACGATATGCTTGATGCAATGAACGCTGCAATCATCAATGATACACTTACAATGCTTTACAGAATCCGCATTGAAAAGAAGGTTGAGCGTGAGGAAGTGGCTAAGGTTACTGGTACAAACAAAGATGACACAGCATCATCAGGACCAAAGGTTCGTAAGGAAAAGAAAATCTTCCCTAACGATCCATGTCCATGTGGATCAGGATTGAAGTATAAACAATGCTGCGGAAGAAGCAAATAAAAAATGAAACTTGTAATATAAAGATTAGGGGCCTCATACAAAGTATGAGGCCCTTTTAAAAGGATTGAGTATGACAGATTTAGAAGAATACTATAACAAATTCAATGAGGATAAACGCCTGCGAAGCCGCCATGGAATTATGGAGTTTACTGTTACTATGAAGTATGTCCACAAATATTTAGATATGGTTGCAGTAGAGACAGGAAAGGACAAATCCAATATCCAGATTCTGGATATTGGAGCCGCCACAGGCGGCTACAGTATCCCTCTTTGGGAAGAGGGATATGATGTTACTGCGGTGGAATTGGTAAAGCACAACCTTGGTATGCTTAAAGCCAAGGGCACAGGTGTAAAGGCTTTCCAGGGAAATGCACTTAAGCTCAAGAGATTTGAGGATGAGTCTTTCGATTTGACACTTTTATTTGGACCGATGTATCACCTAAAGACCAGAGAAGAGCAGCTTCAGGCTTTGAAAGAAGCAAAGCGTGTTACAAAGACTGGTGGCTATATTCTAGTTGCGTATGTAATGAATGAGTATGCCTTCCTGACCTATGGAATCAAAGAGGGACATGTCTTAGAGAATATTGCTGAGGGAAAGTTGGATGAAGCCTTCCACGTACGGCCGGGCGCTGATGATTTGTACGCGTTCATGAGGACCGAGGATATTGAAAGTTTGAATGCAGATGCTGGACTTGCCCGCGTACAAATCATATCGCCAGACGGCCCAGCAAATCATATGCGCCGCGAGGTAAATGCCCTTACAGAGGAACAGTTCGCAGCTTTCATACAGTATCAAATGGCCGTCTGCGAGCGCGCCGACTTGCTCGGCGCCAGCGCCCACACTGTAGATATTTTGAGAAAGTAAAACAAAAGCAGCTAATCGACTTAGTCGATGTAGCTGCTTTTTAAATAATCTATAAATGTCATAACCTTGCCGTTTTCGCTGTCAAATAACTCTCTGAAAATGTTCATGTCAAAACCTCCTATAAACATTTTTATCAATCAACATCTATAGAATACCATGATTTCTGAAAACTTCCATTGAGAAGTTATACAAATTATACAATTTACACGATTATAAAATGTATATAATGCACAAAAAATACGCACACGACCCGATATAACATAAATCTATAACGCTTTAGATTGATTTAGCGCAATTAAATAGTATAATATAAATTAATTGGAGGTACGGTATATGTTTTTTGATGATGTAAAAAATAGAAGAAGTGTTAGAACTTTTGATGGAGAGGGATTAACTCAAGAAGAATTAAAGGATTTACAGGCTTACTCTACAAGTATTGTAAATCCATACAATATCCCAATTGAATTTGTATTTTTGAATAAGGAAGATCATGATTTATCGAGCCCAGTCCTATCTGGTGAAAAGTATTATATTGCAGCAAAGGTCAAAAAAGGCGAAAATGCAGATGTTGCCTATGGCTATAGTTTTGAAGAATTATTAATGTATGCGGAAAGCAAAGGAATAGGTTCAGTTTGGATTGGTGGAACAATGCCAAGAGATAAATTTGAAGCAGCTTCAAATCTTCAGGAAGATGAAATTATGCCATGCATGAGCCCTATTGGATATAGGGCAGATAAAATGGGCGTTAAAGAAGTACTCATGAGAAAAGGCGTAAAAGCCGACACAAGATTCGACTTCTCAGAGCTATTCTTCAAAGGCGATTTCAACACTCCGCTTACACAGGATGAGGCAAAGGAATGTGGCATTCTTTTAGCTCTTGAGGCAGTTCGCCTTGCACCATCAGCTGTAAATAAACAGCCATGGCGAGTTGTAGTAACAGAAAGTGGCGTTCATTTCTACGAGAAAAAGGACCGTGGTTACGATAATGGCACATATGATTTGCAGAAAGTAGATTTAGGTATCGCCATGTATCATTTTGAAAACCAGTGTCGCGAAGAAGGCAAGCAGCTTACATTTAAGCTTGCAGATCCAGGAATTGCCATCCCAGAAAAAACAGAATATATTGCAAGCTACCTATTCTAATAGATTAAAATGACAGCGAGGCCTGTGACATAGCCTTTTTCTTAGGGCTAGTGCCATAGGTCTTTTTGTATGCTCTGAGGAATGTAGAATATGTACCAAAGCCGGCTTGCTCAGCAGCATCTACGATAGCAACACCAGAATTAATCAGGGATTGAGCTAATGACAGTCGCTTAATTGAAATATAGTTTCCAATGGTGTAGCCAGTTTCATCTTTGAACGTGTGCATCAAGTAATATCGGGAAAGGAAAAACTGCCCGGCAATTGTATCCACTGATAAATCTTCTGCTAAATGTTCGTTTATGTAATGAATAATTTCGCCGATTTTCGAACCGGCATAATTTGTAGAAATATATTCCACCTCATCGCTGATTGCTGCCCTGTTAAGCTCAATCATGAATTCCAAAAACAGCACCTGCATAAACAGCTCGTTGGCATAATCATCCTTGCCTAGATTTGCAGTAAGCTTTCCGACTGCGGCGGCCACCTTAGAATTCTTAAAAGAATGAAGTCTCAAAACATGAGAACCCTTTTCCATTGCATTTCTAAAGCAATAAGACAAATCATTTCCCTCTCGACTATACTCCGCCAAAAACTCCTTCGAAATATAAATGATGATTCTTTCATATGGGGAATTATCGTGGAAAATAGGGCGGTGAACCTCTCCGGCACTGACAAACACAATATCATCAGCTTGCAAATCGAAAGTCTGCCCCTCGATAGAATATGAAGTATTTCCAGATAAATGAATGAGCACTTTATGGAAATCGTGATAATGAAAATCTATCTCGCCCAAATTGGAATCTACAAGATGAAAAATCTTGAAATTATCGTATAAATAACCCTTCTTTGAGTATCTATCCATGGAAACCTCCTCTAATATCTTAAATTTATTATATATCTATCAGCACTATTTGCAATAATTTCAGCACAAAGCAGCATTATAATATTAAAAAGTGCGGAGTATACTTGTGGTATGATAGAAACAGTACAGTTAACTAGTTTCGAAAGGACAACATATGAAATTTACAAAAATGCATGGCTGCGGTAACGACTACGTTTATGTAAACCTTTTTGAGGAGCAGCTTGATAACCCAGCAGAAGTTTCTATTAAAGTTAGCGACAGACATTTCGGAATCGGTTCAGACGGTCTCATTACAATTGGTCCATCTGACAAGGCAGATTTCAGAATGCACATATATAATGCTGATGGTTCAGAGGCAGAGATGTGTGGCAACGGAATTCGTTGCGTTGCTAAATATGTCTACGACCACAAGCTTACAGACAAAACTGAAATCACTGTAGAAACAGGAGCCGGAGTTCTTACTCTTATCCTTTATCCAGAAAATGGCAAGGTTCAGCAGGTTCGTGTAGATATGGGAGAGCCAATTCTTACACCTGCAGACATCCCAGTGGTTTCTCAGAATGACAAGGTCATCGACGAGCCAATCGAAGTTGGCGGCAAGACATGGAACATGACATGTGTTTCTATGGGCAACCCACATGCAGTTGTTTTCGTAGATGACACATCAAGCTTCCCACTTGAGACATATGGTCCACTTTTTGAAAATCATGAAAGATTTCCAAAGCGAACCAACACAGAGTTTGTTCAAGTTATTAGCCGAACAGAGGCAAATATGCGAGTTTGGGAGCGAGGCAGCGCTGAGACATGGGCATGTGGCACAGGCACATGTGCATGTGTTATGGCGTGCATCCTTAACGGAAAGACAGAAGACAAAGTATTAGTTCACCTGAGAGGTGGCGACCTTACCATAGAATACGACCGCGCAAGCAATCACGTATTCATGACAGGTCCAGCTACCGAGGTATTTTCAGGAGAAATAGAGGTATAAAAATGAAATTAACAACTCTTTTAGAAGAATTAGACTATGAGTTATTCGCAGGAGAATTAGACCGCGAAATATCTACACTTACATATGACTCAAGAAAAGTAGAGAAGGATTCAGTGTTTGTCTGCATCTCAGGTACAGTTAGAGATGCCCACGATTTCATCCCTGATGTAATCGAAAAGGGAGCAGGCACTATCATTATCGAAAAGGATGTTGAAGCAGCTCCAGGCGTTACTTACATCAAGGTGAAGAACAGCCGTCAGGCCCTTGCAATCCTTTCAGCTGCATACTTTGGTCATCCAGCAAAGGAGCTTAAGACAATCGGTATCACCGGAACAAAGGGCAAGACAACTACCACATACATGGTAAAGTCAATCCTTGAAAAGGCTGGTATCAAGACAGGCCTTATTGGTACAATCGAGTCTATTGTTGGTGAGGAGCGTATCCCAGCTGTAAACACAACACCAGAGTCTTACAGAGTTCAGGAGCTTTTCAGACAGATGGTAGATGCTGGTCTTGACGCAGTTGTTATGGAAGTAAGCTCACAGGCGTTAATGCTTCACAGAGTTTCAGGTTTCACTTTTGATATTGGTGTATTTACAAACCTTGAGCCAGATCACATCGGTGAGAATGAGCACAAGGATTTTGAGGATTATATGCACTGCAAGAGCCTTCTTTTCCAGCAGTGTAAGGTTGGTATCTTCAACGGAGATAGCGAGCATATCGAGGGAATCCTTAAGGGCCACACTTGCGATGTTGTTAAATATGGCTACGGCAAGTATAACGACCTTATAGCAGAAAATGTTGAGCTTCTCAAGGAGCACGGCGCTCTTGGAGTTAAGTACCACATCGCAGGCAAGGAAAACATGGATGTTGAGGTAAATGTGCCAGGAACATTCTCTGTTTACAACTCACTTACAGCAGTTGCAATCTGTAAGCAGTTTGATGTTGCAGAGGATAAAATTAAGGCAGCTCTCAAGGATGTTCATGTAAAGGGACGTATCGAGCTTGTTCCGGTTTCAAAGAAATTTACAGTCATGATTGACTATGCACATAATGCAATGGCTCTCGATAGCCTTCTCACAACTTTAAAGGCTTATGAGCCAGGCAGATTGGTATGCCTCTTTGGCTGCGGTGGAAACCGTGCAAAGAGCCGTCGTTATGAAATGGGAGAGGTAAGCTCAAAGCTTGCTGATCTTACAGTTGTTACATCAGACAACCCTCGTAACGAGGAGCCAATGGACATTATTAACGACATCTTAATCGGCATTAAAAAGGCTGATGGAGAATACGTAACAATCCCTGACCGCAAGGAAGCAATCCGCTATTGCCTTGTGAACGCAAAAGAAGGGGATATTGTGGTACTTGCAGGTAAGGGCCACGAGGATTATCAGGAAATTAAGGGTGTTAAGCACCACATGGATGAGCGCGAGCTTATCGCAGAGATTATTAAGGAGGATGGACATGACATTATTTAAGGGAGCTGGAGTAGCACTAATTACTCCATTTAACGAAGATGATACCGTAAATTATGACATGCTCGGAACTTTAATTGATAGACAGATTGAAGGCCATACAGATGCAATCATTGTGTGCGGTACAACAGGCGAGCCAGCCACAATGACTGAGGAAGAAAAGCTCTCAGTTATAGATTTTACAGTAAAACGTGTTAATCATAGAATTCCTGTTATTGCGGGAGCAGGCGCCAATTCTACAAAACTTGTTATCGATTTTTCAAAGAAGCTTGAAAAGCTTGATGTAGATGGTCTTCTTATTGTTACACCTTTCTACAACAAGGCTACACAGCAGGGCTTGTACGAGCACTACACAGCAATCGCTCATGAAGTAAAACTTCCAATCATCATGTACAACGTACCTAGCCGTACAGGATGCAACATCCAGCCAGAAACAGCTATGCGTCTTGGCCTTGAGAATTCAAATATCGTAGGAATCAAGGAAGCAAGCGGAGATATTTCTCAGATTACAAAGCTTGCCAGCCTCTGCAGAGGATGCCTTGATATCTATTCAGGAAATGACGACCAGGTTATTCCAATTCTTTCACTTGGCGGAATCGGAGTAATTTCCGTACTTTCAAATGTTGCACCACAGGGTACACATGACATGGTTATGGAATACCTCAATGGCAACGAAGAAAAGGCTAGAAGATTACAGCTTGATTACCTCGAGCTAGTAGATGCATTGTTCTGCGAAGTAAATCCAATCCCTGTTAAATCCACAATGAATATGTTAGGATTTAATGTAGGAAGCCTTAGACTTCCACTTACGGAGATGGAGGAAGAGCACAAAGTGGCTATGAGTAAGCTCTTGCACAGAATGCCACAGGAAATGCTAGCATAGTTTTGAGGGACGAGTATTTTAATCCAAAGGAAACACCAATAACATATATATTGGTAGCTATAAATATCATTACATTCGTAGTGTTGGAAATCATGGGAAACACTACGGATGGTTTATTCATGCTGTTAAATGGTGCCATGAACCCAAACAAAGTACTTGCGGAGGGGGAGTGGTATCGTCTTCTTACAGCTACATTCATGCATTTTGGAATTGAACATTTGATGAATAACATGCTGCTTTTATTCTTGCTTGGTCAGATTTTCGAGCGAGCAGTGGGGCCAGTGCGTTATTTGGGAATTTATTTAGGGTCAGGACTTACTGGCTCTTTTTTGTCATTCTTTTTTATGTGTTTGATGGGAAAAAATGATATTGTGGCTGGAGCATCCGGCGGAATATTTGGAATAGTTGGTGGAATGCTTATCGTTATTCTTGTACATAAAGGCAAATATAAAGGAATAAGCACCAAGAGAATGCTGATTATGGCAGGTCTTACTCTTTATTTTGGATTTGCCTACGCCGGAACAGATAATGTAGGTCACCTGGGAGGACTTACTGCAGGCATAATCATTACATTCTTTACCTACGGAATTCCTACATTAATAAAGGGACCACACGTTGATTTTGAGTCCGAAAAAAATTATACTTTAAAACAGGATGATATCAATGAGGAATGATGTATGAAAGTTAATATCTATTACGGCGGAAGAGGCCTTTTGGAGGACCCAACTTTATATGTAATTAACAAAATGGAGCAGGTTTTGACAGAGCTCCAGGTTGAGGTTCGCCTTTACAATATTTACGAACAAAAAAATGCGATTTCAATGCTACCACAGACACTTAAGGATGCAGATGGAATCATTCTTGCAACCACAGTGGAATGGCTTGGAATTGGTGGCTATATGAACCAGTTTTTGGATGCATGTTGGTTATATGCAGACAAATCAGCCCTTGCTACCACATATATGCAGCCAGTTGTAATGTCTACGACCTACGGCGAGCGTGAGGCTATGGTTACACTTGAAAATGCTTGGGAGATTCTTGGTGGTTTGCCATGTTCTGGCTTCTGCGGATACGTGGAAGATCTTAAAGAATTCAGAGAAAATGCGGAATATGCTCACATCATCGAAAAGAAGGTAGAGACACTTTACCGTACAATTTCACAGCATACAAAAGGACTCCCAACCAGCAATCAGGCTGTTACACGAAGCATCCTTAGAACAGCTCAGCTTGAGCTTTCTCCACAGGAATCAGAGCAGCTTTCAAAGTTTGTATCTGACGATGAATATGTGCAAACACAAAAGGCAGATATCGCTGATTTGACAAGCATGTTCAGAGATATGATGGGACAGAAGCAGGAAGACAGCACCAATGAATACATAAATGATTTCAAGGTTCACTTTAGAGGAAACCCAGAATTCTATGCAAAATATCTCTTTATGGTAGAGGGAAAAAGCCAGCCATTATTTATGAATGTAATGGGTGAGCAGCTTGAATGTCACTACGGCAAAGAGGACAATATCGATGTTTACATGAAGCTTTCAGGCTCAATAATGGACAACATCGTAGCAGGCCGCGAAACATTCCAGCGTGCATTTTCAGTAGGAGACATGACAGCAAAGGGCAATTTCAGAACCCTTCGCATGCTTGACGAAATATTCACTTTTAGCTAGGAGGATAATGTAATGAAGGACAACAATTGTATTTTCTGTAAGTTGGCAAATGGAGATATTCCAACAAATTCTATTTTTGAGGATAATGATTTTAAGGTAATTTTGGATGCAGATCCTGCTACAAAAGGACATGCCCTTATCCTTCCAAAGAATCATTTTGCAAACCTTCTTGAGGCAGATGATGATGTGCTTGAAAAGGCATTACCACTTGCTAAAAAAATAGCAAATAAAATGAAGGCAGAACTTGGCTGCGCCGGCGTAAATATCGTACAAAACAATGGTGAAGCAGCAGGTCAGACAGTTCATCATTTGCACATCCACATTATCCCAAGATATGAGGATGATCCTGATAAAACAATCTGCGGATGGAGCCATCAGTCATTTACGGATGAAGAGACAGCAGAAGTTGTAAAGAAACTATCATTATAAAAGAATAGTAAGAAGAATTATTTTAAAAATATTTAACTAATCTCTTGACTCTGATTGTTAAGAAATTTATAATTTACAGGTATGTTAATTTCATAACAAAAAGGAGAGAAGAGATATGGACAACAATATGAACTTTGACCCAATGACAGGTCAGCCAGTTAATCAGCAGCCTGTATACCAGCAGCCTGTAGTTGATGAGACAGTTGGTGTAGGTGAGTGGATGCTTACAACACTTCTTTGCTGTATTCCAATCGTAAACATCGTTATGATGTTCGTTTGGTCTTTCAGCGCTAACACAAAGCCATCAAAGAAGAATTGGGCAAGAGCTGCACTTATCTGGACAGCTATCGTGTTAGTACTTTACATTATTTTCATCGCTGTTTTTGGCGCTGCAATTGCATCATCAATATACTAAGATAAAAATAGGAGCAGGTACTTAATGTACCGGCTCCTTTCTTTTTACTTATTTATATCTGTTATAAGCTTCAAAATAGTGCTATTAGCATCTAGCAAATGGCTTGATGCCATGGTTTCTTTTATAGAATCTCTTCTATCATAAACATCCTTTACCGCATTAATAAGAATCTCTGATGTAAGTTCCTCTTCCTGAAGAACAGTTGAAAATCCTTGTTTTTTATAGCTTTCAGCGTTAAGAATCTGATCTCCACGACTAGCTGCAGCTGAAAGTGGAATAAGGATATTTGGTATTTTCAAAGCAAGAATCTCGCAGATTGAATTTGCACCTGCACGGCTAATCATCAAATCTGTCATAGCGAACACATCGTTTAATTGTTCACTGACAAACTCATATTGTTGATAACCTGCCTTGCCTTCCAAATCCTTGTTGATATTTCCCTTACCAACTAAATGAACAATCTGGAAATCTGCAAGTAAAGTATCAAGGGATTCCCAAACAGCATTGTTTATAAAACGGGAACCAATGCTTCCGCCCATAATTAAAATAACTGGCTTGTCGGCAGTAAATCCCGTGAACTCAAGACCCTTTTCCTTTGAGCCTGTGAAAAGCTCGCGACGAATTGGTGAGCCTGTATGAACTGCCTTGCCTTCTGGAAGATACTGAAGTGTTTCAGGGAAGTTGCAGCACACTTTTGTAGCAAATGGAATAGCAAGCTTGTTGGCAAGTCCTGGAGTCATATCAGACTCATGAATAATAGAAGGAACATGCTGACGAGCAGCCGCCATAACAACTGGTACAGAAACAAATCCACCTTTTGAGAACACAACATCTGGCTGAATGTGCTTGAGCAATTGATTTGCCTCGGAAAAGCCCTTGATTACTCTGAAAGGATCAGTGAAGTTCTTCCAGTCGTGATATCTGCGAAGCTTACCAGATGAAATACCATAGTAAGTGATACCGGCATTTTCTACCAATTTCTTTTCGATTCCAGTGTATGAACCGATGTAGTAGATTTCATAGCCCTGCTCCTTGAGAAGAGGAGCCAAAGCAAGGTTTGGTGTGACATGACCAGCGGTGCCTCCGCCTGTCATTACTATCTTTTTCATATAGAACCTCTTATATAAATATAAAGTTTTTTTATTTGAACATTTACATGATAACAATCGTGCATTAAAAGTCAAATAATAGTACAAACCTGCGAAAATACGTGATAGAATTAGTTATGGAGAATAACTATTATGAAAAAAAGGGGAATATAGTTAATGAAAGTATTAATAGTTGATGACGAACTTTTTGCGAGACGCACTTTGGAAAGAATTCTTTCTGATGACGCAGAAATTATCGAGGCACAGGATTGTTACGACGCATACACTATGTATGAAGTATTTCATCCTGATGTAGTAATCACAGATATTATGATGAAGGGTGGCATCGGTGGAGATTGGCTGATTGATAAATTACTCCAATTGGATGAGCAGGCCAAAATCATAGTTTGTTCAGGCAGACAGAAGACAGATTTGCTTAAATATAAGCTTATGGGAGCAAAGTATTGCATCCAAAAACCAATCAAATATCAAGAGCTTTGGGACTGTATTGATGCCGTAATTTGACAAAAAATTGTAAGAATGTTATATTAGCCTTCGTAACAAAGTTGTAATAAATAGAATTTTTTTGTAAAAAACAACGGAGGCTTATGGTTAAATTTAGCAATTATCTTGCTGCAGCGTACGATAAAAATCGAAAGTATATCAATAAACGTACTATGCAGTCAGGAGCTCTTGCAGTAGCATTGATGCTCTTATTTACAGGCGCATACACAGGCGCACCTGAGGAAGAGGTTTCTACTACAGCTGTAGAAGTTCAGCCAACTAGCACAGCAGGTGTATTCTCAGCAGTATCATCAATGGAACTCACAGCAGGAGATTCAAGTCTGGTTTATGCATCAGCGGATGTTACAGTGGTTGCGTCTACAACAGATCAGGTTGAGCCTGATTTAGAAGATGAATATGATGAGTGGGCAGACAAGGTTATGGCACAGGTTGACGATTATCTTTCTATTCGTTCAGAAGCCAGCTCAGATTCAGAAGTTATTGGAAAGCTTCGTTCTGGCGATGTTGCTACACTCGTAGATGTTTTTGACGGATGGTACGAAATCGAGTCAGGTAATGCACACGGCTTTGTATCAGCAGATTTCTGCGTCACAGGCATCGAAGCTTACGAGCTTGCAATGGATGTATGTGATACATACGCTACAACAGATGTAGCAGGACTTCGCATTCGTAGCGAAGCTTCAGAGGATTCTAGCATCCTCAAGGTTGTTTCTAAGGGAACAAAGCTTACAGTTAATTCTGATGCAGAGGTAGTTGATGGCTGGGTAGCAGTTACATCAGCAGGCGTATCAGGATATGTTAAGGCAGAGTATGTCCAGGTGGACATGGTTACTGGCGAAGCTATCACTCTTGAAGAAGAGGCAGAGGCTAAGGCTGCAGCAGAGGAAGCAGCACGTCAGGCAAAGGAGGCAGCAGCTGCTGCCGCTGCAGCAAATCAAAGCATTATTGATTCTGCAGACGATGTCACTCTTCTTGCAGCAATCATCCAGATTGAAGCAGGAAACGAGATTTACGAGGGCCAGGTTGCAGTTGGTTCTGTTGTTATGAACAGAGTTCGCAGCGGTTCTTATGCAAACACAATCAGCGGAGTTATTTTCGCTAAGGGACAGTTTGCAACTTCACGTATGTCATCAGTTATCTCAAAGGGACCAAAGGCTTCTTGTATTCAGGCGGCTTACGATGCCCTTGCAGGTGTTGATACAACAGGTGGCGCAACACACTTTAGACGTGCAGGTTCAAAAGATGGACTTATCATTGGTAACCACGTATTTTACTAGTTTTAAATATATTGATAATGATGCAAAAAATCGAGCTCTTGGGCTTTACCCAAGAGCTCTTTTATTGTATAATGCATAATTAATTACAATAAATGCATAAATATACATCACTAAGGAGGTACGTTATGAGCTTAAAAGGAAAGAACTATTTAAAGATGTTGGACTTAACTACTGAGGAAATCAATTATCTTATTGATTTATCTATTCAGCTTAAGGCTGAAAAGAAGCAGGGTAAGTCTCAAAAGGATTACATGGCCGGAAAGAATATTGCTTTGATTTTTGAAAAGACATCAACACGTACCAGATGTTCATTTGAAGTTGCAGCCTACGACATGGGTGCTAATGTAACTTACCTTGATCCATCAGGTTCTCAGATTGGCAAAAAGGAATCTATTGCCGATACAGCTCGCGTACTTGGTCGCATGTATGATGGAATCGAGTACCGTGGATTTGAGCAGACTATCGTAGAGGACCTTGCAAAATATGCAGGCGTTCCTGTATGGAATGGTCTTACAAATGAATCACATCCTACACAGATGATTGCAGATATGATGACAATAAAGGAACATTTTGGCAAACTTGAGGGAATAAAGTTTGTATATATGGGCGATGCCCGTTATAATATGGGTAATTCCCTTATGGTTACTTGTGCAAAGCTTGGTATGGATTTTGTGGCTTGCACAAACAAAAAATATTTCCCAGAGGAGTCACTTGTAAAGCAGTGCCAGGACATTGCAAGCCAGACAGGAGCTACAATCACACTTACAGAGGATGTAGCAGAGGGCTGCAAGGATGCAGATGTTATCTACACAGATGTGTGGGTATCAATGGGCGAGCCAGATGAGGTTTGGGCAGAGCGTATTAACGACCTTAGCCCATATCAGGTAAATGCAAAGGCATTTTCTTATGCAAAGCCTGATGCAAAATTCATGCATTGCCTTCCTGCTTTCCACGATTTGAATACCACAATCGGCAAGCAGATTCATGACAAATTTGGAATAGACTGTATGGAAGTTACAGACGAAATTTTTGAAGGCGAGCATTCAATAGTATTTGATGAGGCAGAAAACCGCATGCATTCCATCAAGGCTATCATGTATGCAACATTAGGTTCATGTTAGAAGAAATACGATACGAATATTACGAATCAGTAGATTCAACAAACGACAGAATTAAAGAACGTGCTCATGACAACGAAGCACAGGGACTAGTTATTTCAGCAGGTACACAAACTGCAGGAAAGGGCCGCATCGGAAGAAAGTGGGAATCACCTACAAAGGATTCAGTATCCACTTCACTCTTACTTACACCAGATGATATTTCATTAGAGGCCATACCTACAATCACTGTTGTTGCAGCAATGGCCGTTAGGGATGCGTTATCAAGGCTATATGGCCTAGAGGGCAAAATAAAATGGCCAAACGATATCGTGTTGGGAGGCAAGAAAATCTGCGGTATCCTCACTGAAATGGAAATGAAGGACAACAAGGTTTGGTACGTTGTAGTAGGTATTGGTGTCAACGTTCACAACACTCAGTTCCCAGAGGAGATTGCGTTCAAGGCCACTTCAGTGGATATTGAGCTTAAAAAGCAATCCGGGGAAAAAGGACATCGTTCCGAAATCACAAAGGCTATCTGGGAGAGCTTTCAGAAGTACTACAACATCTTCATAAAGACCCAGGATATGTCCGGACTAAAGGAAGAATACGAAAGATATCTTGCTAATCTGAACGAACGTGTTAGAATAGAGGCTCAGGAGAATTCCTACGAAGCGATTGCTAGAGGAATCGATGACCGCGGCCAGCTCATCATAGAAATTGACGGTCAGCAACAAATAATTAGTACAGGAGAGGTTTCTGTTAGAGGAATCTATGGATACATTTGATATGGAAGAAGAAGTAGTATTATGCGGCGCCAGCTGCTACACTAAAAAATTTTATTTGAATCCGGACTTCGAGGGACTCCCTCCAATGATTAAGGATGAATTAAAAATCATGTGCGTTATGTACACTGAAGAAGTTAGTGGAACAATTCAGTTCATCTACGAAGAGGATGGCAGTCTCAGAATCGACGTAGATCACAACGAGGATGATTTACTCTATGACGAGATTGGTTCTGCACTTGAAGTAAAAAGAATGCAGAGAGAACGCACAGAGTTATTCGAGGCACTTGAGACATACTATAAAGTAGTTTTCCTTGGGGAGGGCATGTAATGTTACTTACAATCGACGTTGGAAATACAAATATCACTATGGGAGTTTTTGATGGAGATACTCTCCTTGGCAATTTCCGTATCACTACAAAGATAAATAGAACATCAGATGAGTTCGGTATCGTAATCAAGGATATCCTTCGTTCAAACGATTTGGATGCATCCAAGGTAAACGATGTAATCATTGCATCTGTAGTTCCTAATGTAATGCACTCTCTTACAAGTGCAATCATCAAGTATTTTGATATTCAGCCTATCATCGTTGAGGCTGGTATCAAGACAGGCATTCGAATCGCTACAGAGAATCCAAAGCAGATTGGTGCAGACAGAATTGTTGATGCAGCAGGCGCTTACGAGCTCTACGGTGGACCAGTTCTCGTAATTGATTATGGCACAGCTACCACATACGATTTGGTAGATGGAAACGGTGCTTTCGTTTCAGGTGTAACAGCTCCTGGTATCCGCATCAGCGCAAAGGCTCTTTGGGAGGATGCAGCAAAGCTTCCTGAAATCGAAATCAAGAAGCCTGAAAAAATCCTTGCAAAGGAAACAATCTCATCTATGCAGGCTGGTCTTGTGTATGGTCAGATTGGTCAGACAGAATACATCGTAAAACACATGATAGAAGAGAGTGGCTATGACAACGTCAAGGTTGTAGCAACAGGTGGACTTGGCAATCTTATTGCCAGCGAGACAAAGTGCATCGACATCTACAATCCAAATCTTACACTCTATGGAATGAAGTTTATTTATAACAAGCAAAAGAGATAATGATTAATAAATTAAAAATTGGAAATGTAACACTAGACAATAATTTAATTTTGGCACCAATGGCAGGCGTAACAGACCTGCCATTTCGTCTGTTATGCAAAGAGCAGGGAGCGGCTCTTTGTTGTATGGAAATGGTCAGCGCCAAGGGCATCTACTACAACAATAAAAATACAGAAAGTCTTCTTACTGTTGATGAAAGAGAGCGCCCTGTTAGCCTTCAGCTTTTCGGCTCAGACCCAGAAATCATGGCAGCTATGGCGGCCAAAATCGAACATCGTAATTTCGACATCCTTGATATCAATATGGGATGCCCGGTGCCAAAGGTAGTTAATAACGGCGACGGTTCTGCCCTCATGAAGAATCCTAAATTGGCTGGAGAAATCATCGAAAAGATGGTAAAGGCAATCGACAAGCCTGTCACTGTTAAGATTCGCAAGGGATTTGACGATGAACATATTAACGCGGTAGAGATGGCTCACATCGCACAGGAATCAGGTGCAGCTGCAGTTGCAGTCCACGGACGTACTCGTGAGCAATATTATTCTGGAAAAGCGGATTGGAGTATTATTGCTGACGTTAAAAATGCAGTATCAATTCCGGTAATCGGCAATGGCGACATTCTTGATGCAAAGGATGTGATTGCCATGAAGGAGCAGACAAACTGCGATGGCTTTATGATTGGTCGTGGAGCACAGGGCAATCCTTGGATATTCCATCAGATTCTCCATTACTTCGAAACAGGAGAGCTGATTGGCAAACCACCTATCGAGGAGATGATTGATACCATGCTTCGTCATGCAAGACTTCAAATCGAATTCAAAGGGGATTACCTTGGAATCAGAGAAATGCGAAAGCATGCAGCTTGGTATACCGCTGGATACAAGGGCGCAAGCAAGCTTAGAGGCATGATAAACGATGTAGAATCATACGAAGAATTAGAAGCTCTTTTCCACAACTTTTTGGCAAATTTTAAATAATTTATGAATTAATTTGGAATTCTTGACATCAATATGTGGGTGGCTTATAATTCACTAAGTTATTGAAGTTAGTAGGGTCTTGCTTAGCAAGGCTCTTTTGAAAATTATAGACCCTGGAGGAAATAATATGGAAGCAAAGAAGAATTTACTTACTGCTGAAGGACTTAGAATATTAGAGGACGAACTTGAGGATCTCAAGGTCAATAAACGTAAAGAAGTATCACAGAAGATTAAGGAAGCTCGTGAGCAGGGTGACCTTTCAGAGAACGCAGAATACGATGCAGCTAAGGATGAGCAGAGAGATATCGAAGCTCGTATCGAAGAAATCGAAAAGATTCTTAAAAACGCTGAGGTCGTTACAGAAGAACACGATACAAAGAACATTAACATTGGATGGACCGTTACACTTCTTGATGTAGAGTTCGACGAGGAAGTTGAGTACAAAATCGTTGGTTCTACAGAGGCAAACAGCCTTAAGGGCAAGATTTCTAACGAGTCTCCTGTAGGTAAGGCTATTCTTGGACACAAGAAGGGCGATACAGTTACAGTAGAGACAGAAGCTGGAGAATTCCAGTACAAGATTCTTGCTGCAAAGAAGAACAAGTAATATCGCACATTAAGGCGGCCTATTCAGGGCCGCTTTTTTTGTACCTATAAATAATCACACAACAAAAGGAGGAAAATATGCTAGCTAGACTTAAGAAAAAATACATCGGTGACAAGGCGTTTTACAGACGATATATTTTCCTGGCAACACCTATGATTATCCAGAATGCAATTACCAACTTCGTAAGTTTCTTGGATAATATCATGGTTGGACAATTGGGGCAGGAAGCAATATCTGCTGTCGCAACAGTCAATCAGTTAAACTTTGTTTTTTCACTGGCAGTTTTTGGTGCAGCTTCTGCAGGAAGCATCTACGGAGCCCAGTACTTTGGTAAGGGCGACCACAAAGGTCATATGTACACCTTCCGATTCAAGCTCTACACAACATTGCTTGTAACTATACTAGGTATTTTGATGTTTAAGGTTTGGGGAAGCCAGCTTATTTCCCTTTTCCTTACAGAAAGCGAAGGTGCATCTCCAGAGCTTGCGCTTTCACTTGGACTTAAATACTTAAGTATTATTTTGATTGGTTTGATACCTTTCGCTGTAAACCAAGCATACGCTACCAATATCAAAGAAACTGGTCAGACGGTAGTTCCAATGGTTGCAGGTATGGTTGCAGTAGCTACAAATGCGATTTTGGACTACTGCTTGATTTTCGGATTTGGACCATTCCCTCAGCTTGGTGTAGAAGGCGCCGCAATCGCAACAGTTATTGCAAGATATATTGAAGCAGCCATCGTAATAATTTGGGCTCACACTCACGCAGACAAAAATAAATATCTTGCAGGAGCTTACCTTGGTTTTGGAATTCCAAGAAAGATATTCAACCAGATTCTTATCAAAGGTGCGCCACTTATGCTTAACGAGGTACTTTGGGCAGCAGGCGTTAGCGCTGTAACACAGAGTTACTCAATACGTGGAATGAACGTACTTACTGCACTTAGTATTTCAAATACAGTAGGAAACCTGTTTAATATTGTATTCATCCAGCTTGGTGCATGTATCAGCATTATTGTTGGACAGTACCTTGGCGCAGGTGAGCTTGAGGAAGCAAAGGATGCAGATAATAAGATGATTGCCTTCAGCGTATTCTGCTGTACTATCATGGCAGTTATCATGTTTGCATTTGGAGGATTGTTCCCTCACATTTACAATGTCACACCAGAAATCAGAGCACTTGCTACAAAATTCATTGCTGTAGCTGCTCTATGGATGCCATTCTGTTCATTTAGCCATTGCTCGTACTTTACACTTCGTTCAGGTGGCAAGACACTTGTAACATTCCTTTTCGACTCAGTGTTTACATGGGTTGTTATGGCTCCACTTGCATTTGTATTGGCTCATTTTACTAGCCTTGGAATCGTTTCGGTATACTTCTTTGTACAGGGAACAGAAATCATCAAAAATATCATGGGATATTTCATGGTAAAGAGCAATGTATGGCTCCAGCAGATAGTATAGTTCCTTGACACAATTGAGGAAACTAGACTATAATCAAGTAGTTTGACAATAATTAAAATGTTTTTAAATAGATAAGGAGAAATTATGGCAGAGCAGGATATTAATCAGTTACTTCAGGTTCGCCGTGAAAAGCTTTCTGCACTTCAGGAAGCTGGCAAGGATCCATTCCAGATCACAAAATTCGATCAGACTCATCACAGCGATGAAGTTCGCGCTCTTTACGAGGAGCATGAGGCAAAGCTTTTAGCAGGTCGTCCAGCTGTTAACACAGATGGAATGGATGAGGAGGCTGCAAAGCAGGCCATTAATGATGATTACAACGAGCGTCGTGCTATCATGGATGCAGATCCAATCCACGTTAGCATTGCAGGTCGTATGATGTTCAAGCGTGTTATGGGTAAGGCAAGCTTCTGCAATATCCAGGACTTACAGAACAGCATTCAGGTTTATGTTGCTCGTGATGCAATCGGCGAAGATACATATGCAGATTTCAAGAAGTCAGATATCGGTGATATCTACGGTGTAAAGGGATATGCATTCAGAACAAAGACAGGTGAGATTTCTATCCATGCTGAGGAGATGACTCTTCTTTCAAAGTCACTCCAGATTCTTCCAGAGAAGTTCCACGGTCTTACAGATACAGACACACGTTATCGTCAGCGTTATGTTGACCTTATCATGAACAAGGATTCAAAGGATGTATTTATTAAGCGTTCACTTATGATGCGTGAAATCCGTAACTTCCTTGCAAACCGTGATTTCATGGAAGTTGAGACACCTATGCTTGTTGAAAACGCAGGTGGTGCAGCAGCTCGTCCATTCTTTACACACTACAATGCACTTGGCGAGGAGCGTAAGCTTCGTATCTCTCTTGAGCTTTACCTTAAGAGACTTATCGTTGGTGGTCTTGAGCGTGTATTTGAGATTGGCCGTGTATTTAGAAACGAGGGTGTTGATGCTCGTCACAACCCAGAGTTCACTCTTATGGAGCTTTACCAGGCATACACAGATTATGAAGGTATGATGGAGCTCACAGAGAGCATGTTCAGATACCTTGCTGAAAAGGTTGTTGGTTCTACAAAGATTTCTTACAACGGAGTAGAAATCGACCTTGGCAAGCCATTCGAAAGACTTACAATGACAGATGCTGTTAAGAAGTACGCAGGCATCGATTTTGATACAGTTGCAGACGATGAGGCTGCAAAGGCACTTGCTCGTGAGAAGGGTATCGAGTTTGAGGATCGTCACAAGAAGGGAGATATCCTTAATCTCTTCTTCGAGGAGTTCTGCGAGGAGAATCTTATCCAGCCTACATTTATTATGGATCATCCAATCGAGATTTCTCCACTTACAAAGAAGAAGCCATCTGACCCTACAAAGGTAGAGCGTTTCGAGCTCTTCATCAACGGATGGGAGATGTGTAACGCATACTCAGAGCTTAACGATCCAATCGATCAGCGTGAGCGTTTCGCAGCACAGGATGCAAATGCAGAAGCTGGTGATGACGAAGCTGAGCACACAGATGAGGACTTCCTTAACGCACTTGAAATTGGTATGCCACCTACAGGCGGTATTGGATACGGTCTCGACAGACTTTGCATGCTTCTTACAGATAGCGCTGCAATCCGTGACGTATTATTATTCCCGACTATGAAGTCACTTAACCCTGCAAAGCCACAGGCAGCAGGAACTGATAATGGATTCTTTGCTCCAAATTCTAGCATCGATTTTTCAAACGTAAAGATTGAGCCACTTTTCGAGGAGCAGGTTGATTTCGAGACATTCTCAAAGAGTGATTTCAGAGCAGTAAAGGTAAAGGCTTGCCAGGCAGTACCAAAGTCAAAGAAGCTTCTTCAGTTCACACTTGATGATGGTACAGGCACAGATCGTACAATCCTTTCTGGAATTCATGCATTCTATGAACCAGAGGAGCTTGTTGGTAAGACACTTGTAGCAATTACAAATCTTCCACCTAGAGCAATGATGGGCATCGAATCATGCGGTATGCTTCTTAGTGCTGTTAACAACCTTAAGGACAGCGAAGATGAGGAGCTTCATCTTCTCATGATTGATAACCACATCCCAGCTGGTGCTAAGTTATACTAAAATAAATTTTCAAAACCTTCTTGGATAGAAATATCCAGGGAGGTTTTTTTGTTGCATGAAATTTTAGTGTTTAAAGTTCTAAAGTTTAAAGTGCTAATGCATTGTATTTTCTGTGTTTAAGGGCCCTAAAAACATTGAGAATCATGGTATAATCGAGGACGCTGCGTGTATAAGAAAATTAAATACAGAATATATTTTATAAAGGAAGTAGTAATGAAAGAAGAAAAGAAATTAGGGCTCATGGCCCTCATACTGATGATCTTTACATCAGTATACGGATTTAACAATATCCCACGTTCATATTACTTAATGGGATATGCAGCAATTCCTTGGTTTGTAATTGCTGGTATTTTATTCTTTATACCATTTGCATTTATGGTAGCAGAATTTGGTTCTGCATTTAAGGATGAGACAGGTGGTATGTATTCTTGGATGTGCAAGTCAGTAGGTCCTAAGTATGCATTCATCGGAACATTCATGTGGTACACATCATATGTACTTTGGATGGTAAATGTTTCATCAGGTATCTGGGTACCTGTATCAAACCTTATTTTTGGTGAGGATTGCACATCAAGCTGGTCTCTCTTTGGTTCAGAAATCCTTTCTGGCTCAAGACTTCTTGGTATCATGGCAATCATCTTCTTTATCTTTATCACATACTTTGATTCAAAGGGTATTGATAAGATTAGCAAGGTTACATCAATCGGTGGTACAGCAGTTCTTGTAATCAACATCATGGTAGTAGTTGGTTCAATCGTTATGATTATCGCTCGTCGTGGACAGCTTGAGCAGCCATTCCTTGGCACAGAGTCATTGATGGTTCCTCTTAATGCAGCATACCAGGGCAGCCCAATCATGATTTTATCATTTATTGTATATGCACTTTTCGCTTACGGCGGAATCGAAGCAGTTGGTGGTCTTGTTGATAAGACAGAGAACCCTAAGAAGAACTTCCCTAAGGGAATCGTTACAGCAGCTATGGTAATCGTAGTTGGTTATGCTCTTCTTATCATGCTTGTAGGTTCATTTACAAACTACAGCGAAATCCTTGGCTCAGACAACATTACACTTGGAAACGTTTCATATGTAATCATGTCAAACTTTGCAGCAGCATTTGGTAAGGCTTTTGGCGCTTCAGCAGCTACACAGGTAGCTCTTGCTCACGGATTCGCTAGAGTATATGCACTTATTATGCTTCTTGCACTTATGGGTGCTATGTTTACACTTGTTTATTCACCACTTAAGCAGATTATCGACGGAACTCCAAAGGAGCTTTGGCCAGGTAAGATGGGTGAAATCGCAGAGGATGGTATGCCAAAGAACGCTATGTGGATTCAGTGTGCAATTGTTTGCATCATGGTTCTTTTAGTTTCATTTGGTGGAGATACAATGCAGCAGTTCTTCGTTATCCTTACAGCAATGGTAAATGTTGGTATGACAGTACCATACATGTTTATTTCATTTGCATTCCCTAAGTTTAAGAAGATGAAGAACATCGACAGAAGCTTCGAAGTATTCAAGACACAGAAGTCTGCAAATATCTGGGGCTATGTTGTAACACTTACATTGTTCTTTGCAAATGCATTTGCAATTGTTCAGCCAGCTCTTGATGGCGATTGGAAGACAACATTCTGGTCATTAAGTGGTCCAGTAATCTTCGGATTAGCTGCATGGATTATTTACACACGTTACGAAAAGAGATTAGCAGCAGGTGATTTCAATAAAGAAAATACATCTGATGTTGATGAAAACGTTGTAACAGAATAATAAATTTGAGCTATAATACCTTCTTGGAATGATATTTCAAGAAGGTATTTTTTATTGTTATAAATAGCTAATGATGAACATTTATACTAAAAAAGCGTAACAATCTGTGAACCTTGTTGAAAATAAATAAAAATCAATATATTCTCTTAGTTATAAGGGATAGGAGGACTTTTTATGGATATAAAAGAAAGACATATATACGAAAGTAATAAGCTAGGATTCAAGTTGGCTTGTATTATCCAGGTATTCGAATTAGCAGCTACAATCCTATATAGCGCTCAGCGAGTAGGATTTTCATTTATAAATACAACGACTATGTCTATACTGCAGATAATTGTGTTCATATTCTCAATTTATGCATACCTCCGATACAGTCGCAGAACAAGAGGCAGATATTTGATGATAGGCTCAATGCTCATTGGATACGCTGTATTGATGGCAGGATGTGTTCATGTCACATACATGTGGGCATTTGGACCAGCATTTATTATTCTTTCGCTTTTATTCAACGATGTTAAATTGACAATAGCTACATCTATAATTACAGCTGTTATTAATCTATTGTATATTCCATTGTTTTACATGTTCTCAGTTGAGGTTGCAGACAGACATTTTGCAGTTATGACTGATAGCATATTTATGGTTTTACTTTCTCTTATGGGCATCTTCTATGTACGCCTTAATTCACTTCAGAACAAAGAAACAATGGATGAAATCGAAGAGAATGTAAGACTTCAAGAAGAAAGTTCTGAGGTTATTAAAAATACAGGTATTACTATTGCTAAGAAGCTTGAGGATGCAAACGATGCAATGGAGGCATTGGCGTCAAAGGTTAGCTCCAGCGCAGAGGCTGCGCAGCAGATTAGTGAGTCTGTAAACCTTACAGCAGAGGCAATCCAGACTCAAACAGAAATGAATTCAAACATTACAGATTCCCTTGAAGAGATTGCCCATCAGGCTAGAGCGATGAGAAAGAACTCAGATGATGTATCAGAGAACATCAGCGATGGTAATGCACTTATTGAAGAGCTTCGTGCTAAATCAGACGAGGCATCTACAATCAATGCAGAGACTGCCACAATGACAAGCGAGCTTCAGGAATCAGCCGTAACTGTAAAAGATATCGTTGGTACAATTCTTGATATATCTGGCCAGACAAACCTTTTGGCTCTCAACGCTTCGATTGAGGCTGCCAGAGCAGGTGAAGCTGGTAAAGGATTTGCAGTAGTAGCTGATGAAATCCGTGCCCTTTCAGAGCATACCAAAGAATCTGCAGAGCAGATTTCATCAACAATTGACGAGTTAATTCAGCGTGTAAATACAGCATCTACAAACATGCAAAAGAGTGTGGAATCAGCAAATCAGCAGGGCGAAATGATTGCAGAAACTGGAGAGAAATTCGAAATCATCCTTGAGAAAATCACAGATCTTGCTCGCCGCGTAGCGATGATTTCAGATAATGTAGATGGCTGTGTAGATGCCAACAGCAAAGTAATGGATGCTATCAGCAACCTATCTGCAACATCACAGGAAGTTGCAGCATCATCAGAATCTAGCATCACCCTTAATCAAGACTGTGAAGCTGACATGGAAAGCACCAAAGAAATCCTCCATGACATCCTCACAATCTCTCGAAGCAGCATGAATTAGAGGAATGAATGAGTATAGATAAAAATGAGAGACTAACATTTGTTTAGTCTCTTATTTTTTGCATGGACATTGGTTGAAAAGAGGCATATAATACAAAGTAATTTAACGATTTAAAGCGACAGAGAGGGTGAGAAGAATGGTTATTTCGAAGAACATGGAAGCGCTTGTAGCAGGCAGTTCTACAATCAGAAAATTATTTGAAGAGGGGTTACAGCTTGCAGCTGAGGTTGGTGCAGAGAATGTGTATGATTTCAGCTTGGGCAATCCTGCAGCGCCAGTACCTGCAAAGGTTACACAGGCAATTAAGGATATTTTAGCAGAGAATCCTGATGCATATGTTCATGGATATATGAAGAATGCAGGATTTGATGAGGTTAGATCAAATGTTGCAAACAGCTTGAATAAAAAGTTTGATATGGGCTATGGACCAGAAGATATCGTTATGACGGTAGGTGCGGCAGGGGCCATGAATTGCGTGTTTAGAGCGCTTTTAGGGTACGAGGATGAAGTAATTGCATTCGCTCCTTATTTTGGTGAATATAGAAGCTATGTGGCAAACTATGGCGGTATTCTAAAGGTAGTGCCAGCAAAGCTTGACGATTTCGATTTGAATTTGGATGAGCTTGATGCGCTTATCAACGAAAAGACAAAGTGCGTCATTGTAAATAATCCAAATAATCCATCAGGAAAGGTTTACCCTGCATCTACTCTTCAGAAGCTTGCAGAGCTTTTGGAGAAGGCAGAAAAGAGAGTAGGCCATCCAATTTATGTTATTGCAGATGAGCCATACAGAGAGCTTGTTTACGATGGAGATGAGGTGCCTTACATTCCTTCTATCATCAAAAACAGCATTTACATGTACTCATTCAGCAAGACACTTTCCCTTCCAGGAGAGCGAATTGGCTACATGGCTCTTTCTAAGAGAATGGATTACTACGAGGAAATGATTGGTGCCATGGTTGTAGCCAATAGATGCTTGGGATATATTAACGCCCCATCTCTATTCCAGCTTGTAGTATCAAGATGCCTTGATGTAGACGTAGATTTGGAATTCTACGACAAGAATAGAAAGCTTTTATATAGCAAGCTTACAGATCTTGGCTTTGAAGTTGTTAAGCCTCAGGGAGCATTTTATCTACTTGTAAAATCCCCATATGAAAACGAGGAAGAGTTTGTAAAGGCAGCAAAGAAAAACCATATTATTCTGGTTTCTACAAAGACATTTGGCTGTCCGGGATATGTACGTATTGCATATTGTGTGGATTACAAAATGATAGAACGCTCTTTGCCAGCCTTTGAACAACTGGCAAAGGATTGCGGTCTTTAGTCGATAGATTTGAAATGCTCGTTAATCTTTTTGTAGAGCATATCAATTGAAGACGAAATAGTATTGCGCTTCCAAGCGATAGAAATTGGAAGATGATCGTTAAGATTAAAATAATGGATTCCCGGGTGGTGGATTCCCTGGTACCAACCGTCCAGAACCGCCACTCCCAGTCCATTTTCTACAGAGGCAAACACAGTATTGATGTTTGGCACTGCAGTGAATCTTGGAACAAAACCATAAGGTCTAAATAATAATTCAATGTCCTGACACAGCTCGCCGACACGTGGATCGTCAATCATATAGAAAGTATATGATGCGAAATCGGCAGCTGTTTTTATTTTGTCAAAATCTGGTAAAAGCTCAGAGTATACAACGATACGAGGTATGCTTGTGAACTTGTATCTAACCAAATCAGCTCTTCCCTCAACATAATCCGATGAAGTAATAATTGCATCTAAATGCTTGTCCTCAAGAGCCTGGAGAAGGTCTCTAAAGCCAAGACATTCAAATGAAATCATGAAGTCTGGATCCTCACTACGGCATTCATTAACAACCTTTGGAAGAAAGCTTGAAACATTCCAGCCGATATTGTATCCCAAGCGGATATGGTTGGTAGTGTTGGCAAGCATCTTGCGGATGTTGTGTAGCTCAGCGAAATAGCGCTGGAAGAAATTGAAATAAAGTGTGCCTTCATCGGACAGAGAAATGTGTCTGCTGTTTTCTCTGATGAAAAGATTCACTCCAAGCTCTTCTTCCAAGGCAGAAATATATCTGCTGACAGCTGGCTGAGGAAGATATAAATTTTGAGCAGCTTTTGTAAAGCTTAAATGTTTTGCTGTTTGTAAAAAACATTCTATCTGTTTATCATTCATGCCCCCTATTATAGCAAAAAAATAACAGCTGTCACGTGGGCAACTGTTATTTATATATGGAGAATTTAAAATTAGTAGAAATAACCTATACTAAACATTTAAGGATATAAACGCCATCATGCATAGCATTCATGTAGATATATCCTCTATCATCAACAACCAAATCCTCAGCTGTTCCAAGAGGCTTGTTAGGCATCTTCACATCGAAGCAAAGCTTCTCTGGGTTTGGTGGGATGAAGTAAGCAATTTCCTTTGGTACGTATGGATCAGAGATATCGTATACACGAAGTCCTGCATGGAAATAACAGTCATAAGCTCTGTCACTTCTATCCTCAAGCCAAGGCTTACCAGTCATTGGCTCATGAAGGTTGTGTGGACCAAAGGATGTAGGATAACCGTATCCTAAATCATTAAAGTTTTTATATGGGAAGTCCTCTGGAACCTCAGGATAAGGAAGTACTGAAATAAGTACTGGATCCTCAGGATCAGAGATATCAAACATCTCAATACCGCACATAGCCTGTACGCCGAACTTATCAAAATCATTTTTGTTATAAGTCCACTGACGCTCACCTTCCTGCATACCAATAGCATATTTTGTGCCATGGATTGGCATGAATGTGTGGCAAAGTGCACCGCCAAACTTTGTAGCGAAAGGTGGAGTCATTTTTGCTTCACCGATTACCTGTGGCCATTCTGGATTTGAAACATCAAGAATCTTGAATCCGGCACCAGCGCAGCTAAGATAAGCTGTATCGCCATCAACATATGGGAAGTGAACGAAACCAGGGTATGTATTGTAGCCCTGCCATCCATTCCATTCTTTTTCTCTAGTCTTCTTGGTCTGATTTCCATAGAACTGACCAGGATTCCACCAACGTCCAACCTCATGTGGATTTGTTGGGTCTGAAATATCTACGATTCTGTAGATGAAATCCTTAAATCCAACTGCAGTAGCAGAAAGATGTAAATATTTGCCACCGTTATATGTGAAACGATGAACACCGGCACCTGGGTTGCCTTCATCACCTGTTGACCAGAATGAAAGCTTCTTAGGATGCTCTGGGTCTTCCTTAAGAGAGAAGATATGTACTCCGCCTGGAGCTGGAGTGTACTTCTCTGGAGCAGGTCCATGAAGGAACTCAAGACAGTTACCATTTGAAACAATCATGAGATCATCTGCAATCTGAACCTTTGGTGTAGACATGTAAGGGTAAACCTCTGGATCCATAACAGGCATGTACTGTACATGACGAGGATTTGCAGGGTCTGTTACATCGATAATTTCAACACCATATCCGTAGAAGCAGCCGCCGTAAAGATAATACTTGCCGTCAGCTGTTTTATATAACTGTGACTGGAATAAGTAATGATTGTCAGCATCGTGATATGCGACAACTTCCATATTCTTTATATAGCCTTCGTTTCCTGGGCTTTTAGCATAAAACTTTTCGCTCATAAAAACCTCCTTATAAGTGATTGCCTTAATTATAGGTCTCAAATTTTGGCTAAGTCCAATATTAAAAAGTGGTCATCAATAATATCAATTTTGTTATTGAAAAAATTTTCTCACTTAGATCCAAATCTGGATAAAAATTTTCTTTCATTATATGGGTTAAAAATTTAACAGACTTATATCAATTTTGTTATCAATGTCCAACAATATTGATATTTTTTATCAAGAATCTGCGGTGTTATTATCACAAATAGTTAAATATGCACAATAAATGTGCCTAAAAGAGAAGTCCAGTTGGTTAGTATTGTCTAACCGATGTAGAAGGAGGATTGTTATGGCTTACGAGTTTAACTTAATGAGAAGCTTAATCTATGTGGGGTTAGCAAAGGAAGAATATAGACCTAAGCTTGAGCACTGGCTCTACTATCATCATGTGCCAGAAAGCATCAGCAAGTTTTCCCCATATGTAACAAAGTATGCGTTCTACCAGGCATACCCAACACCACCAGAAGGAAAAAGATTTGGTGCAAGAGAGATGCAGCTTACAGAGCATTACTGGTTAGTAAATGAGCATCTTCCAGAGATGGCAAACAACATCTTCTGTGAATATATGCCAATGGATGTACTTCGCTGGCAGGGATGTATTCCTGATGTAGAAAGCGCAACAGTACACGATAATTCAGAGTCTGGCGACGCAGGTCGCGCAGCAGGTGGCGGAGATTTCCCACCATTTATTTTCTCATTCGTTCCAATCAACTGGGAAGAAGATTTCAAGGGAAAAGATAGAACAATGGAAGATGGACCAAACTTCCGTTGGCAGTTCCTTATCAAGTATCCAGAGGAGTGCGGTAAGGAAGAAGGCGAAAGATGGTTCCATGAAGAAGTGGTTCCATTCCTTACAGGATCTGTTCGAGTAAACAGAGTAGTAAGTAGCAAGGTAATCGTAAACTACGGTGCTCCAGAGGCACAGTTCGATAGAGTTGTTGAGGTTTGGTTTGAAGGACCAGAAGAATGGCATGAGCTTTGTGTAAATCTTGCAAAGACACATCTTACAAAGCCAGCTTGGGCACAGCAGGATGAGTTCCCATTCTTAAAGCCACAGCACAATATAGCTTCAGTATTCCTTGGTGACAGATGTACATCTGACAACTTAAGACAGTACAAGGGCTATATCACACTTAGATAAATTCACTTATAGGTTTTAGCGAGGTAGAAAAATGCAACTAATCAAAAATGCATTAGCAATGAACAAAACAAATTTCATTCTCATTGGAGAGGCGGGATGCGGAAAGAGCGAGATAGCTCTTAATCTTGCTGAATACCTTGCTAAAAATACTGATAAGCATGTCCATCTGATTGATATGGACATGACAAAACCTCTATTTAGATCCAGGGATTTGCTAAACAGCGGGAAGCTCTCTGAAGTAAATATCCACTATGAAGAACAATTCTTTGATGCTCCAACAGTAGTAGGAGGAGTCAGAGAGCTTTTAGCAGATCCGGAAAGCATTGTTGTTATGGATGTAGGCGGTGATGATATCGGCGCCAGATCCATAGGAGGATTCATGCTTGGTGTGGACAAAAAATCCTTATGTGTCATGTATGTACTAAATTACTACAGACCATTCTGCCAGGACATTGATCACATTGATCGATTCCTTTCGGAAATTCTCGCAGTTTCCCATTTAACACTTGAGGATATTCACTTTGTGGATAATCCAAATGCAGGCCTGACAACAACCATTGATGAGGTTGTTGATGGCGCAAACAAAATGAATGAAATCATTTCTGAATACAGAGAAATAGAAATGAATGTGGTTCATGAAGGATTACACGAATCTGTTAAAAACAAGCTCCAAAAAGAAAAGATTATGCCTATACACTTGTTCCTAACCTATGAATGGTTAAGAGACTAAGTTTATGGATATAGATATTAGATAAAGGAGGTCTAATAATGGCAAAGTTTAAAGTTAATGTAGTTGCCGAACGTTGCAAAAGCTGTGGTTATTGCATGAAATTCTGTCCAAAGAATGTTCTAGAAGTTGGAACAGAAGTAAATGCAAAAGGCTATGAATATGTAGTGGCTGCAAGACCTGATGACTGTGTAGGTTGTCTGACATGCGGTCGCATTTGTCCTGATGGGGCAATCGAGATTTATAAGGAGGATTAAAAAATGGCTAGAACATTTATGAAGGGCAGCGAGGCTGTAGCTGAAGCAGCAGTACGTGCCGGTTGCCGTTTTTTTGCAGGTTATCCTATCACACCTCAGAACGAAGTCCCAGAGTATTTCTCACGAAGACTTCCAGAAGTTGGTGGAACATTTATACAGGGTGAGTCTGAAGTTGCATCAATCAATATGGTTTACGGTGCAGCATCAGCAGGTGTCAGAGCAATGACATCTTCATCATCACCAGGAATCGCACTTAAGAGTGAGGGTATCTCATATTGTGCATCAGCTCGTATTCCAATTGTGTATACAAACTTCGCAAGAGGGGGCCCTGGAGTAGGTTCAATCCAGCCAGCACAGATGGATTACTTTGAGGCTACAAAGGCAGCTGGTAACGGTGGTTTCCAGATGATGGTACTTGCTCCTTCAACAGTACAGGAAGCTGTAGATCTTACAGTTAAGGCTTTCGAGCTTGCTGATAGAGATAGAAACCCAGTTCACATCCTTGCTGATGGTGTTATCGCAACAATGATGGAGCCAGTTGAGCTTCCAGAGATGATGTCTGAGGAAAAGGTTGCTGAAATCAGAGAGTCAAAGAAGAAGTGGGCTTGCGTAGGACATGAGCTTGATTATGCAAATCGTGCTTGGATCCAGCCAGGTCAGTGGCAGACAACTGTTATGCAGAAGTGTAACGAAGAGGCTGCAGCACTTTATGAGTCATGGAAGAAGAATGACGTAATGGTTGAGGAATACATGGTTGAGGATGCTGAAATTATCCTTACAGCTTATGGTATTTCAGGACGTATTGCTAAGTCTTCTGTAGACATTCTCAGAAAGCAGGGAATCAAGGTTGGACTTATTCGTCCTATCACACTTAACCCATTCCCAACAGAAGCTTTTGAGAAGTTAGATTACTCAAAGGTAAAGGCAATTCTTGATGTTGAGATGTCAATCCCAGCTCAGTATGCAACAGATGTTGAAGCAGTTGTTAGACGTCGTTGCCCAGTTGAGAAGTGCTTATGCTCTGGTGGTAACGTAATGTCAAGAGAGGCCGTGCTTGAGGCTGTAATGAAAATAGCAGGACAGGAGGCTTAACATGGCAGAATTATTATATAGCAGAACAAAAACAATTCAGGAGGACAAGGTTTCAGGATTTTGTCCAGGATGTATGCATTCTTCAGTTATGAAGTTAATCGGAGAAGTTATCGATGAGCTCGGTATCGTTGATAAGACAGCAGCTGTTCTTGGTATTGGTTGCTGTGGTCTTCAGATGGACTACATGGCATACGACAACATCACAGCTCCACACGGTAGAGCATGTGCTGTTGCAACAGGTATGAAGAGAGCAAATCCAGATACTATTTACTATACATATCAGGGTGATGGTGACCTTGCATCAATCGGTCTTGCAGAGACAATGTCTGCAGCAAACCGTGGCGAGAACTTCACAGTTATCTTCGTTAACAACGGAATTTATGGTATGACAGGTGGTCAGCTTGCTCCTACTACACTTTTCGGTATGAAGGCATCAACTGCTCCTAAGGGACGTATCGCTGAAGAGCATGGTTATCCAATGCACGTTTGCGAGACACTTAACCAGCTTACAGCTCCTTACTATCTTGAGAGAACAAGCTGCAACACACCAGCAAATGTATTGAAGACAAAGAAGGCCATCAAGAAGGCATTCCAGTATCAGATGGAAGGCAAGGGCTTCTCACTTGTTGAAATCGTTACAAGCTGCCCAACAAACTGGGGACTTGATTCACTTAAGGCACTTGATTTCCTTGAGGAGAACATGCTTAAGGAATACCCACTTGGTGTCATCAGAGACAAAGGAATGGAGGAGAAATAATGGAAACAAATTTATGTGTAGCCGGATTCGGCGGACAGGGCGTTATGACCCTCGGAAAATTCCTTGCTTCTGCAACATGTGATTCAACAGATAAGAATGTAACATTCTTCCCTTCATACGGCGCAGAGCAGCGTGGTGGTACAGCAAACTGCTACGTAGTTATTTCAGATGAAATGATCGGTGCACCACTTGGTGACACAATGGACGACCTTATCGTTATGAATGGTCCTTCATTAAACAAGTTCATCGGAACACTTAAGCCAGGCGGACGCCTTTTCATCAACAGCTCAATCGTAAAGGACAAGATTGAAAGAACAGATGTTGAAATCGTAGAAGCACCTGTAACAGAGCTTGCTCTTGAAATGGGTAATGCAAAGGTTCTTAACGTAATCATGCTTGGTGTTTACGTAGGTTATACAGAGGTTATCGCTCCAGAAATCGTTTGGGGCACAGTAGAGCACAAGCTTTCTAGCAAGCCAAAGCTTTTACCTCTCAACAAGGCAGCATTTGATAAGGGTCTTGAAATTGGACGTGAGTTCAAGGTTAAGAACGGAAAGAACTAATTAGATTGAAAGGTAAAGCGTATGGTATTTCATAATTTTGATGAGCTTATCGCAAAGGTAAAGGGCAATCCTTCAAGAAAGATTATGGCAGTTGCATGTGCAAATGATGATCACACACTTGAGGCTGTTGTTCATGCCAGACGCGAAGGCATTGTTGAGCCAATTCTTGTTGGCGACAAAGCTATTATCACAGAAATCTTAGCAGAGCTTAAGGAAGAGATTCCTGAGGAGAACATCATCGATGTTCCTGCTGATGATTTACAGAAGGCCTGCGAAACAGCTGTAAAGCTTGTTAGCTCAGGCAAGGCAGATTTCCTTATGAAGGGTAAGGTTGATACAAAAATTATCCTTAAGGAAGTTGTTAATAAGGAATACGGACTTGGTCAGGGAAGACTTATGTCTCACTTCACAATGTTCGAAGTTCCAACTTATCACAAAGTAATTCTTCCAGTTGATGGCGGTATGGTTACATATCCTGACCTTCAGCAGAAGAAGGAGATTATCCAAAACACAGTAGACACACTTGTAGCTATGGGATATGACTGCCCAAAGGTTGGTGTTCTTGCATGTGTTGAGAAGGTTAATCCAAAGATGCCAGAGTCTGTTGATGCAGCAGAGCTTCAGGCAATGAACGAAAGAGGCGAGATTACAAATTGTATCGTAGAAGGACCTATCCAGTACGACTGCGTTATGAGAAAAGACCTTGCTGATTTCAAGGGACTTGAGTCTAGAATCGCTGGCGACCCAGATGTACTTGTTGCTCCAAACATCCATGCTGGAAACATCATGGGAAAGATGTATGCAATAAGCTGTGGTGCAAAGATGGCCGGATTTATCGTAGGTGCAAAGTGCCCAATCGTTATGGTTTCAAGAGGTTCATCGGCTGAGGAGAAATATCTTTCAATAGTTGTTTCTGCAGCAGCTGTTAAATAAGGAGAAAAACATGGCAAATGAAAAAATTCTTGTCATCAATCCAGGTTCTACTTCAACAAAAATTGCTGTTTATCAAGCTGATGAACAGCAGTGGGTTGAAAGTATTGCTCACTCGATGGATGACTTAAAGAACTACCCAACAATCTATGATCAGCTTGATATGAGAAAAGAACTAATCATGGCATGCCTTGCAAAGCATGGCGATAAGCTTGATTCTCTTGGAGCAATCGTAGGTCGTGGTGGAGCACTTCCTCCAGTAAAGACTGGTGCCTATGAAGTAAATGAGAAGATGGTTGATACATTACGTTTCCACCCAGTTGATCAGCATGCTTCAAATCTTGGCGCAGGTATTGCATATAGCCTTGCACAGGAAATCGGCGTAAAGGCTTACATCTACGATGCTATCACAGTTGACGAGATGACAGAGGTAAACAAAATCACAGGACTTAAGGGCGTTAGAGTTCCAGCCAAGGGACACAACTTAAATACTAGAGCAGCAGCCCTCAAGCTTTGTGCAGACAAGGGGATTGACTATAACAAGGTAAACATCATCGTAGCTCACCTTGGTGGAGGTATCACAGTAAACCTTCATTCTAATGGTCAGATTGTAGATTTCTTCAACGATGAAATCGGAACATTTGCACCAGAGCGTGCCGGCGGACTTCCTACATACGCACTTGTAGATTTGTGCTACAGCGGCGAGTACACAAAGGAAGAAATGATGAAGAAGCTCCAGCGTAAGGGTGGTATCGCTTCTTACCTTGGAACAGCAGACATGCGCGAAGTTGAGCAGATGGTTGTTGACGGAAATGAAGAGGCAGCTCTTCTTTTTGAGGCGATGGCTCTCAATACTGCAAAGACAATTGCACGTATCGCTCCATCAGTTGACGGAAAGGTTGACTACATCGTACTTACAGGCGGTCTTGCTTATTCAGATATGTTCGTAGACTCAATCAAAAAGCACGTTGGTTTCGTTGGACCTATCGAAGTAATTCCAGGTGAAAACGAAATGAAGGCTCTTGCTGAAGGCACTCTTCGTGTTATGAGAGGCCAGGAAAAGGCAAGAATTTACGAATAATCTTATTGGAAATTTGGAGTTTATAAATGAATAAAACAAATAGATGGATTTATGCAATCGCAGGAGTAATTGTGCTTCTGTTTGCAGGACTAATCTACGCATGGAGTGTACTTTCAAGTCCAATCGCTGCAGAGTTTACATCTTGGAGTAAGGGAGCTCTTTCCCTTACCTTCACACTTGCAATGAGCTTCTTTTGTATAGGAGGTCTTGTTGCAGGACTTGTGGCAGACAAGGTAAAGACAAGATACATCTTCATTGCATCTGCAGTGCTTTTCTTAATCGGATTTGAGTTAGTCAGCATGATTTCTTCTATTGGAATGCTTTATTTAGGTTTTGGAGTGTTGGCTGGCCTTGGTGCAGGTTTTTCTTATAACGCTGTAATGGGAAGTGTTACAAAATGGTTCCCAGACAAAAAGGGACTTATCTCTGGAATCCTTCTTATGGGATTTGGAATAGGTGCTTTCATTATAGGAAAAGTCTACGCAGCTCTTTTAAGTTCTTACGGATGGAGAGTTGAGTTCAAGGCTCTTGGAATTATCGTATTTGCGGTAATTTTTATAGGCGCATTTATCGTTAGAAAACCTACTGCTGAAGAGCAGAAAGTATATGCAGTAGAGGATAAAGAAACTAAGAAGAACACTTCAGAGGATTTTACCACAATAGAAATGGTGTCGAAGGTAAGCTTCTGGCTTTACTTCGTATATGCGATATTGCTTAGTGCAGCAGCATTAGCTTTAATCGCGCAGGCAAGTGGAATTGTTACAGAGACAGCCCCTGCACTTGCAGCAGGCTCTATCGCAACAATCGTAGGACTTATTTCTGTTTTCAACGGAATTGGAAGAGTAATCTTTGGCGGTTTGTATGACAAGCTGGGACAGAAGAAAACAATGCTTTTAAACTGCGGACTTTTCTTGGTTTCAGTTCTTATCAACATCGTAGCAATCAACTCGGTAAGTTTGCCACTTGTTGTAATTGGATTTATATTCTTCGGTCTTTCATACGGAGGTGTAACACCTACAAACTCTGCATACATAATGGATTTTTACGGTGTTAAGAATTATCCAGTTAACTTTTCGATTATCAATTTGAATCTGCTATTGGCATCATTCGGAGGGACTCTTGCGGGTATGATTTACGACATGCAAGGCACATATCTTAGCATTTTCATGATTATGATTGGGGCAATAGTTCTTGCAACAATCTGTACTTTATTAATTAAAAGACCTGCGAAAGGAAAATAAAAATGGATGATAAAATTCGCTTTTTCAGATGGAATGTAATCATCAATGTATGTATGGCGCTTTCTATCAATACTACAGCAACCATACTAGCAGGCGGAGATTCTTTGGCCGGATGGGTAAGAGGATGCTGCTGTGCTTTTACAATCAACACAGTTGCAGCAGTTATTCTTCCGATGGGGATGATTGGAAGCTGGTTTGCAGAAAAAGTTTGCAACCAGAAACCTGGTACCTTCCTTGAAATGTTGGCAAGGAATTTCATCGTAAATGCAATATACGTGACCATAGTAAGCTTCTGTATGGCCATTATTAATGTTGGAGTTGGGGATTCGCTTATAGCAGTTTGGTTTTCAACCTATCCTATTCTTCATATTGTAGGCCTTATTACAAGTCTTGTTATAGAGAAGCCAGTAACTAAATTAGCGTATGGCAAATAACTAGATAAAAATGTTCAGCGGAACAATTTTATAAAAGGAACTAATAACTATTTAGGAGGTTTATGGTATGAAAATTTTAGGACTTTCATGCGGAACAAGAAACGGCAACAACGATACAATGTGCCGTGTTGCTCTTGAAGCAGCAAAAGAAATGGGGGCAGAAATCGAGTTTATCCACGTATTTGATTGGGACATCAAGTACTGTACAGGCTGTGTTGCTTGCTCTAGAAGTTTAGTAATGGGTAAGGGCATGGTTTGCTCTCAGAAGGACGATTTTGCAAAGCTTTTCGATAAGATGGCTGAGGCAGATGGCGTTCTCGTAGTTGACCCAATTTATGAGTCAGGTGGATCTGGATTATTCCACGTATTATGTGACCGTATGGGCCCTGGACATGACATCGGAATGATGTACATGCTTGATGGAAAGCTCAAGGAGCAGGGTAAGGAAGGTCTTGATCCTAAGTACTTAAAGAAGAAGGCAATTTCTTTCGTAGGTATCGGTGGATCTGACTGGGCATGCCGTGTTGAGACAGATCACGCTATGCTTGCTATGAGCCCAGCTTGGACTGTAGTAAACAATGAGTTCTTCTCATGGTCAAAGGATGTAATTATGCAGGATGAGAAGGTTGAGCGTATGAGACAAATCGGACGCAACCTTGTTGAAGCTGCAAAGGATGTTGACAATGCTAAGTGGATGGGCGAGCCAGGTGCATGTCCTCACTGCAATGGTAACAACTTCTACATCTTCCCAGGCACAACTCACTGTGTATGCGAGCTTTGCGGTCTTGAGGGAACACTTGAGGTTGTAGACGGTGCATTTAAGTTCAAGTTTGCTCCAGAAGATGAGCACAAGGCTCATGACACAATCTCAGGAAAGAAGCTTCACGGCGATGATATCTTTGAGAACGAGGGACGTCTTATGAACCTCTTCAAGGATCCTGAGTTTAAGGCTCGTAAAGAGCACTTCACATCAGTATGTGAGCCAACTCCTTCACCATCGAAGGCAGTCTAATTGAATTATTGGGAGGGTAACGAAATGGGAAAACCAAGTTTAAAGTTCTTTATTGTATTTAACTTAGTAATGAATATTCCATTGGCAACAGCTATGTCAATTGGTGGAATGATTTTTTCAGGAAATGCTGCAAATTTAGCTACTCCAGCACTTCCAATTAATATACTGCTAGGATTTATATTAGCGTGCATCGTAAATGCGCTATTCCCTATTCCACTTATTGCAATGAAGTTCCCAGGATTATTTAAAGTAGATCCTGAGAGCGTTCCAGGAAGATTCTTAGGAAATGTTCCAGTTGTACTTATCTTTGTTGCAATCATCGGACTTGCAATGAACTTTGTAAATGTGCAGCTTTTTGCAGGAGCTCCAGCGCCAGCATTCTTGTTTGCATTTATCGGAACTTTCATTCCAATGTATGTACTTTGCTACATCATTGCTATGATTTTTATTCCAATCGCTCAGGGAGCAGCTGCTAAGGCAGATGGAAAAGCAATTGCATAAATAAACTTGTTAGCCATCATGAGGGCCATCTTTCTTGATTTTATCAGGAAAGGTGGCCCTTATTTTACAATACATGGAATGTATAAAATTTATTCACAAATGAGTGATAGAATGTATTATCGGAGAAGAAAAGGGCCAAGTAATGGGGAAGAGTGAGTTTTTAAAGGACAATCGAGACGAATTGACAGGACTTCTGGATAAACACGCTTTTATTGAGTGGGGGCAGGAGCTTATCAACACAAGAGACAAACAAGTAGAGTATGGGTTTGTCTTCTTTGACATGGAAAATTTTAAGCTCTACAACGCAAACTACGGTTACGAAAAAGGTGATGAGCTTTTAATTAGTATAGGTAATATTTTAAAAGATATTTTCAAAAATCAGCTTGTAGCCAGATTCTCTGGGGACCATTTTGTAGTTTGTACAAATAGTATACAGATAGTGCCTTCAATAGTTGAAACAAGAAAACGTGTAAAGGCACTACAAAGAAAAATAAATATTGAGCTAAAAGCTGGTGTTTACATATTAGAAGATGACAACATAGATGTTTCAAGATGCGTGGACCGAGCAAGAATGGCCTGCGTCAGTATAAAGAAAAAGTATGATGTCGACTACAGATTTTATGATGATGAGCTGGGCGGAACGGTACATAGAAAGCAAAAGATAATTGATTCCCTGGATGAGGCATTGGAAAAGGGATATATTAAAGTCTACTATCAGCCAATTGTTAGAAGCCTAACGGGAAATATTTGTGGTTGGGAAGCTTTGGTTCGTTGGATTACTCCGAAGGGAGTTTATTATCCTGATGAATTTATACCTGTTTTGGAAGAATACAGAATGATTCATAGGATTGATTGTTATGTGATCGAGCAGGTTGTAAAAACTTTTTCAGAAATGAAAAAAGCAGGTATAAAAGCAGCTGTTCCGGTTTCAGTCAATCTTTCAAGAATAGATTTTGAAACCCTGGATATTTTGACTTATGTGGATAGTTTGATTGAAAAATATGACACAGAAAAAGAAATAATCAGACTTGAAGTGACTGAAAGTGTCATGATAGATAATCCTAGATTCATTCAGGAACAAATATCCAGATTAAGAACAAATGGCTATATTGTATGGATGGATGACTTTGGAAGTGGATATTCATCCTTGAACTTGCTGAAGGATTTTCAGTTTGATTTGGCAAAAATCGATATGGAATTCCTCCAGAATTTTGATACATCTGATAATGGTAAGATTGTATTAAAGCATGCCGTTTCTATGCTTAAAAATGTGGGTATTCATACATTGACAGAGGGCGTAGAAACAAAAGAGCAATATGATTTCTTGAAGCGTTTAGGCTGCGAGTTGTTGCAGGGATACTATATCGGAAGGCCTTTGCCACTTGAAGAGAGCATGGAGGAAATGGAGAGGTCTGGCCATAATTACGAGAATCTTGATTACAGAAAATTCCTGGACATGGTTGGAAAGACGGACTTTCTTCGCCAGAATCCATTGGAAGGTACTTCAAACAATGTTACAGAAAATGACCTCCCTCTTGCCATGGGATTAGTGCGCAATAATAGATGGCGTTTTGCATATGCAAATGAGGGATACGAAAAAGCTATAAAGATTCATGGCGATGAGGATATGCAGGTAGCTCAGGACATGATAAATAACGATAATGGACGGACTTGGGTACAAAGAGATGATTTTTGGAAAATGTGTTTACGAGCAAAGGAATCTGGTGAGGCAGAGAGCATAGAGTTCGTGGAAAATGGCCAGATTGTTAATATGAGAGCCCGTCACATTGCATATGATATTGATACTGATACAGATGCATATTTAGTTTCAATCAGAGCATTGGCAAGTTATCTGAATGAAAGTTACGAACAAAAAACAAAGATGGTAAGCAGTTATATTTTTTCATTCTATGAGTGCATTGATGTATTTGGATTAGATGGGATTTATTATGAGAATGTTTATCTTTCTAGTGGAAGCGTGCATGTGCGTAACAGGAATTTAAATGCAAATGAAATGATAAAGGAGTTGGGAGAAAAAAGAGTATTAGAAGAGGATAGAGAATACTTCTATAAGCTTATGGACTTGAAGACTGCAAAAGAAAGACTTCTATATGAACCGGGTGGTGTCAAAATCGGAGTGTTTAGAATCCTGGATTCAAGTGGTGATTATGTGTGGAAATCTGTCACCACAAGAATTGTTGATATATATGGTAGGGAGGCACTTTTGAGCTGTGTATCAGAGGCTACTACTGCAATGTCTCATTATATGAGTGACTTTATCAATCATAAAAAGATAGATGAAATAGCAGTAAGTCCTGAAATGGTGAAGGATTATACATATGCAAATATCCTGGACCAGGTGCCGGTAGGTGTCTTCTGGAAGGATAAAGACCGTAGATTCTTAGGAGCAAATAAGATGTTCCTGGATTACTATGGCCTAAAATCAGTGGATAGCATCAAGGGCAAAAACGATGAAGATATGGGATGGCATATTAATCCAGAACCATTTAAGCAGGATGAACTTTCTGTAATAAATGAAGGAAAGGCTATTAGAAATGTCCATGGTGAGTGCATCGTTAGAGGAGAGCTTAGAAATATTGCTGCCAGCAAACAACCATTAGTAATCAATGGTGAAACAGCAGGATTACTGGGCTTCTTTATGGACATTACTGATAATGAAAAAGAAAAGGCTAATTTGGAAATTCTCTCTACCACAGATGAATTGACAGGTGTGCTTAACAGAAGAGCATTCGAAGTAATTATTGATAAATATATAGAGCAATACAATACGGATAAAACTGATTTTGCTTTGATGATTTTCGATGTGGACAAGTTTAAACACGTAAATGATCATTATGGTCATGGATTTGGCGATTTAGTTCTTAAGGCTGTAAGCAAATGCGTAAAGGAAGTAACCTATAACAACAGTCTCGCTTTTAGAATAGGCGGAGACGAGTTTGCAATTTTGCACCAGTTCCAGTGTAAGGAAGAGATTGAAAGCATCACGCAAGAATTTAATAGTAAGATTTCTAGGATTAAACGAATAGACAATGAGCCTATAAAGATAAAGGTCTCAGTTGGAGTGTCTGCCTATACAGAGTCTATGGATAAGGATCGCATGTACGAATTATCAGACAAACGTATGTATGAGGACAAGTTGTCGGAGAAATAAACATATTTAGGAAGGCATTATCACAGTGTCTTCCTTTTTCTGTTAGTAAAATAGTTACAAAATATACCACCTTGAAATGGTAATAGTGACAGAATTTGATTACATGTGCTCATTTGTGAGCGTTTATGATTGCAATGCCCGAAATATGGTGTTATATTTTCCTTAGAACAATCAAATTCAATCGAATTTGTTCAAGGGGTGGAAAATGCTAACAGAAGAACGAAGGGCAAAAATAATTGAAATAGTCAATGAAAAAAAGGCGGTTTCAGTAAATGAGTTGGTAGATTTGCTTGATACATCGGCAGCTACCATACGAAGAGACATCAATGCACTCAATCGTTCTAAGCAACTGGTGAAGGTATTTGGAGGTGCTACTGCAATCTCTACTTTGGATGTAAACACCAAAGAGGACGCAGTAAAAGCAAAGGCTAGCAAAAATGTAGCTGAAAAAGATTGCATCAGCAAATATGCAGCAGGGCTTATACAGGACAATGATTTTGTGTACATCGATGCAGGAACTACAACACTGACCATGATTGATTACATAGATAATCGCAAGGCAAAGTACATTACAAACGGTGTAGTTCATGCAAAGAAGCTTATGGACAAAGGCCTAGAAACCATCATGATTGGTGGTAGGCTGAAAGCACCAACAGAAGCGGTGGTTGGTCCAGATTGTGTCGAGTTTATTCGTAAATATCATTTCACAAAAGCCTTCATGGGAACCAATGGCATTTCAATTCATGCAGGGTTTACCACACCAGATGTGGACGAGGCCATGATTAAGGCAGAAGCAATCAGACATGCTTATATGTCATACGTTTTGGCGGACCACACCAAATTTGACCAGATTAATTCGGTCACATTTGCGCAGATTGGTGATTGCTGCATCATCACAGATAAGCTACAGGCTAGAGATTATATTAATCACACAGTAGTAAAAGTATGTGCAGAATAAACTAGGAGGAAACGCAATGATTTATACTGTTACATTCAATCCAGCATTGGATTATGTTGTGCGCATGGATGGAGATTTACTTCCAGGCATGACAAACCGTTCTTCAAGTGAGGAATATTATTTCGGAGGTAAGGGAATCAACGTATCAATGGTTCTCTCAGAGCTTGGATTAAAGAGTACAGCATTAGGATTTATCGCAGGTTTCACAGGTCATGCAATTGACGCAGGTGTTAAGGCTGCAGGAATCGACACAGATTTCATCGAATTAAAAGAAGGCATTTCACGAATCAATGTAAAGCTTAAGGCAACAGAGGAAACAGAGATTAACGCTCAGGGACCAAAGATTGACGAAGCTGCACAGATGGAACTTTTCAATAAGCTTTCAAAGCTGGTAGAGGGCGACGTACTTATCCTCGCTGGATCAATTCCAAATTCTTTACCAGATGATGTATATGAAAGAATTCTTTCTGCTTTAGATGGCAAGGGAATTGAGTTTGTAGTTGATGCTACTAAGGATCTTCTTACAAACGTATTAAAGTATCATCCATTCTTAATCAAGCCAAACAACTTTGAGCTTGGCGAAATCGTAGGCAAAGAGCTTAAGACAGACGACGAGATTTACGAGGGAGCATTAAAGCTTCAGGAAATGGGCGCTAGAAACGTTCTTATCTCAATGGCTGGCGACGGCGCAATGCTTGTTGATGAAAATGGAAACAGATATCGCATCGGCGTACCTAAGGGAAAGGTTCGCAACTCAGTAGGAGCTGGTGATTCAATGGTTGCTGGTTTCGTTGCAGGTTACATGAAGACAAAGGACTACGATGTAGCGTTAAAGATGGGAACAGCTGCAGGTTCTGCAACAGCATTCTCTGATGGTCTTGCACAGGCTGCAGATATCGATGCACTTTATAAAACATTGTAATTAGCTGCTTACTCGGAGAAGGCAGTTAATATATATTATTTTTTAAACACATGTAGGAGGGAATATGAAAATTTCAGAGTTTATCGATCCTAAAGGGATCAAGCTTCAAGAGGCGCTTGCTTCTCAGGACGAAGCAATCGACAAGCTTATTGCTCTTCATAACGAAGTAGGCAACTTAAGCGATGTAGCAGGATTTAAAGAGGCAATCCTTGCACGTGAGGCAAAGGGCACAACAGCTATTGGAAATGGTATTGCAGTACCACACGGAAAGTCAGCAGCAGTTAAGAAGGCTGGTCTTGTTGCAATCACATGCCCAGCAGGTGTTGATTACAAGGCTCTTGATGGTAAGCCAAGTAATTTATTATTCATGATCGCAGCTCCAGAGGGTGGCGCTGATACACACCTTGAGGTTCTTTCTAAGCTTATGCAGATGCTTATGGACCCTGCATTCTGCAAGACTCTTGTTGAGTCAAAGTCAGTTGACGAGTTCCTTGCACACATCGATGCAAAGGAAGCTGAGAAGGACGCAGCAAACGCAAACAAGACAGATCTTTCAAAGGCTGCTTCAGGCACAAAGAAGATTGTTGCAGTTACAGCATGCCCAACAGGTATTGCACATACATTTATGGCAGCTGAGTCTCTTGAGCAGAAGGCTAAAGAGCTTGGTATTGCATTTAGAGTAGAAAAAGATGGTTCTGGCGGAGCTAAGGATCCTCTTACAGCTAAGGAAATCGAAGAAGCAGATGCAGTTATCATCGCTGCAGATAAGAACGTAGATATGAGCGTATTCGATGGTAAGAAGGTTGTACTTGCATCTACAAAGGATGCTATCCACACACCAGAGAAGCTTTTCGACAAGGCTGAGACAGCTTCTGTATATCATCACTCAGGTGCAGTTTCAAAGAAGTCTGACGATAGCAACGAGTCTATCGGACGTCAGCTTTACAAGCACCTTATGAATGGTGTATCACACATGCTTCCATTCGTTATCGGTGGTGGTATCCTTATCGCTATCGCATTCTTACTTGATGATTACTCAATTGATCCAAGCAACTTTGGTATGAACACTCCAGTAGCAGCTTGGTTCAAGACAGTTGGTGGTGCAGCATTTGGATTCATGCTTCCAATTCTTGCTGGTTTCATCGCTCAGTCAATCGCAGACAGACCAGGTCTTGCAGTTGGTTTCGTTGGTGGTGCTCTTGCAGCTTCTGGTGCTACATTTGCAGCTCCAGGTGGAGACATTCCATCAGCATTCCTTGGCGCTTTAGTAGCAGGTTTTGCAGCTGGTTACTTCATGAAGTGGCTCGAGAAGCTTTGCGACAAGCTTCCACATTCTCTTGAGGGTATCAAGCCAGTTCTTATTTATCCACTTGTTGGTATTACAGTAATTGGTCTTATCATGTGTGCAGTAAACCCAATCGTTGGTGCACTTAATGCTTGGATTTCTGGTGTACTTAACAGCATGGGAACAACATCACTTGTACCACTTGGAATTATCCTTGGTGCTATGATGGCAACAGATATGGGTGGCCCACTTAACAAGGCAGCATATGTATTTGGTACAGCAGCTCTTGCAGAGGCAACCCAGCAGAATCCTACAGGCTGGATGATTATGGCAGCCGTTATGGTTGGTGGTATGGTTCCTCCTATCGCAATCGCTCTTGCAACACTTATCTTCCCTAAGAAGTTTACAGTAGCTGAGAGAAAGGCTGGTCCTGTTAACTTTATCATGGGCTTCTGCTTCATTACTGAGGGTGCTATCCCTTATGCAGCTGCAGATCCACTTCACGTAATCCCATCTCTTATGGTAGGTTCTGGTGTAGCTGGTGCTCTTTCAATGGCATTCAAGTGTACTCTTATGGCTCCTCACGGTGGAATCTTCGTATTCCCAGTAGTAGGACATGCAGTACTTTACCTTGTAGCACTTGCAGTTGGTTCAATCGTAAGCTGTGTACTTCTTGGCTTATTGAAAAAAACTGTAGAAGAATAGTTCAGAATCTGTTAATATATTGAACGATAAAAAACCATTCTGGGGGACTAGGCTCCCCCGGAATGGATTTTATGTTTTTGTACTTTATAGACTTCCCGTTTATTCTATAAAGTATAGACACATAAAATAGATAATTGTATTTTGCGAAACGAAAGGAGTTTTATTTATGGTTTCACAGAAGGTAAAGGTAACTAACGAACAGGGTATGCACATGCGCCCAGCTACAGTATTCAGCGCAGCAGTTACACCATTCGATTCAGATGTTAAGATTGTATTCAACGGTAACTCATACGACGGAAAGAGCGTTATGATGCTTATGGCTGCATGCATTAAGTGTGGTGCTGAAATCGAGATCCAGTGTGATGGTTCTGATGAGGAAGCTGCACTTGCAAAGGCAGTAGAGTTAGTAGAGAGCGGTCTCGGAGACTAATACAGGAGGATACTTATGTACAAAGGCATTGAAGCGTCTAGAGGTATTGGTATCGGAAGCATTTGTCTTATTGTTGAGCACGATTTAAGCTTTGAATCTAAGCACATCGATGATACTGAGGCAGAGAAGGCTAGATTCAATAACGCAATCGAAGCATTCAAGACAGAGACATCAGCTATGGCTGAAAACATCAGAAAGAACATCGGTCCTAAGGAAGCAGAAATCATGGAAGGTCACCTTGCAATGATCGCTGATCCTACAATGGCTGGCGAGATGACAAAGATGATCGAAGCTGGTCAGTGCGCAGAAGCTGCAGTTACAGCTGTTTGCGATATGTTCATTGGCATGTTCTCAAAGATGGAAGATGATATGATGCGTCAGCGTGCATCAGATATTTCTGATATCAAAATCAGCTTACTCAAGCTTTTACTTGGCATTGAGGATGTTGATATTAGCAAGGTAGCACCAGGTACAGTACTTGTTGCTCATGATCTTACACCTTCTATGTGTTCTCAGATTGTTAAGGAGAACGTTGTAGGTATCATTACAGAAGTTGGTGGTAAGACATCTCACTCTGCAATTCTTGCTAGAGCACTTGAGATCCCAGCTGTACTTTCAGTTCCTAACATTACAGAAATCGTTAAGGACAAGGATACAGCAATCGTAGATGGTACTGAGGGTGATGTTTACATCAACCCAGACGGAGAAGTTATTTCTCAGTACGTAATTAAGCGTGAAGAGTTCGTTAAGGCTCAGGCAGAGCTTAAGAAGTTCATTGGACAGAAGACAGTTACAGCTGATGGAACAGAGCTTGAATTATTCTGTAACATCGGTACTCCAAAGGATGCTAGAAAAGCTGTTGAATGCGACGGCGAAGGCATCGGTCTTTTCCGTTCAGAGTTCTTATTTATGGATAGACCACACCTTCCTACAGAGGAAGAGCAGTTCGAGGCTTACAAAGAAGCTGTAGAAATCATGGGTGGCCGCACAGTTATCATCCGTACACTTGATATCGGTGGTGACAAGGATATTCCATATCTCGGACTTGAAAAAGAGGAAAATCCATTCCTCGGATATAGAGCAGTTAGATATTGCTTAGCAAATTCCGATATGTACAAGATTCAGCTTAGAGGTATCCTCAGAGCTAGTGCATTCGGAAATGTTAAAATCATGATTCCACTTGTTACTTGTGTAGACGAGGTTCGCGCCGTTAAGGCTCTCGTTGAGGAGTGCAAGAATGAGCTTAGAGCAGAAGGTGTTAAGTTCGATGAGAACATCGAGGTTGGTTGCATGGTAGAGACAGCAGCTGCTTCACTTATCGCTGACATCCTTGCAAAGGAAGCTGATTTCTTCTCAATTGGAACAAACGATTTAACACAGTACACAATGAGTGTTGATAGAGGAAATGCAGAAGTTGCATATCTTTACTCAGCATTCCAGCCAGCTGTACTTCGTTCTATCAAGAACATTATCCAGGCTGGTAACGCTGCTGGCATCACTGTTGGTATGTGTGGCGAGGCCGCTGCAGATCCACTTATGATTCCACTCCTTATCTCATTCGGATTAAAGGAATACAGTGTTAACCCTGTACTTGTGCTTACAGCACGTTCAATTATTTCTAAGTGGTCAAAGGCTGAGGCTGACGCTCTTGCAGAGAAGGTTCTTGCCCTCACTACAGAAAAGGAAATCGTTGAATTGCTCAAAGCATCCGCTAAATAAATATAGATATTCATAGTCTATGTAGCTATCTTGTAAGGTTTAATGCTTACAAGATAGCTTTTTTAGTGTATTTAAACTATAATGATTTAGAAATACGGTTTTAAGGAGATTGACATGATCGATTTTACAGAAAACATTGACATACATGATTGCCCTATCTGCGGAGGAGCAGGTTTGATTGAGGCAGAAGATCACGGATATTATGTGGCATGCCTTGACTGCGGAAGCTACACAGGTACTGTTGGCTTCAAGACAGAAGAAGGCAGACAGGAAGCTGCCGAGAAAGCAGCAATGCTTTGGAATACTGGCAAAGTAATTAACAGTGCACCAGGAGAGTAAACTGGGAGAAAGAAGGAAATGATGAAGCAGACACAGGATAAAGCTCGTAATCTTACCATGATGATGGATGAGTACGAACTTACTATGGCAAATGCGTACTTTAACGACCCTACTATTGATAACAATACAAGGGTTAGCTTTGATGTGTTTTATAGAATGAATCCAGATGGAGGCGGTTTTGCAATTTTTGCAGGACTTCAGCAGGTTAAGGATTATCTTCTTAACATGCACTTCACCGATGAGGATATTGAGTACCTTAGAAGTGTGGGACACTTCACTGAGAACTTCCTTGAGTATCTTAAGGATTTCAAGTTTACAGGTGATGTGGATGCGTTCCCTGAGGGAACTATCATGTACCCTAATGAGCCAATCATCACAGTTACTGCACCTATCATTGAGGCGCAGCTTGTGGAGACAGAGATTTTGGCTCAGGTTAACCACCAGTCTTTGATTGCTACAAAGGCTAGCCGTATTGTACGTGCGGCAGCAGGTCGAGCAGTTTCAGATTTTGGTGCAAGACGTGCTCATAACAATGACGCTGCAATCTACGGTGCTAGAGCAGCATACATCGGCGGTGCCAGCGGTACAGCAACAGTATCTGCAGGCCAGTACTTCGATATTCCAATCGGCGGAACTATGGCCCACAGCTATGTAATGTACTTTACATCAGATGACAACGATTACCGTACTTCTGAGCTTGCAGCTTTCAGAAGTTTTGCAAAGAGCTATCCTAACAACTGTATCCTTTTAGTAGATACATATAATGTTTTGAAATCCGGTGTGCCAAACGCTATCAAGGTGTTCCAGGAGATGAAGGATGCTGGAATTGAATCAAAGAGCTTTGGTATCAGAATCGATTCTGGTGACTTGGCATATCTTACAAAGAAGGCTAGAAAGATGCTTGATGATGCCGGCTTTACAGATGCCAAAATCATCGTCAGTAATTCTTTGGATGAATACACCATCACATCTATCCTTCAGCAGGGTGGACAGGTAAATTCATTTGGTGTAGGTGAGCGACTTATCACTGCAAAGTCTGAGCCTGTATTTGGCGCAGTTTACAAGCTTTGTGCCGTTACAGATTCAAAGACTGGTCAGGTGATTCCAAAGATAAAGATTTCTGAAACAGTTGAGAAGATTACAAATCCTGGTTTGAAGGATGTATATAGAATCAAGGACGAGCACGGCAGAGCAGTTGCAGATTTGCTTGCTATCAAGGGCGAGGAAGTTGATATGTCTGTGGAAGGCGGCTACAAGTTCGTTGACCCAGAGCAGCCATGGAAGAGTACACATATCTTTGAAAACTGCACAGCAGAGTTGTTGCAGCAGCCTCTTATCCGCGGTGGAAAGCAGGTAGTTGAGGATGAGGATATGCAGACAATCCGCAACCGTGTTAAGACTCAGTTGGAGACAAGTGTATGGCCTGAGGAGCAGCGTTTCGAGAATCCTCACAAGCACTACCTTGATATGACTCCAAATTACTACAACATGAAGATGGATCTTCTTCGCAAAGAGGACAAATAGTTCATGACAAATGAAGAATTATTAAGATTTAATACAAAGCTTGCCACAGTTAATCTGAGCCTTCAGCAAAATGCTGAGGGGCTCACTTTGACTGACGGTGAGCTTTCTATAATGGTTGATTTTAGGGAAATGCTTCCAAGATTAAAGCAGAGCAACCTTCAGCGAGAGATGCTGGTGAAGGCAGCCAGGATAAAGGGGCAGACAATGCCACAGACTCTTATCGATGCTACTGCTGGATTTGGCGAGGATTCCCTTATTTTAGCGGCTGCAGGTTTTCAGGTGCAGCTTTATGAATTTGATGAAGTTATCGCTGTCCTTTTGAAGGATGGAATGGAACGAGCAATGGAAATTCCAGAGCTGAAAGAAGCGGTAGGGCGCATGAAGCTGGTTTGCGGAGATAGCACGGAAGGCATGAAAAAACTGGATTTTAAGCCAGATATCGTGCTGCTTGATCCTATGTTTCCTGCTAGACAAAAGAGCGCTTTGATAAAGAAAAAATTCCAGCTGATTCAGCGATTAGAAAGCCCATGCTCCACAGAAGAACAGCTGCTTGATGCAGCAGTGGCTGCGGATCCAAAACGAATCGTTATTAAGCGTCCTTTAAAGGGACCATACTTGGCAGACAGAAAGCCAAGCTATAGTTTGGAGGGCAAAGCGATTCGCTATGATTGCTTTGTTTTTGCGAGAAATTAAATAGTTTTTTCACAGAATTCTCTTATTTATATACTAAGATACTCGTATAGTACCTTAGTGACATTGTGGATTTGAGAGGATTCAGAATGAAAAATAGGAAACGTTCATCTATAAAAAGAAAGATTACTAGGCATGTAATTGCAGCGTTGGTAATTACTATTTCATTTATGACGGTTATCAACCTGATATATTTGTCTAGAAGAATAATAGAACAGCAGGAGACTAAGCTTGAATTAGCCACTCAGATGAGTGCTCAGGAAGTTGAAGACTGGGTAAGAGACATGGCCATAGTGACTGAGGATATGGCCAGTACCCTTACTGCTATCGCTGATCTAAATGAAGCAACAGTTAGAGCGGTTGTTGATAGAGTAGCGTTGAATCATCCAGAGTTTTTCTATGTTTACTTCGCTGACTACCATGGAAATATGACCATGGCCAGGGGAATCGATTTTAAATCCACGGGAATTGATCCAAGAGCAAGAGGCTGGTATCAAAAGGCAGCAAAGTATGGTCACACAGTTGTAATCGACCCATATGCAAGTGCAACCAGACCTGATGTAATGATGGTGACAGTGGCAACTCCAGTTTATTGGGGCACCACAATGGTCGGCGTAGTGGCAGTGGATGCAGATATAGAAAGCATTCAGGAGTTCATGAATACAATCGATTTCGAGGCTGGTTCATATGGATTCCTACTTGATAGCCAGGACAATATCATCGTTCATCCAAATTCTCAGTACAACCCAACATCAGAAGCTATAGTTTCTGCAGTGGAAGTAATGCCAGAGCTTGAGGAAGTGCTTGACTCCAAGGATGAATTTATAACAGCTCCAGATTACACTGGAACAGAGATGGTATATTCGGTAACAAAGCTTCACGATAGTGGATGGACTGTAGCTGTGGCATATCCAAGAAAGGGATTTTTGTCACACGTCGATAGAGGCATAAGAATCAGTTTGTTCGTGGCGTTAGTATGTGCGTTCCTTGCAGTTGGAGATATTACATACACAGTTAGAAAAGTGCTAAAGCCTTTGGATAAGATTAATCCAGCAATGGACAGAATTATGGAAGGCGATTTTTCTACACCTATTGATTTTGCAACAGCCGATGACGAGATTGGTGATTTGCAGAACAAGCTGGCTATGACTTTGGCCGAGCTTTCAGATATTATCCATATTCAGCAGCATGTTCTGTCCGAGATGGAGCAGGGAAATTTGGCCGTGGCAGATATGGATGAATTCCCAGGCGAGATGAATGATATCAGTATGTCGGTTAATTCTATCAAAGCTAGGTTTAACGATATGATTTCCGATATTCAGTTTTCTGCTATCAATTTGCAGAGCTTTGCAATGGGAATAAATGAGACAGACGATATAGAGGAAATAAAAGCAATATTTGAAGAATTGTCAGCAGAAGCAAATGCGTTGATGGAAAAGACATCTAGGTTCACGACGATGCCAACAACATATGAAGTTTCGGATGAGGATGATAACTGGGGATAGTTTTCACCGGATATTCGCTTTTAATTCATAAATTTTGCTAAACTTATACACAAATCTATTGTACAATATTTCCTATAGTCGGGGAGAGATATGAATCCTAAAAGGAGGTTCCCAACGATGGATAATGAATTCAAAGAGTACATCACATTTGTGGTTAACACTAAAGATGGCGATGAAGTAGAGATGGCTGTAATAGACCAGTTCGAGTTTGAGAACAAAGGCTATGTTGCAGCAGCTTTGGTGGATGGAGATACAGTCAGTGACGAGGGCTGCTTCATCTACAGAGTAAAGGTTGGAGAGGAAGATTTCAAAGTAGAAAAGATCACCAACCAGATTGACTATAAGAGAATCGCAGAAGCTTATATGGAAATGATGTAAACGATAATGTAGGGGTAGCAATGCTACCCCCGTTTTATTTTTATTGCATTTCCATTATAATGGAGGTATCTAGGAGGATTCTGAATGGAATTTGCAAACTTGGACTTTGATCGAAAGAATCGGACAGGATTCCCAGAAGTGATTTTTTGCCAGGGCAAAATGGACGATTTTCTGGTAGATATCTATCAAAAGATGTATGAAAGAGATGGCTGCGTGTTTGGCACCAGAGCAACGGAGCATCAATACGAAATCGTAAAGGCGGTATTGCCAACAGCCACTTATGATAAAGTGAGCAGGATTCTCAAGGCAAAAAAGCCTGATTTTAAAGAGCAGGAGCTTATCGGAAATGTGGCAGTGCTTACAGCTGGCACAGCAGATATTCCTGTAGCTGAGGAAGCAGCACAAACAATCGAGTATTTTGGAAGTAAGGCAACTAGGGTTTTCGATGTGGGAGTAAGCGGAATTCATAGATTGCTTGAAAACGTAGATACTTTAAATGAAGCCAACTGCGTGGTGGCAGTGGCAGGCATGGAAGGCGCACTGGCGTCAGTGGTAGGCGGATTGGTTAAGGTTCCGGTTATTGCTGTGCCAACAAGCGTAGGCTATGGGGCCAACATGGGTGGTATATCCGCACTTCTTACCATGATCAATTCCTGTGCTAACGGGATTTCGGTGGTAAACATCGACAATGGTTACGGAGCAGGTTATATCGCGACCCAGATTAACAGACTGGCAGTGCATTGAGGGGCATTCTAGAAAAGGGTTAATAAGGGTATAAATGAAAAGTAATAAGGGTAAAAAGTTAAGAATCACAGGGATTATTGTCCTTGTATTAATCATTGCAATTGTGGCTAAGTTTTTTAGCTATGTGAACAACTATTATCAGGCTACAGACCGTGCTATGGAGTACATCAACAACCCAGCAGAGGGAGTAACTGTGGAGTATGTTGATAATACAATCGTATTTGAGCCGGAAAATCCAGTGGCCGGATTTATTTTCTATCCAGGTGGATTGGTGGAATCTGAGGCATATGCGCCTTTGATGGAGCAGCTAGCAGAGCAGGATATCATGTGCATCATCGTAGAAATGCCACATTACTTGGCTATGTTTGATGCAAATGGAGCTAGAGGCATCCAGGCCAAATATCCAGAAATCGACGAATGGTACTTGGGTGGTCACAGCTTAGGCGGTGCCATGGCATCACTCTATGCCGACAGACATCAGAGTGAGTACGAAGGATTGATTCTACTTGCCGCATATTCTACCAAGGATTTGACTGATGAACCAACAATCGACGTTTTATCAATCCGTGGTTCAGAAGACGGCGTTTTAAATATGGAGAAGTATAATGAATACTTAGCAAATCTGCCTGCAGATTATGAAGAGGTGATTATCCAGGGCGGCTGCCATGGATATTTTGGGGACTATGGCATGCAGTCTGGGGACGGTGAGCCTACAATCACCGTGGAAGAGCAGACAGAGGCTACAGTAGAGGCGATTGGGGAGTTTGTAGAAAAATAGGAGACTAATTGATGCGACAGTCTAAGGCTAAACAAATCACTAATTACATTGCATTATTTAGGAAAATTGTAGAGGGAATCTACACAAGTTTATCCGCAAAAAATGTGGATATTGAAGGGGCATGTTCATATCTGGAAATGTGCCAACAGCGCGCCATTGATTTCGGTACCTTTATTGAGGGTGAAGAAGGGGAAGGTCATCCAACAGTAAAATTGCTGGAAGAATTTTGCGAAGTTCTATATGAAATTCACGAGGAGATTCAGTCTGAAAGGGGCTTGTCGGCAGACTCTGCCAAAGCCCGCCTCGATACCATGGTTAATAGAATTGAAGAGAGTGCAAATAGGGATATCACCATCACTACGGTGAAAGTGTTTTTGCCATATAAGGCAAGCATGTGGGATTCCCTTGAAAGCGTTTGGATGAAGGCAAACGAGGATCCAAACTGTACTGCTATCGTAATTCCGATACCATATTTCGACAAGAACCCAGATGGTTCGGTAAAACAAATGCACTACGAAGGAAATGATTATCCTGATAATGTGCCGGTAGTGTCATTTGAAAACTTTGATTTTATGGGTGTTCATCCGGATGAGGTGTATATTCATAATCCATATGATGATTGGAATTATGTAACATCGGTACATCCATATTTTTACACGGATAACATCAAAAAGTTTACGGACAAGCTCATTTACATACCATATTTCGTATTGGCGGAGCCAGATGTGGACAACCCGGATGTGCTTGAGAGCTTGAAGGGATACGTGCTGTCGAAGGGCGTGGTGAATGCAGATGAGGTTATCGTTCAGTCGGAACAGATGAGAGAGGCCTACATCAGAGTGCTTTCAGCGCAGTTCGGTGAGGATACCAGACCTAGCTGGGAAGCCAAAATAAAAGGTACAGGCTCACCAAAGGTCGAGAGACTTCTTCGCTTGTCCAAAGAAGAACAGGAAATTCCAGAGGAATGGAAGAAGATTATCACCAAGCCAGATGGCAGTAGAAAGAAAATCATTTTTTATAATACAAGCGTAGTTGCAATGCTCAATCAGAAGGAAAAGATGATTGAAAAGATAAAGGATGCTCTTGCAGTGTTCAAGGAGTGCAAGGATGACGTGGCACTTTTATGGCGCCCACATCCACTTACCATGGCAACCATCGAAAGTATGGTTCCTGAGATTCGTGACCAGTATAAAAAGATAATTGAGGATTATCGCACCGAAGGCTGGGGAATCTACGACGACACTCCAAATATGGATAGGGCAATTATTATCAGCGACGCTTATTACGGGGACCCAAGTAGTCTTGTGCAGTTGTATGAGAAATTAGAAAAACCAATCATGATCCAAAATGTGGATGTGCTTGAAAAGGAGAGCGTATGAGCTTTGAATTAAATGCATCAATGATGTGTGCCAACTATGGACATTTGTCCAGAGAAGTAAACGATTTGGAAAACGCAGGTATCGATTCATTCCATATCGATATTATGGATGGTCGTTATGTGCCAAACTTTGCCATGTCTTTGAATGATATGACATATATTTCCAGGGTTACTTTCAAGCCATTGGATGTTCATCTGATGGTGGAGCACCCTAGCAACACAATCGAATTGTTTATCAAGAATCTGAGAAAGGGCGACACCATTTACATCCATCCTGAGGCAGAGTACCATCCATCTACAACACTGCAGAAGATTATCGATGCGGGAATGATTCCTGGAATTGCTATTAACCCAGGTACAAGTATTGAAACGGTAATGGAGATGCTTCGCATTGTTGATAAGGTTTTAGTAATGTCTGTAAATCCAGGAAATGCTGGTCAGATGTATCTGCCTTACGTTGGTCAGAAGATTGAGCGTCTTCTGGAGTTGAAAGAGGAAATGGATTTCAAGCTTTACTGGGATGGCGCCTGCGCAAAGGACAAGATTATGAAGTACGCTCCAATGGGGCTTGATGGATTCGTTCTTGGAACTACACTTTTGTTTGGACAGGGACGCCCATACGATGAGATTATCAAAGATATTAGAAACATGAACTTGTAGGTAAGCGTATGAATATAGCAATTTTACTTTCAGGGGGAACCGGCAGCAGGCTTGGTTCGCAGAAGCCAAAGCAGTATCTGGATGTGGAAGGCAAGCCTATCATCATGTATTGCATGGAGACCCTTGAGAAAAGCGAATTAATCGATAAGATTCAAATCGTAGCTCATGATGAATGGGCAGATTTGATTAAATATTGGGCTGCGCAGTACGGTGTTGAGGATAAGATTTGTGGTTTCTCAAAGCCGGGGGAGAATAGGCAGTTGTCTATTTATAATGGGCTGAAGGATATCAGATATTTTGCCAGCGACGATGACAATGTGTTTATCCACGATGCAGCCAGACCAAATCTTAGGTTATCAACAATTCAGGATTCATTTGAAGCTATAAGTGGATATGACGGAGTTATTCCGGTCCTTCCAATGAAAGATACAGTTTATTTGAGCAAGGACGGATTGGAAATCGATTCTCTTTTGAATCGACAGGAAATATTTGCAGGCCAGGCACCAGAGACTTTCGTGTATGGAAAATATTTGGAGGCCAATGAAAGGCTTGTAAATTCTGGTGAGATTATGAAAATCAACGGCTCCACAGAACCTGCAGTGATGGCTGGCATGAAAATGCACATGATTGTTGGCGATGAGGGCAATTTCAAAATCACTACAAGCGATGATTTAGAACGATTTACTGAACAGATAAAGGCGATGAAATGAAGGCATTAGTTTTAGAAGATGTTGGAAAAATCAAGATAGATGAAATAGCAAAACCTTCCCCTAAGCAGGGGGAGGTTTTAGTGCATGTAAAGGCCTGCGGAATCTGCGGCTCGGACATACCAAGAGCCTACAAGGACGGCGCCCACAACATGCCACTTGTGATAGGCCACGAGTTTGCAGGCGAGGTCTGCGAAGTAGGAGAAGGCGTGGATAGTAGCTGGGCTGGTAAGGCTGTGGGAATCTTTCCACTTATTCCATGCAAGAAGTGCCCCTGCTGTGTGGAAAAGAAATATGAAATGTGCAAAAACTATTCTTATTTGGGCTCCCGTGTGGATGGCGGCTTCGCCGAATATGTGGCAGTGCCAGAATGGAATCTTATGGAGCTGGGCAGCGGCGTTGCCATGGAGCAGGCTGCAATGATGGAGCCAATGGCTGTGGCAGTGCATGCCATTAGGCAGGGGTTGAGAGCCTGCGGTAAGGACTTGCAAGATTTGGGCCAGCTACGCAAAGCTAAGGTGGCTGTAATAGGTCTTGGTACTATCGGCTTGCTAGTGACCATGTTTTTGAAGGACATGGGATTTGAAAATGTGTATACCATCGGAAAAAAAGAGATACAAAGGCAGAAAGCCTTTGAGTTTGGCGTGGACGAAGCTCACTATGTAAAAGAGATTTCAGATGTGGACCTTTTTTTCGAATGCGTGGGCTCCACAGAAAGCCTCATCACCGGAATCAACGCAGCCGCTCCTGGCGGCGTGGTCTGCACAGTGGGCAATCCATCCAGTGACATGAACATCGACCGCCATGCATACTGGCAAATCCTCCGCAACCAGCTAACCCTGGTGGGCACCTGGAACTCATCCTTCACCCACGACACCACCGACGACTGGCACTACGTGCTTGGTAGATTGCAGCAGGGCGCAGTGAAGCCAGAGAAGCTGATTACTCATAAGTTCGGGCTGGAGGGGATTCTGGAAGGCTTTGAGATTATGAGGGATAAGAAGGAAGAGTATGTGAAGGTGATGGGGGAGATAGGAAAGTAGAAGAAGGACTAATATATTAGCTATATTTGCTAATTTTGAATCTATAGAGGAAATATTAAATGGACAGAATTAAGAAATTAGATGTTTTCTATCACGATAGATTAGTTGGAACAATGGCACTCTATAATGGGACATTGTATGCATTTGAATATAGCAAGGAATGGCTGACAGAGGGATTCTCTATCAGCCCTTTTTCACTTCCATTAGAAAAAGGCGTATTTATGCCAAAGATAGATCCTTTTGAAGGCTTGTTCGGAGCATTTTCCGATAGTTTGCCTGATGGCTGGGGCCGTATATTAGTAGATTGCCTAATGAGAAAGAAGGGAATAGATCCTTTTTCTTATGGAAATATGGAGCGTCTTACAATAGTTGGCGAGACTGGAATGGGTGCTCTTACTTATCGTCCTGTGATAGATATGGATGAAGATTATGACGACTATTCGTTGGACGAAATTGCCAAGGAATGTGAAAAAATCTTATTGTCCGAGACTAGTGATAAATTGGACTACTTATTTGCAAAGGGAGGCTCATCAGGCGGTGCACGTCCAAAGATTTTAACAAAGGTGGATGAAGACGATTGGATAATTAAATTCCCAGCAACCTTTGATGATAAGAATATTGGAAAGCAAGAATATGAATATGCTTTGTGTGCAAGGGAGTGTGGAATAAATCTAGAGGAAGTACGACTTTTTGATTCTGAAGATACGGAAGGGTATTTCGGAATGAAAAGATTCGATAGAGTGGGGAATCGTATTTGCGATAGAGTGCACATGGTTTCCGCCGCAGGCTTACTGGAGACATCCCATAGAACACCAAATCTTGATTACAATATACTCATGCGATTGACACTACAGCTCACAGGTTCAATGGAACAGTGTGAACAGTTATTTAGACGTATGTGCTTTAATGTGTATGCTCATAATAGGGATGATCATGCTAAGAACTTTAGCTATTTGTATTTAGAAAATGAAAATCGCTGGATTCTTTCACCGGCATACGATATGACATACAGCAACTCCATTGGAGGCGAGCACGCAACTACAGTCAATGGAAATGGATCTAATCCAGGGGAGAACGACTTGTTGGCTGTGGCAGAGAATATAGGATTGAGCTTGCCAAAGGCGAAGAGGATTGTGGTCGAAGTTGAGGAATGCGTGAGGGGGTATTTGGGGTAGGAAAAAGTATAATGAAAAATGAGTATTTGAAACGAAAATGCAACGATTTTGGAATCGTTGCATTTTATAGTGTAAAAAACAGCGTTTCAAAAATGTTTATATTACACTTAAGTCAATAAAATTTGACAAAACTGCATTGATTTGTTTAATATTATTGATGTAAGGAGATGATAATATGGCAAAGAAGTCAATAGTATTATTACCAGAAACAGAAGAAATATTACAAGAAATGGGATTACAAATAAAATATGCGAGATTGCGAAGAAAGCTATCTGCAGAATTGGTGGCAGAGAGAGCGGGGATTAGTAGAGCTACGCTTGTATCTATTGAGAAGGGGGCATCATCTGTTGCCATTGGTTGTTATGCAGCTGTTCTGCATGCACTTAACTACATGGATAAAGATTTATTGCTAGTGGCGAAAGATGATGAATTAGGCAGAAAGTTACAAGACTTAGAATTGCCTATAAAAAAAAGAGTTAGAAAATGAGGTAAATAATGGAATCAGGAAAAGAAATATTTGTATATGCTGATTTTGAACAATTCGATAATGAATTGGTTGGTAAGATAAACGTATCTAATGTGCGTGGTAGAGAATTTTACAGCTTCGAATATTCTGAAGAATGGTTGAAACATCAAAATTTTGTTATTGATCCAGACTTGCAATTATATAAAGGCAGGCAGTATATCAATGATGATAAAAAAATATTTGGAGCGTTCGCAGATTCGTGTCCAGATAGATGGGGCCGAAAGCTTATGGATCGTAGAGAGGAATTGCGAGCTAGGGAAAATGATGAGCGCCCAAGGAAGCTTTTAGAAAGTGATTATTTGTTAGGTGTTTACGACGAATCTAGAATGGGAGGCTTAAGATTTAAAACAAATGAAGATGGACCATTCCTTTCGGATGATGTTGAATTCTCAACTCCACCATGGACTTCTCTTAGAGAATTGGAGCAAGCATCAATTGCATTTGAAAATGAAGATAATGGACTAGATGATAAGTGGTTAAAGCAATTGTTGGCACCAGGTTCTTCATTGGGGGGAGCTCGTCCAAAGGCATCGGTAAAAGCTCCAGATGAGACACTTTGGATTGCAAAATTCCCATCGAAACATGATGACATAGATTCGGGAGCATGGGAAATGGTAGTCCATGATTTGGCGATAATGTGTGGCCTAAATGTGCCTGAAGCTAAAGCGGAGAAATTTTCAAAGCTTGGAACAACATTTCTTGTAAAAAGATTCGATAGGGATGGCGAAAAAAGAATACACTTTTCATCTGCAATGACAATGCTTGGAAAGAGTGATGGAACAAATGCAGCAGATGGAAGTAGTTATTTAGAAATTGTTTCCTTCCTTAAGGCAAATGGGGCGCATCCGAAGGATGACATTAAGGAATTATGGAAACGAATTGTATTTAGTATTGCTGTGTCTAATACAGACGACCATTTCAGAAATCACGGATTTATATTAGAAAATGATGGTTGGAGCTTATCTCCAATGTATGATGTGAATCCAGATTTATATGGACGATACTTATCTCTAAATATAAATGATACTGAGTCTATGTTAGATTTTGATGTTGCCATTGATGCGGCACCATATTATGGAATAGAGAAAAAAGATGCGGAAAAAATGGTAGATGAAATAAAAGATATTGTTACCAATAACTGGAAAAATCTAGCTTCTAAATATGGTGTTGGAAGAGGAGAAATTGAACGAATGAAAGTGGCGTTTGTTTAGTTAGGGACCATTTAAGGATGTAATAATATTGTAACGGGGACAGGCACGAAAGTATGTCTTAGGAACTAACTTGTTGTTTAATCAGGGACGACCATACGAGGAAATTTTGAATCATATTCGCAGCGACTATATTGGATAGAGGAGAATAAGGAGGGTGCTTATGAATATTGCCATCGTTTTAGCTGGGGGAGTTGGAGCGAGACTAGGGGCAGATGTGCCAAAGGCTTTTGTGCCAGTATGCCAGAAACCTCTGATTATATACAGCCTGGAGTGCTTGAGCAAGAATTCTCATATAGACAAGATCCAGATTGTGGCAGCGGAAGACTGGATGAGCCAGGTGGAGGAGTGGACCAAGGAGTACGAGGTTCATAAGAAGGTGATAGGATTTTCGGTGCCAGGAGAAACTAGGCAGCTTTCTATATATAATGCGCTGATGGATTTAAAGCAGGTGGCTAAGGTGGAGGACAATGTGTTTATCCATGATGCGGCGCGACCACTTTTGTCCGAGGACTTGATCGCAAGAAGCTTTATCGGCATGGAAGGCTATGACGGTGTGCTGCCGGTGTTGCCAATGACGGATACTGTATATCTGAGTAAGGGAGGACAGCAGATTGATTCTCTATTAAATAGAGAAGAAATATATGCGGGCCAGGCGCCAGAGACTTTTGTGTACGGAAAATACCTTGAGGCAAACCAGGTGCTTAAAGATTCTGGAGAAATTTATCGTATAAATGGCTCAACAGAGCCGGCGGTCATGGCGGACATGAAGATACATTTGATTCCGGGAGATGAGAACAATTTTAAGATAACAACTCAGGCGGATTTGGATAGATTTGTAGAAATCGTAAAGGGAAGATAAAAGGCTAGAGTATGAAGGCGTTGGTGCTAAAGAGTGCGGGCAAACTAAATATTGATGAGGTGGCACTTCCTGAGTGCGGCGCCGGAGAAGTTTTGGTAAAGGTGGGCGCCTGTGGGATTTGTGGCTCGGATATTCCAAGAGCCTACAGGGACGGCGCTCACAATATGCCACTTGTCATTGGCCATGAGTTTGCAGGAACAGTGGAGGCCACAGGGAAGAGAGTGGGAGTATTTCCACTGATACCTTGCGGTAAATGCAGCTGCTGTTTGGAGAAGAAATATGAGATGTGCTCAGACTATTCTTATTTAGGTAGCCGCAGAGATGGTGGTTTTGCAGAGTATGTGGCAGTGCCTGAGTGGAACTTAATCGAGCTTCCCGAGAAGGTGACTATGCAGCAGGCGGCAATGCTTGAGCCAATGGCGGTAGCAGTGCATGCCCTTAGACAAGCCTTCGGTAAAGATTTGGAGAAGGCAGATATCGTAAATGCGAATATTGTTGTAATGGGCCTGGGTACTATTGGACTTTTGATGTGTATGTTTTTACTAGACCTTGGGGCTAAGAATTTATATGTAATAGGAAATAAGGATTCTCAGAAGAGAAGAGTGGTAGCGCTGGGAGTGCCAGAGGATCATTATTTGGATGTGGCTGATGGTGCAGTCATTGAGTCACTTCGACCACAGGTTTTCTTTGAGTGTGTTGGCAAGGACGAAAGCTTTCTAAAAGGAATAGAAATTGCAGCACCTTCAGGAACGGTGTGTGTGGTTGGCAATCCTCATGGGGATATGGATTTGCCGCGAGATATTTACTGGAAGATATTGAGAAAGCAGCTAACCCTTGTTGGAACCTGGAACTCATCCTTTACCCACGAGAAAGATGACGATTGGCATTATGTAATCGACAGATTGCAGCAGGGTAGGATTCATCCGGAGGAATTGATTTCGCATAGATATAAGCTGGAGGATATCTTGGATGGGTTTGAAATCATGCGAGATAAAAAAGAAGAGTATGTGAAGGTAATGGGGGAGATTTGATTTATTTAAAAAGTAGTGTTAGTATTTAATCACAAAACATCACACAGAATCACAAACGAAGTGAAACATCACAGTTAATCACAAAACATCACAAATATATAAAATAATCACAAGAAGTTAGGAGATTAAATATGACTACAAAAATCAGTCCATTTACCATGACTCCTGGAATTGCCGGTAATGCCTTAATAGAAACACATTACGCAGATGAAATAATAGCAAATTTCGAAAGCGAGGAATCATTTAAGTACGTATATAAAATAGTAGGGTTGAGAGGTTCTGGAAAATCAGTAGAGTACTCTCTAGTTATGAACTACTTTCGAGATAAAAAGAATTGGCTAGTTTATTCATTATCTGCTGGTGGAAATCCCACACAAACGTTGTTATCTTTGCTAAGTAAAGAATCTTTTATTAATGATAAAAGTATAAGTAAATCTATTGGAGCAACTGCATCAGTTGGCGGAGATATTGTATTAATGTCAGCTAATGGAAGTGCAAACACTTCTATAACTGTTAAGGATAACGAGAACTTTTATTCTGATGAAGCTGCATTACAAGAAATGATAGAGGAATCGCAGAAAAGTAATTATAAAATATTAATAGGAATAGATGATATTGCTAAATCAGATGAGATGGTTCGTTTCCTTTCTATATTGGGAACAATAATGATGAAACCAGATGTGAATGTAAGGTTTATTTGTACTGGTTTATCTAAAAACATCGAGGATTTTGTTAATGTACCACATTTGTCATTCTTTGTTAGAAATGAAGCTGTGAAAATGAAACCATTAGATTATCACAGTATTGCTAGAAAATATCGTCAGTTACTAGTGGTTCCTCAAGAGGACGCAATTAATCTCGCAAAGTTTACAAAAGGATATGCGTATGCATATCAAGTATTGGGAGAAATATGTTTTAAATTAAAAAAGTCGATTATAGACGAAGAAATAAAACATGAATTCGATGACATTATAGGATCTCAATATGATTTGTTATGGGATAGTTTGACAGAAGCTGAGCAGCAATTAGTAAAGATCATTTTAAATACAGAATCTGGACAAGTATCTGAGATAAAAAAGAAGATGGAAAAGGAATCTGGATATACTTCTCTTAGAGATAGATTAATGAAAAAGCATATGCTTATAACTCAATCAAGGGGAACGGTTAGTGTACCGTTACCTAGATTCAAGGAGTATGTAGATAATTGGCATTAATTTAAGTGGCAGTGAGAACTGCCACTTTTTTGGATATATTATAAAACGCAAGAACGTGCGTTTTAAACGTTAAAAAGATATATAAAACGCAAGAACGTGCGTTTTAAAATACAAAAGTTATAAAATATTAAAAGATGAAAACGGGACGTTTATAAACTTTCCGGGTTATAATTATATAGAGAAAGGATAAGGCATTTAGTATAAAAAGGGGAGAAAATAATGAAGTCGGATGAAGAAGTTATTTTGCATGACATTGCAGAAAAATATAGCAGGGATAATGATAAAATACAATTTTATGGGTGGGATGATTACACATATTTTCAAAATGTAAAAAATATAATTTGGAGGAAAATCAAATGATGTATCCATTTTTAACTCTTGCAGATGATACAGAAATAACTCATTCTGAAATGAAAGCTGATGGCAGGGTGAAAGTATATATAGAAACACCAGATGAAATAGGCGGATTTCATAATGCGACATGTTGGTTACCTGATTATGAGTGGGAAGATATAGAAGGCTATTCTGATGAAGAGATGGACCAGTTTAGAACAATGATAAAAGACAATGCGCATTTGATTTTAGAGTTTTCAACGAAGGGTGGATTTAGCAATAGCTAGGCCCACTTTTTTATCTATAATTATTTCAAGAAAATTCGCAACATTTTGTGAAAATGGGAGTATTTTCCGACACAATAGGGTATAATAATATACAAGCAATAATGGTTTCATCGCACATTGAAAAATGAATAACGAGGGCGCCAAATACTCCTTGAAAAAATCGCTCGTCACAAAGTGGAGAAATCTTAACTATCAATAGACACAAAAATTGTGTTAAAAAATAGCGAATAGTTACAAATTTTCACGAAATATATAACTGAGCTGTTTTATTAACAGAATTTTAACAATTAGGGTCTATTATGTACACACTCACATATATACGGTTATGTGTACGGTGAGTCGCGCGGAACAAAAACTGAATAAGAAACTGCAACGTGTACTGATGGAGAATTAGAAAAAATGGAGGGCTAGGTCGTGTCAAACAACACAAACGACAAGGGTAATAACGTTTTAAGAATTGCAATCATAATAGGCATAGTTATTATAGTTGCCTTGTTGGGAGTTATTATTTATCTATTGATAAATAGAGGCAAGACTGAAGAGCCTGAAAAACGAAACGTAGTAGTATCTCAGGAGAATGTAGATGAAGTTGTTGAAGAGTTAGCTCTGCAAGAATTTGTTGAACCTGGATATTATGAAGCATCAATGAGTAACACATGGACGTTTGCCACGGGATTTGACGTATCAGAGGATGCATATGTTGCAAATGTAGAGGGAAACACAAATGATGTGTACTTTGATGTTGTTTTGGCAGAGGACGAGGATCAAGTTATTTATAAGTCTCCAGTAATTCCAAGAGGAAGTGAGCTTAATAACATAGCCTTGGACACTCCATTAGAGGCAGGTACGTATAATTGTGTATGTATCTATCATTTGATAGATGAAAATCAAAACACAATTAGCACGTTACGAGTAGGTATCACAATTATAGTGAACCAGTAAAATGAAAACTTAATATTGGGGAACATGTAAACAAACACTTTGCCACGGATGGCGAGGGATGGTTTTAATTCAAGGAGGAAGCTTTTTATGAAAGTAAAGAAACTTTTTGCAGTTGCTATGGCAACAATGATGGTAATGTCGATGTCTATCACAGCATTGGCTGATGATAACAATGGATCTACAGAAGGTACAGGTACATCTGAAGGTCACGTTGAGAGAAAGTGTACAAATGTTAAACTCCCAACAGTAGACGAGTCAACAAATATTTTTAATTATACAATGGACCCAGAGCGTCTAATTGCTGAAACAAGCAATGCTAAGTATGGTGACGATGTTTTATTCCCAACAGGTGATGATGACAAAGGTGTATACTTTATTAATGGTACAAATGGTAACGGCAAGACAGTATATACAAATTCAAGTAATGTATTAAACGCTGTAAATAAAAGTAGTCATGCAATTAATTTGACTGTAACTGCTGAGGCTGTTGAATCTGCAGGTGGAAAAGATATTCCATTAGTAGCACAGGCTGATTTGGCTGATGCAACAGAGGCTTCATTATATTTAGGATTAACAGTAGGAGATACTACAAAAGAAATTACAGAAACAGCAGCAACACAGACAGTCACACTTAATGGAACACCAGGAAACTTTATAGTTGCCGTAAATGAAGATGGCGATGGATATGAGTATAGAGTAAAAACCTTAGCTGAATGGCAGGGTGGAGATGCTAATAAGACTCAGGATGAATATGATGCTACATGGCAAAAGACAATAATTGCTTTGGAAGGTGAAACAACAACTGGTAAGGCTATTGCTTCTGATACAACAGCACCAAAGGTAAAAGTTACTTGGTCATGGGTAGATCCTACAGCTAATGCTGGTCCAAGTGTAGCAGTGTCTCAGTATACATTGGGAACAGAGGATATTGTTGTTACAGTTAACATGGGTATAGGTGATTTAGCTGCTACAGCAATTACTGGTGTCACAAAGACAGATGGTACTGAATTAGCTGCTACAAATTATACAATTAGTGGCAATACAGTAACTTTCAGCGCTGCTTGGGCAACAAAGATAGCAGGTAAATTAGAGGCTGGTGGAACATCTTCATATAAGATTATATGTGATAATGATGATGAGAAGAGTGTTACAGTAACATTCAAAAAGCCAGAATAGAAATGTAAATTAAATTTTTAGGAGCCGTTAGAGATAGTCTAACGGCTCCTTTGTTAATTATGAAAAGGAAGAGGTGAATGCATAGATGAATACTAATTATAGTGATGAAATTAAAACTAAGGCTGAAAGATTTATAACAAAGTATAGAGAATATGCATTTAATCCAGAAGAAGTGGAGTTTTTTGATGAAGAAACATATATAGCAGTTATTAGGAGATTAACGCATATTGTTGAAAAAGGTTTATCAATGAATGAATATACATATGGGTCAGGAAAAGATGCGTTTATTCAATTATGTAATGTTTTAAAGAGTTATTATCTAAAATATGGAACAATAAATAAGGATTATAAGAGTGGATTATGTGTCTTAAGACAATATTTAGATAAGAATAAAGGAAAAAATGAGTATGATGTGAAGTTGGAAACAATATTTAATTCTTTAGAGGGAGAAGCTAATGACGAAAGTGGTGTGGAAGAATATGAAAATCTAGGTGATAAAGATTATGAAAAAATGACATTTGAGGAATTAGTAAAATCTAGACATAGTATACGTCATTTTTCAGATACAAAAGTAAATTTAGAGAAGGTTTATGAGGCGATAGATATTGCGTCATATAGTCCGTCGGCATGTAATCGACGAGGGTGGAAGTCATATATAGTCTCAAATGAACTAAAAAAAACAGAAATACTAAAATGTCAGAATGGTAATAAAGGATTTGGCAATGAGATAAAAGTGATAATAGTAATAACATATGATTTAAAGTATTGCAATATTAATAGAGAATTGTTTCATGGTTATATTGAAGGAGGAATGTTTGCATTAAGTGTATTATATTCCTTACATGCGAAGGGTTTTGCGAGTATACCGTTAAGTGCAAGTTTGACTATCGAACAAGAAGATAAATTAAGGAATATTATAGAGATGGGGGACTCTGAAATTCTTATTAGCATAATTGGAATTGGAAATTATCCAGATAAAGTTAAAGTGACTAAATCAAATAGAATTAACATAATAAAGAAAATATAGTAAATAATATTACTAAAAGAAGGTGAGAAAAATTTTTAATAATATTAATATAGATTATTCGATAAGAACAGAGTTAAATAAATAAACGAGATGATATAAAGGTAATGCATATATCAGATATTGCTGATAAGAATGAAGAATGTGGGTTTGTTATAGCAGTTGACAATAGCAATGTAAAGGTATGTATTTTTAATTTAAAGAAAAATAATTTTAATAACATTTTATAATAAATCGTAAATGAAAGGATTATTAAATGTTAAATTTTATCAGAAATTGTATAGAAGAAGAAGGGCAGCCATTATTTGTGACAGGCTCGTATGACGCTATAATGACTATAAATAAAAATAATTTAACCATATCTTCATGGATGAATATTAAATGGATAAGAGAAAAAGGTCCAGCTTACATTTTTCATCATGGTGAACAGGTGCTAGTCGCTGGTACAGCATGTCCTCAGGTTGTAATCTGTCAAAATAAATTTGGAGCGAATGAATGTTTTATCTATGAAGAGAATGTGTTTTGTAAATATGTATGCTTGATTGGTGATAACATTTGGTTTTTTCCGAAGAATTTGCGAGACGGTATAATAAAGTTTGATGTGTTAAGAAAGAATTTTATTAAAGAAAAAAATATATATAATTCTGAATTAGAATCATTAAAATTTACCTATGGCAATTCATATCGAGATTTAGTTTATTTAAATGACATGAGAACGAAGGAACTAATAGAAATTAACATAAAAAAAAGAGAGAGTAGAATTATTAAATTACCGATCGAAGATACGATTTTTTCTGTAACATTAATCAAAAATCTTTTATACCTAACTTCGGCTACTACAAGTAAGGTTTATATATTAAATTTAAAATACGAATTAATAGGTGACTACTCTTGTGAAAAAACTGATAAGCCTTTTGCTAAACCAATAGAGGCTCGAGAAGGCCTGATATTATGTAATGATGATCAATTATTTTATTTTGAGAATGGGCATTATTATGAAATACAATGTCCACCTGAAGTAAAAGGCAAGAATAGCTGGTTTTTGACTTCTTTTGATTTTGATATAGATAAAAAAATAGTTCTTTTACCATGGACATCTAAGTATATTGTTGAGATAGATACTGAAAAAAAAGTAATAACAAGTTATAAAAAATGTAAAACTGCATCTGATGGGATGATTTGTAAAAAAATAATTCACGAAACACAGTATGGGGACATGTTGATTGATTTTTTGGAGGAGGTATGTAAGTAAGCTAGAGTAGTTTCTTATATATAATAAATATGGATAAAAGTGAACAGATATATTTTAAACTTTCAAAAATATTATCAAATGGGATAAATGTTGGTGATATTCTTATTGAGATGGGAATAAACAAAATTTTCTTATACGGTTATGGAGAAATAGGAAAAAAAGTTTATCTCATGATACGAGATAAAGTAAAAATTGTTGCAATAGTTGATAAAGGAAAGAATAGCAAAGAAGAGGGCATAATAATTAATGATATTAGTGTATTAAAAAATGATTGTCCGATTTTGGTTACGCCAAGTAATTTGTTCAATGAAATTACTGATGAATTACTATTAAATGGAGTAAATCGTAAAAATATCTTGGCATTGAATACAATATTGCAATATGGTTATGAAAAGGTGTTAAAAGAAGAATATAGAATTCCTTCAATTAATCAAAAACAATTTTTGATTACAGGGGCTCAATTTAGAAATCTAGGAGCTCAAGCAATGTTATTTACAGCAGTTGATGAGTTAAGAAAAAAATTTGGAGATGTAACAATATGGTACTGTCCAATTGAACAAGATGATAAAAAAATATATAGTCGGGAGGAACTAAACAAATACAAATTTATTACATTATTGGATGGTTATACAAGAAATTCTACTATGTATGAAGTTAAAAATGGTATTGATGCTGTTGTTGATATTAGTGGGTTTTCGTTGGATTCTAGGAGAAAAAGTGAAAGATGGGAATTAATATTTGAACTTGCATATAAATATAAGATTCCAACATATTTGATGCCACAATCATATGGGGAATTAGATTATGGAATTGATAATGAACATATGAAAATAGTTTTTAGTTCTATTGCTAAGATTTTTTTGAGAGAGAGTAAAGATATAGAAAAATTTGAAAAATTTAACTTAACAAATTTATGTCTTGCAAATGATATTGTTCTTCAAAAAAAAGATATAGAATTAAATAATATTTTCGAATCATCTTTCAATTGTAAAAGAATAAATGGTCCAATGGATGGGGTGGCAATTATACCAAATGTTAAAAATTATGCATATGGCGACAAGAAGGAAATAATTGTTCTATATAAAAAAATTATTGAATTTTTACTTTCAAAAAAAGAAGAAGTATACATACTATGTCATTCAAATGATGAACAAGCTTGTTTAGATATATATGAAGCATATATAAATAATGACCATGTTCATTTGATTGAAAGATTTAGATATTGTTTTGAATTTAGTGAGTATATTAAAAATATGAAGTATTGTATTGCTTCAAGATATCATTCTATAGTTCAAGCATATAGACAAAATATACCCTGCGTATTAATAGGCTGGGCTGAAAAATATGATTCGCTAGCTAAAATATTTAATCAGAGTAAATATAGTTTTTCAGTTGATGAATTAGATATTGCATCGAAAGTATATGCAAGAGTTGTAGAAATGGAGTCCAATTATTTAGATGAAAAGACAATGATATCTGTAGTGAATAATAAAAGAGAAAGAAGAAATTCATTTGATATTTTATTAGAATAGTAAAAAATTAAATACATGGTATTGAGGCTTATAATTATTAACTATCATAGATTAAGTATGCAACGGTATTAAAAGAAAGGAATGATTAATTTCTAAGTAAATTAGTCTAGGCGGGGTATGGCGAAGGAATACAATGTGGTATATATATCAGATTATAGATACATTTTGCCATTAGTTGTATCTGTAGTTTCGCTATGTGAAAATTTAGTTTTACTTAATGAGGATACTTGTAATATTTATATCATATGCAATCAAGTAAGTGATGAGTACAAAAATAAGATTAAGAGTATTAATTATCCTAAAATAAATATTATTATTATCGATGTGAATAATGATTCATTGATAGAGGGTATTGTAGACATTGATGAGCATCATGTTACTAAAAGTGCGTGTTATAAGTTTTTTATTCCTAATATATTAAATAACGTTGAAATAGCTTTGTATTTAGATTGTGACGTAATTATAAACAAAGATATAAGAGCGATATTTGAATATGAAATAAATGATGTATCATGCGCAGTTGTGGAAAAACCTCTTGATGGTGATTCTTTGGGAAAACGAATTGGGCTTGAGGAAGGAAAGTATTTTAATACTGGTGTAATGCTTATGAATTTAAAAATGATGCGAGATAAGATGTATCCTCAAAAATTATTTGAGTATAAAAAAAAGCACCAAAATTTGAGCAAGCTCATGGACCAAGACGTATTTAATATAGTGTTGAATAATGATGTACTTTATATACCTACGCGGTACAATTTTTTAATGTCATTATTTATGTACCATAAATTTGAAGAAATTAATATGCGATTATTTAATGATGCCTATATATCTCCAAGAGATTGTATATTTGATCAGGTTGTGATTCATTGCGTAGATAAATATAAACCGTGGGATTATGAGATTCCATATTTTTCTGAAATATTTATGAAGTATTATAGTAAGAGTTTTTTTGGAAATGAGCGATTGAATCTTGTATCGCTTTTATACCAACTAAATAAAAACAATTATGAACTTATATATAAGAATAAAATGTGGAGTGAAGGAATAATTGATTATAGATTTCCATATGAACGAATAGATTCTGGAAGCAGAATTATTATATATGGAGCGGGGGCTGTAGGCAAAACATTTATGGAAGAGTTATCTTATACACATTATTGTGAAGTAATAATGTGGGTAGATACTAATTGGAAAGAAATTAATAATGAGAATATAAAAGATCCTGATTTAATAAAAAATAGTGAATATGATTCAATCCTTATTGCAGTATCAAGTGAAAATTATGTAAATGAGATATGTGAATTTTTAAATGGTTTAGGCGTTGTAAAGGATAAGATTGTATCATTATTTAAAGAATAATTCTTCGCATAGAGTTTTCTTATTACAACATATCAATAATTGAGGCTACAGTATTAAATTTATAAAAAGTAGATTTTTATACTGCTATAAAAGGATAATAGAATAAAGTTGTTATAAAGTAACTATTAAAGCAAGCATAATATTAGTCTTTTACGGAGAAGGTATGCAAACAAAATTAAGTATCATAATACCGGTTTATAACAGTGAAAAATATATTGATAGGTGTTTGCAAAGTATTATGCGTCAGGATTTAGAAGACATAGAAATTATATGTGTGGATGACGGCTCGACAGATAATACCTACAATATTCTTTTGTGGTATCAAAAAAACTATTCAAATATAAAGGTATATAAACAATCGAGAAAATATGCCGGAGTGGCTAGAAATCTTGGGTTGAGCAAAGCTGAGGGGGAATATGTTCATTTTTTAGATGCAGACGATTATATATATGATAATGTTTACTCTCAAATTTATAGTCAAGCAGTAGCCAGTAAATTGGATTGCTTGAAATTTAGGTGTTTTTGCTTTATGGCTGATAGCGGAACACAAAAAGAAGAGGAATACGTGGAGTATTCTCTTTTTAACGTTCATGAAAAATTCTTCGATGGTAGAGTGCTAAATCCTAGGGAATATATAGATTTAATGATAAGAAAACTCACTTGTGCACCATGGAGTGGAATATATCGACGTGATTTTTTGATAAATAATAATATAGTATTTAATGATTTGAAATGTGTTAACGATAGGTCTTTTTATGTTTCAGTTCTTATTAATGCGGAAAGAGTTTCGTTGAGTGACGCAGTAGTAGTTAATCATCAGATGGGACGCGATACGTCTTTGGTGGGAATAAGAGCTAATAATTTTGATTGTGTATATAAATCTTATTATATTGTTGAAGATATAGTAAAAAATACGAGTGAGAAAATACGTCGAGAAACACTTCAGGCGGAATTAATGGGGATCTTTTACGACTATAATAACTTACCGAGAGATATTCAAGAGAAAGAAAAAGCTAGATTTGATGAATTTATTGATCATCTTGACATGAACGATATAATCCAAAGTAAAAATGCAGATTCAAATATGGATATATCACAAGCTAATAAAATTGCCCAGATTCAATCGGATGTTTCAGGGATATGTTACTATAACTATTCTAAATTAACATCAACTGGTAAAAGAATAGAAGATATATTAGATAAAAATAAAATAGACGAGATATATGTATATGGACTAGGAGAAATTGGACGTATGGTTATGTCTGATTTGAAACTGTCAAATTCAGATAGAGTAAAAGGAATATTTGATAAGAGAGCGGATAATAATGAAATATTTGCAATGGGTTCGAAGAATATATCTGTAAAGAAACCAAGTGAAATACCGTTAGATGAAGTTCCTATCCTTGTTACACCTGCTAGGGATTATTTAGATATTACCAAAGAGCTGATAGATATGGGGATTAATGAAAAAAGGATAATATTATTGTGTGATTTGCTAAAGCTTGCACCTTGAGTATAAAGGTTGCTAAAGGTTGCACCTCATGTAAAATACAATAATTTTAAATATAGGGTCGATGGGGAGTAAAAGGTAATATTGTTTTGAAGTGCGCTTCGCATCGTTATGATGAGAGGCGCTTTTTTGTTAATGTATGAATGGGAGTAATTAAAAATGATAAGTATTATAGTTCCTGTTTATAATTCAGAAAAATACTTAATAAGATGCATTGAAAGCATATTGCATCAGAGTATTGAATCAATAGAAATAATACTTATTGATGATGGCTCGATGGATAAATCTGACGAGATATGTGATAAATATAGTGGTGAATATTCAAATATTAAGGTTATTCATAAAGAAAACGGCGGTTCTACCTCTGCTAGATTAGCCGGCGTTGAGGCTGCCACATATGATCTAATTGGTTTTGTAGATAGTGATGATTATGTAGAGCCAGAGATGTTTGCGGAATTATATAAAATGTATTCTGAAACAGGAGCGGATTTGATATCCTCTGGGACAATTCGTGATTATGATACAGGACGAAAAAATGAAATAATAATGGATAATTACCCAGAGAGATTATACAGAGATATTGAGAATAGTATATATCCTTCCATGTTATTTGATTTTAATAATAATAATTTTGGGATATATCCAACACTTTGGAATAAGCTATTCAAAAAAAATATTATAAAAAAAATACTTGAAGAAATAGATCGACGTGTTTTTTATGGTGAAGATGCTCTTACTATTTATTCATATTGCATGGAAGCAAAGAGTATCTATATTCTCCATAAAGCCTACTATCATTACTGCATTAGAAATGATTCTATGTGTCATGACTGTAACCCTGAGTTGATAATGAACACTTACAGATTATACGCAACACTCCATGAGAAGTTTAAAGGTAGTAGCAAAAAAAATGAGCTAATAAGGCAATTGAAAAGATATGTTCTTGAGCTGGAATCACATACATTAGAGAGTATATATGGAATAAATCATGGACTGTTAAATATATGGGAGTTTAATTATGACTCTCAATTACTACAAGAAAATAAGTTCATAATTTACGGTGCAAATGCATGTGGTCAAGCCCTATTTCACTATGTACGTAGAAATGATTTGCAGGATAATTTGGTCGCTTGGGTCGATAAGAACTATGAACAATTAGAATTTCAGTGTGATTATGAATTGGAATCAATAAACAATGGACTGTCAAAAGATTATGATTTGATAATAATAGCAGTTAAGAATTCCTCATTGGCTGATGTAATCAGAGATGAGTTGATAACTAATTATCATGTTGAGCCTAATAAAATTATCTGGGAGGAGTGTATCGAAAAATCTTTCTTTTCAGAAGCTATGTTGTAAATTTCAAAAGTCATACGACTTTAGGAGTCGAATATGAATGAACTAAGAATTAAATTCGATCAAATCTCAAAATATATTCCTAAAGAAAGAAAAGTAGCCATCTTTGGCTGCGGAAAACTGGGGGAGGAGTTGTACCCAGTGCTCATTCGCTATGACTTGTTTGGCGGATTTATTGATAATGATAAAGGCAAGCAGGAAAGTGGATATCTAGGAGAGAAGGTTGATTCCTTGGAGGATTTTCTCAAAAAAGAGAGCCGTCCATATATCGTAATTACTGCAACAAAACAGAACACCAAGGCCATTGATCAACAATTAGAAAAGAATGGCTTAAAGGCAGAGCAGGACTTTACGGACTGGGAACATTTTTTAAAGCATATATTGCCACTAATATCGTATTTCCGTAATGAGAAAATATTTGTAAATCTAGCTCAGATATGTGTAACCGAGCGATGTACTTTGCGCTGCGAGGCTTGCGCACATGCCTGCAACAAGGTGAGTAGAGAAGCAGAGGATATGTCCTTTGAAAGTATAAAGAAAAGTGCGGATAGCTTCTTTAAAAATGTGGATATCGTAAAGGAATTTGTGTTAATCGGTGGAGAACCATTTTTATACAAAGACTTGAGCAATGCCATAGAATACATTGGAGAAAATTATAGAGAAAAAATAATAATGTTCTCCATAACCACAAATGGCACTATTACACCAGATGATGCCGTGATAGATCTAATTAAGAAGTACAATGTCACAGTTAGAATTTCGGACTATTCGTATACCTTGCCAAACCTTAAGAAAAACTACGAGAAGATACTAGATAAACTTCGGGGAATAAAGACTGTAGTCTTAGATACTTCAAAGGATCAGTGGTTTGATTATGGATTTTTTGAAGTGGACAATGGACAAAACGAAGAAGTACTCAGAAAGATTTTTAAGACTTGCAATACGCCATGCCGAGAAATCAGAGAAAACAAATATTACTATTGCGTAATGGCCAGAAGTGTTTCTGAGAACTCTGGAAAGACTATTGGACTTGATGAATATCTTGACATGGATACAGTGCAGGATAAAGAAGATGTATTGGCCTTTGAGCTTGGGCTTGTTGAAAATGGATATCTGAGTATGTGTAGATATTGCAGAGGAGCAGAGGCTGAAAAGTATCTCATTCCGGCAGCAATACAGCAGAGATAATAGGGGATTAGTAATGAAAAAGGTTTATATTTTTGGACGAGGAGTAGGGTACTCCTATCTGAAAAAATGTCTTAAAAATGATATAGAAATAAAAGCCTTTATCGATAACTATGCCCAGGAGCAGGTGGATGCAGACGGTATACCAATCATAAATGAACAGGCCATCGGCGGAGATTATGATTATGTAATAGTGAGCATAATGTCCTTTGCTCCGATACGTCAGGAGTTAATAGAAGGTGGTGTTCCGGCTGAGAAAATAATTTGCTTCTTTGACGAGAAGGATGCGGACAATCCTGTTTATGAGGAAGTGATTGATTCTTCAAAATGGAAGGCAGAGCTCAATTGGAAATACACGCAAGAAGTAGTAAAACCAACACTTTATAATCTGCCATATGAAACCAATACTGAAAGTCTCTTAGAGAAAAAAGAGATCCCTTACGTAATGACAGAGGAAGAGACTATAGAAGAGGTATTGGGTTCAAAGAAAAATTTGGTTCGCTATGGTGACGGCGAGTTTGAAATGATGCTAGGCAGGCTACGTTTGCGTTATCAGAACGTAGATGAGAAGCTTGCGGATAGATTGCGAGAAATAATTAAAACAGACGATTCTAAAATACTGATTGCTATAGCGGACAACTATGGCAATCTATCTAAATATACAGATGCAGCAGCTAATGGAATTAGGCAGTATCTAGCTCCATCGGTTCGTGCTGCTCATATGGAAATTCTTGACGTATCAAAGAAATATGGAAATGCATATGTGTCGCGACCATATTTTATTTATAAAGATAAAAATCCCGAAGTAATAAGTAAAAAATTTAACTTAATAAAGAAGTTATGGCAGGACCAGGATGTGATTATTGTTGAGGGAAGTCATACAAGGTTTGGAGTTGGAAATGACTTGCTTAAGAACGCTAGAAGTGTCAAAAGAATTCTAGTTCCAGATAAGGATGCCTTTAACAAATATGATGAAATACTTACGACTGCAAGAAAGTACGCAGCAAATCATTTGACTATTGGTATTGTGGGACCAACAGCAGCAGTTCTTGCTTATGATTTGGCCAGGGAAGGCCACTGGGCGCTGGACATTGGTCAGCTTGATACCGAGTATGAATGGTTCCTAAGGGGAGCAAAAGAAAGATGCGATGTACCATATAAAACTGTCAGTGAGTACGTTGATAAAAAGGATTATGAGGAAATGCCTGCCGACCTTTGGGAAAAGTATTCTGGAGAAATAATTGCAAAGATAGAAGCATAGGGACAATTTATGGAGAAAGTATTGCTGTTTGGGTCTGGAGAATTTGGTGCCAGAGTATGCAGATATTTAAAGAATAAGGGAATAACACCGATAGCATTTCTAGATAACAATGAGTCAAAGTGGGGAAAGATTGTTGAGGGAGTAGGTGTTATTTCTCCAATAGATATTCGTAAATACGAATATGATAGGGTCGCCATATGTGTTAATGATACGATTTATGAGGAAATATATTCTCAGCTAGAAAAAGAGTTACAGGTAGAAAAAGCTAAGATAGTTCATTGGACCTATTGGCAGAGAAAGGATTTCCTTGAGTATTATTCTCGTAAAAAAGTGGAGGATCCGGAGAAAAAGCAAGTAATCGAAGCTATAGAAAATGGCGATAAATTAAGAGCTTTTAATTATGATTTTATAGAGAAATATAAAGATACAGTAAGCTGTATTTTAGATGAAAGCTGTGGTCTTTACTACGCTAATTACAATGGAAAGAAACTTTATTTAAATCGAAAGTTCTCCTCTAAAGGTGCAGGAGAAAAATACATAGAATCCTTGTTAATTGAGCAGGATGAAAAGTCGCCACATAGATACTTGGACAATAGCTTCATTTTTGAGGGTGGTGTGCTATTAGATTGTGGTGCAGCAGAAGGTAACTTCTCGTTAGAGCTAGTAGAGAGGGCTGAAAAGATAATTCTCGTTGAAGCGGATGACAGCTGGAATGAGGCGCTTAAAAAGACCTTTGAGCCTTGGAAGGAAAAGGTTGTAATCGTAAATAAGTATATAGGGAATAAAGATGATGACGACTTCGTTAGCATAAATACTTTAGCCAAGGAATATGATTTAGATTTTATAAAAATGGACATAGAAGGTGCAGAGGTAGAGGCTCTAAGTGCAGCAACGGAGCTCCTTGAAAGCAAGAAAAACTTAAAGCTTGCGGTATGCGTTTATCATAATTTGGAGGATGAGGAAAAGGTAAGAGAAATTCTTGAGCCTAGAGGATATGCTTGTGAAAACACAAGTGGTTATATGGTTTTTCCTGATAATATGGAGCAACCACCTCGATTAGTTCACGGGGTATTGAGGATAAAAAAGGATGAATAAAGTAGCGGTTGTAATTCCTTCTCATAAAGCGAGTCTTAGTAACAATGAAAAGATATCCTTGGCGCAATGTAGAAGGGTGCTAAAAAAATACGATAGGTTTCTGGTGGTTCCTAAGGACGTAACTATAGACTATGGCGATGACGAGAAATTGATTACCGTAAAGGCGGAATATCTGTCTAGCAGAAAAGCCTACAGCGAGTATGTTTTAAGCGAGGAATTCTATCAGTTATTTGAGGATTATGAATATATTCTCATTTATCAGCTGGACGCGTTTGTTTTCGAGGACAAGTTGGAGCATTTTTGTGATTTGGGCTACGACTACATAGGTGCTGAGTGGGTGCATGGTCTGGAGTGCCATACCCCGGACAATAGTTTATGGTACTTTGCCAATGGAGGCTTTTCTCTGAGAAAGGTGTCAGCATTTTTGAGATGGATTAGAGAATGTAAAGCTACGGTTGATTATGGAAAAATGCTGGTACCAGAGGATATGGCCATAGCAGTTTTTGGAAGTGATTATTTAAAAATTGCAAAAAGACCTGATTCAATGGATTTTGCATATGAGATGCATCCAGAAGAGTGTCACAGGATTCATGGTGGAAAGTTGCCATTTGGTTGTCATGCATGGCATAGATTTGGAAGACATTTTTGGAAAGGAATAATTGATAGTTATGGCTATGATGTGGAGCTAATTCCAGAAAATCAAGAAACTATTATATTGGCTTCAGGGCCGGAGCGTTTTGAGAAGCTTAGGAAATATTTCTCCAAGGAGAATCTATACAAAGCCTTGACGAGAATGTTGCAAGACTGGGATGGAAAACTATACGTCTTTGGGGCTGGCCACTATGGTTTTAGTTTCTCCAATATGGCACTAGGTACGGATATTGAGATAGTTAACATCATCGATAATGATAAAAATAAAATTGGTAAAAAGATTAATGATACCGAGATTACTTCTTTAAAGGACGCGTTAAAAAAGGAAAGACATCCTATACTTGTGGCTCTTGCAAATCCGCAAAGTGTAGAGGAGTTATTGTTATCCGAGGGATTGGTTAAGGGTAAAGACTATATTTTATCTGCAGATTTACAGAAGGAAATGTGCAATGAACAATAATAACCTGGAAATAATTAAAGCTGTTCTAATGGATGATGAATCAAAAAGAATCTTTGATTTGCGTGCCTTATATAGTGATACGTTGGATGAGAAACATTTGGATCAATTAGGTGATGCGTTTCGAATAAAAGTATGTCAGAGTGAAGAATGGAAAAAGTTTATTGATAGAATTAGATCTTGTGATGGCAATCTGGTTTTATATGGCGCGGGTATATATGGAGCACAATTGGTAAAACTAGTTCCAGATGTTAAGTGGAAATGCATTATTGCTAAGGATGCTTCTAGTGGAAACTTGCGTTCAATTCCTATAGTGCAGATTGAAAAGTATCTTAGTGATTACCAAGGGGATAATATTGTTATTACCTCGAAACGATACAAAGAAGAAATGCAGGAGTACCTACTTACCCACGGTGTTCCCGCAGGCAATATCATCGACGGAACAATCCTATATGACTTAACTGAAGGTAGACAGTATTTTGATTTAGAACAGTTGCGGCGTGAAGATGGTCGCGAAGTTTTTGCAGATGTTGGCAGCTGTGATGGAATGTCAGCAGTTCAATTCCTAAAATGGTGTAATGGAAATGGATATGCTTATTGCTTTGAGCCAGACGAAAAGAATATAAAAGGTCTTGAGGCTAATATGAAGGCTAAGTGTATCACTAGTGAGCAGTATGAAGTCATACGGAAAGGTGCCTGGAATATGGATGGTACAGTTTATTTTGATGCGAAAGGTACGGCAGGCTCCTGCATATGTGAGGATGCCGAATCGGATGAAGGAAGTGTTGATTCAATAGAAGTTACCAGCCTTGATAATTTTTTTTCAGATAAAAAGATTACGTTTATAAAAATGGATATAGAGGGGGCAGAGCTAAAAGCTTTGGAGGGTGCTCAACGGATTATTGCTGAACAGAAACCAAAGCTTGCAATATGTGTTTATCATAAGCCGGAAGATATTTGGGAAATACCGATGTATATTTTGGAGCTAAATTCGGAGTATAAGTTATATTTGAGACATTATTCTTTTGAAGGACTTGAGACGGTGCTTTATGCAGTGTAAATAAGGATTATATATCATGCGAATTGTTATCTATGGCGCTCAGGGTATAGCGTTATCTGTCTATGAGGCATTTACAATTTCAAATCCAGATAAAAAGGTGGAGTGTTTTCTCGTGACTAGTATTGGAAACAATCCATCTTCTTTGGCAGGTCTACCAGTGCGCACTCTTGAAGATTATTCTAATGATTGCGTAAATAAATCTGATGTGCAAATTCTTGTTGCCACACCTGCAAACGTGATGGGGGAGATAGTAGAATCTCTTCATGCAGCAGGTTTCTGTAATATTACCCTGATGAAGGATGAAGAACTGAATAATCTGTGCACTGAGGCTAGTAGACGAGGCATAGGGTACGCATCTGTTTATGGCTTTGATGCTGGTGATGAGATGCCTACTCTTAATGTATATATGGCATGTTCAAAGTTCGACAAACCGCTGATTCGTAAATACGATATTCCGAAATATATGATTCCAATTCATGTTGGCGCCGTGGGCAGTGACAACATGGGGGCCAAGTTGTTTGATAACACAGGAGAAAATATTTCTCGTAAAAATGGAAATTACTGCGAGCTTACAGGCTTGTACTGGGTATGGAAAAATCTGTTGCCAGCCACCGATGATGAGTACATGGGTTTTTGCCAGTACAGGAGAATGTTGGACTTGTCGTCAGAAGACCTGACGAGAATGACAGCGAACGACATCGATGTGGTTCTCCCATTCCCATTAACCTACGAGCCTAATATAGAAGAGCACAGGAAAAGATATCTTAAGGATGAAGATTGGGCTGCGTTAAGGCGAGCGATAGAGGAATTGCACCCAGAGCAAGAACCACAGATTGAAGAAATCCTAAAACAAAAGTGGCTTTTTAACTACAACGTTCTTCTCGCTAAAAAGAGCGTTCTCCAGGAATATTGCCAGTGGCTGTTTCCAATTCTCGCAAAAGTGGAAGAGTACTCAATCCCTAATGAGAGTAGCCGCTCCGATAGATATTTAGGATATATGGGGGAAACTTTAGAGACAATATTTTTTATGTTGAATAGCGAGAAATATAAAATCACTCATGCGGGTTGTAAATTACTAATATAGATATAAAAAATCACTGTTTTTTTAAAATACAGTGATTTTTTTGTATTTTATGGTTATAATTAAATGAGAAATGTGAGAAATAATAATTGAGGAGTGAAAAATGCAACCATATAATGCGAAAACAATGCCATTAGAATATGAAATGGATAAGGAGCTGTTGCGATTAGTCTCTGAAGCCAATGCTAAATATGGAGAATACAAAGCTTTGCTTAATTCCATTGAATTTGATGCATCTTATTTCTTGAATTCTGTCATACTAACAGAAAGTTACAAGTCTACACAGATAGAGGGAACCCAAATATCTCAAGATGAGATGTATTATTTAAAGTATTTAGATATAACTGATGATAATAAAGAAATTCAAAATTTAAAAAGAGCAATTTCATATGCGGAAGGCGAATTGTCAGCTGGTATAAGCTATGAACTTGTAAATAAAATGCATGAAATACTACTTGATAGTGTTAGAGGTTCTGAAAAAACACCTGGAAAAATAAGAACTACGCAAAACTGGATTGGACCAAGGGGGTGCACGATTGAAACAGCAACTTTTGTTCCACCAATTCCAGAACAAGTTTATGGATTACTAATGAATTTGTATGAATATATGAATAATACGTTTATTGATCCGATATTAATAAATGTAGCGCTATCACATGCTCAGTTTGAAACTATTCATGCATATAAGGACGGCAATGGTAGATTGGGAAGAGCACTTATCCCGGTTCAGACTGCAATATTGGATGAAACACGACCAATGCTTTATATGTCTGAGATTATCGAATTATATAAACCTTCTTATCAACGTAGCCTAATGGATTTAAGAAAAGGAAATGTAATTGGTTATATCAAGTTTTTCTTGCAATGCATAATAGATCAGTGTTCTGCATATATTTTCAAACTTGAGAAAGTTAAGGAAATATATAAAGAAGATATGAAAGCTATTGAGGTTATAAAAGGAAATTCTGTATATAAGATAATGCCAGAAATATTTAAACAAATAGTTTTTACAAAAAAAGAGATAGAAGATGCGTCAGGTGTGTCTGTAAATGTAGTATCAAAAGTTATAGATCAATTGGTTACATTGGGGATAATAGTAAAGGATTCCAGTGTGATGAAAAAAGGTTATAGATATCAACGAATTTATGATGTATTCGTAAATACAGGGATGGAATAAGAAGTCAAAGTTTTTTAACACATAGGGAGTATAATGCATGATACAGATTAGTGTAGTTTTTTAATCTGCGAGGCATTTACTATGAGAAGGATTAGATTTTTAAAGGAAATATTGGCAGTTGTGTTGGTTGCTGTGTTAGCAGCTCCTCTTAGTGTGCTCGCAAGTGAGGTTGTACCAGAGCCTGTCCAGGAAAGTTCTCACGAGACAGTAGAAGAGACAAGCCAGCCTGCGCAGGATAGTTCTCATGGGACTGTGACGGAAACTAATACAGAGCCAGAGACAGAATCAACACAAGAGTCCGAGGGTACTGAAACTGAATCCACAGAAACCGAGACCACTGGAGAATCCGACTCAACAGAGGAAACCGAGAAGCGCCCAGTAGTGAGAACGGTCATCCTTCCAACTAACGCTCGCAGGGAACCAATTGTTTCGGTAATGTTCCCTTCACTTTCTGATGAGGGACCATCGCCACTAGACTTTCTCATTGACCCACAGCAGCTGGTTTATGCTACTGATGCTGCAAAATACGGTGGTGGACGAGTAGATGAGGGCGCCACCATGTTGTTTAGAAATCATGGGGGTGAATACGACTTTTCTCGTTATAGCGACAAGTTCACCTTTAGAAATCAGAGTAATGTACCGGTAATCGTCACGGTTACTGCGAGAATAACCAACCTCGAGGAAATCGAGATGGTGAGCAATACCAACTTTGGTGACAGCGAAGCCTGCAGCATGTACATGGCTGTTGTTGATGATGAAGGCAACGAGCGTCCACTTATCGAGGACGGTTCGGTGACACTTGAGGTGAGAATGCAGGCAGCTCCTGAGAATGCCTACATATATAATATTGATAATGAGACAGGCAGCTACAGCTATGAGATGGCTGGGGACCCCGATAGTATAGGTTTTGATCAGTATTCCTTTGGTCTTGTAGGTTATTGCAATCCAAATGGAAATTGGGAAGATATGACCGTTGCCCCTAGAGTTACTTTAACTTGGACGGCGGAGCCTATTCTCCCAGACCCAGAGCCTGAGCAGGTTATAACAGAAGAAATCCAAGAGGAGCCAGTGGAAGAGCCGGAGAAGGTTGATTCTCAAGAGAATCAGGCTTCAGAGGCTGAGACACCAGCGCCAACAACTCCAGCTGAACCGGAGCCAACGTCTGAACCAGAACCTGAGCCAGACACAGAGCCAGTTGAGCCAGAACCGGAGCCAACTTCTCCAGAGACAGCCACGGCAACGCCTGATCCGGCACCGGAACCAGAGCCAACCCAGCCAGAGGAGCCGGCGGCACAGGCGGGACCAGTTACAGATTGAACGTATAGAAACTACCCCATCCACCGGATGGGGTTTTCCAACACATGGGAGGACATCCATGGAATACGACAAGAGAAAATATCAGGGAAAGCCTGCGGTAGTGGACCGCTGGAAGAAATATCTTCTATTAGAAAAGACCTTTGCGGAGGCGGAGCAGTACGTTCTCAAGGGGACGGAGGCCAACGGCAAAAACTTGGAGCTGATTACGGAGCGAGTTTATTCGAATCAGTTCAAGCAGTTGATTATGACTGCTGCTGTAGAGTTTGAGTCCTTAGCAAAGGAAATGGTGGGCATCCCTGAAAGTCAATTAGTAGTCATAGAGGACGTGGCAAAGTCCATTGTTCTCCTTTATCCATTTATAGGAGAAGTAGTGGTGGACACGGACTATGTTTCTCGTACCCCATTGTCCGGCTGGAGAAAGACAGAGGGCGGCAGCCTCAGTTTGAATTGGTGGAGCTCTTACTACAAGTTGAAAAAAGGAGCAGAAATTGACTTTAAATATGCCACCTTGGGCTGTTGCTTAGATGCCATGGGGGCGCTGTATATTCTCAATATATACAATATAAAAAATGCCTTTGGTAATCTGGCAATGGCAAGAGATGCTACCCACTTTAGAGTAGGAGTCAAGGATTAGGTTATGTTCCTTGAAAATAAAAGCGAAGTAGTATAAAATTCATCTGAAATCGTTTTCGTTATTTTTATGTTTTTATAAAGGAGTTTCAAAATGATAGAGTGGAGAAATTTTGATCAGCTTGATTCCTACAAGAAGTTAGTAGGTCTTAAGAATCAGGTTGAGCTCAAGTCTGTTATGGCTGGAGCAAATGGTGCAAAGCGTGTTGCTGAGTATTCAGTACCAATGTCAAATGGCATGGCTTACAACTTTGCTGCAAAGCAGGTTGATGACACTGTTCTTGATGCACTTCAGGAGCTTGCTGATGAGGCGCAGCTTACTGAGAAGTATGCAGCACTTTTTGATGGAGAAGTTATTAATACTGGCGAGAAGAGACTTGTACTTCACCAGCTTACACGTGGTCAGCTTGGTAGCGATGTAACAGCTGATGGCGTTAATAAAAGAGAGTTTTATGTAGAGCAGCAGAACCGTATCGCAGATTTCGCTAACAAGGTTCACGCTGGAGAAATCGCTAACGAAAAGGGCGAGAAGTTCACAACAGTAGTTCAGATCGGTATCGGTGGTTCAGACCTTGGTCCTCGTGCAATGTACCTTGCTCTTGAGAACTGGGCAAAGGTTACAGGCACATTCAAGATGGAGGCTCACTTCATTTCAAATGTAGATCCTGATGATGCAGCAGCTGTTCTTGCAGGCGTTGATGTTGCTCACTCTATCTTCATCCTCGTTTCTAAGTCAGGTACAACACTTGAGACACTTACAAACGAGTCATTTGTTAAGGATGCTCTTAAGAACGCTGGTCTTGATGCTTCAAAGCACATGATCGCTGTTACATCAGAGACATCTCCACTTGCAAAGTCATCTGATTACCTTGATGCATTCTTCATGGATGATTACATCGGCGGTCGTTACTCATCTACATCTTCAGTAGGTGGCGCAGTTCTTTCACTTGCATTTGGTCCAGATGTATTTGCTCGTTTCCTTAACGGTGCAGCTGCAGAGGATGCTCTTGCAAAGAACACAGATATCCGCAAGAACCCAGCATTACTTGATGCACTTATCGGCGTATACGAGAGAAATATCCTTGGATATGAGTCTACAGCCGTTCTTCCATACTCACAGGCACTTAGCCGTTTCCCTGCTCACTTACAGCAGCTCGACATGGAGTCAAACGGCAAGAGTGTTAACCGTTTCGGAGAGGCAATTGATTACGTTACTGGACCAGTTATCTTTGGTGAGCCAGGTACAAACGGACAGCACAGCTTCTACCAGCTCCTTCACCAGGGAACAAACATCATCCCTCTTCAGTTCGTTGGCTTCAAGAACAGCCAGATGGCAACAGATGTTGTAATCGAAGGCAGCACATCACAGCAGAAGCTCAAGGCAAACGTTGCAGCTCAGATTATGGCTTTCGCTTGTGGTAAGGATGATGACAACCGCAACAAGTACTTCGAGGGCAACCGTCCATCATCAATCATCGTTGGTGATCAGCTTACACCTGAGACACTTGGTGCACTCCTTGCTCACTTCGAGAACAAGGTTATGTTCCAGGGATTTGCATGGAATGTTAACTCATTCGATCAGGAAGGTGTTCAGCTTGGTAAGGTGCTTGCAAAGAAGGTACTTGCTGGCGATACATCAGATGCACTTGCAGCATACGCAAAGCTTCTTGATATCTAGTTGAATATAAAATGTTTATTAAAAATGGCTATCGCTTATTGCGGTAGCCGTTTTTTTACGTTACGATAGGTTCTAGACGAAATAATGGAGTGGGGTAATATGGCATATCAAGACAACGAGCAAGAGCAGGTTACTAAAACATGGGCAGGGGAAAAAGCAAAGCTAGCCCAGATGCCTTTAGATAAAAAGATTGGATACGTATTTACGTATTATTGGATGCACATGTTGATTGTGCTTGTCATCATCGGAGTGATTGGCTGGTTCGTCCACCATCAGATGACGTACATAGATTACAAACTATACGGAGTTGTTATCAATTCATCTCAGGTCGATGAAAATCTAGAAAAGACGCTGCCGGAGCTGCTTGGAATGGGAAAGCACGAAGGCTTCTCAATGGTGGCAGGTTTGTCAGGAGATGTTGATGCAAATTCAACAGCCTACTACAATCAAATCGATATCTACACCGTATCGGGGCAGATGGATTTCGCCTTCACCGACGAAGCAGGAGTCCAGTATTTATGCGACCTTGGCACACCACTGGATGTAACAAAGCAGCTTCCCGACAATCTCTTAGATTTATGGGCAAATCGCGAAGCTACCTTCAGTCAACGCAACGAAAACGATGACACATACTTCGACAACTACGCAGCCATCGATATTTCCGGCACAAAAGTTCAGGAATACTTCGGCTTGGATGACAACATGTGTTACCTAGTCATTGTTGATTTATCAGGAAATGAAGAATACATGCAGAATTTCTACAATCTGCTTTATGAAATAGAAATAGGAGAATAGGTTTTGGAAAAATTATTTAACAACAGATTTATTGACGGGATTTCAAAAATCGCAGACGTGATTTTGATTAGTTTTTACTTCTTAGCTTGCTCATTGCCACTTGTGACAATCGGCGCCAGCTCAACAGCACTTTACTATGCCACACACAAATGCATCTACAAAGGCCGTGGCTACACCACTGAGTTCTTCCACTCATTCAAGGACAACTTCAAACAGTCCACATTATCATGGCTGATTTTCATTTTGCTATACGCAATCCTTGGCGGCGACATCTACATCACCAGAAATTACTTATCGCCAGACAGCCCATTTGCTGCAGCATCCATTTTCTTTATGGTGCTTCTAGTATTCACGGTTCTCTGGGCAATCTACCATTTTGCTTACATTGCCCGCTTTGAAAATGGATTCAAGGAATCATTCAAAGTCTCAGCAGTCTTCATGATTGCAAACATCGGCTGGACACTTGTAATGCTTGTGCTTTTAATCGCCATCTATTACCTTTGCTATAGATTCCTATTTTTAATATTATTCGCACCTGGAATCATTTCCTGCACACTGCACCCAATTCTCGAAAAAGTCTTCCGCAAATACATGACCGAGGAAGACATCGCCAAAGAGGATGAATTATAAAAGATACGAGGATGTCAATTGATTGGCATCCTCGTTTTTTATAAAAAAAGAATTAGATATTAGAAATGTAAAAGAACATTTTTGTTAATTAAGTAAGAAATCGTTAATCTTACTATCAATCAACAAAGTGCTTAAGGGATAATTTGCGGATTCAAATGACGTGATTACATTTTTACCAACCGAATACCCTTTTGCTTCATAGAGTGCTAGTTTGCTTAGATTATTTGCGTTGTAATCTATGCTATCGGCAAGCCCTAAATGTTCCCAAATAAAAGTTTCTCTTGTGGTTTTATTTAATACAAGAAAGTCGGGATATTTAATCAATCCATCGATAATAAGGCTTGGTTCATAAGCATAAGGAATTCCATAATCATGCAATCTGTCCGCAATGATTTTTTTAGATTTTGATCTAACCAATTCACCATTATTCGTATAAACTCCATTTTCTATTGGAAAAGGGTTTAAACAACCAGGATGCTGAAGATACCATTCATCAATGAATGATTCTATGTCGGAAATGATGGGTTTAATTAAAGAGCGTTTGCCAGGATTGAAAGAATAGTAAACGCTATCAATCTCCACATAAATATCGAAACGAATCCCGCGTTGGTAACGATTGATTAATTCTTTAAGCTTTTTTAGAAGCTTAATATAGTAATCTCTTTGGCAAATAGATGCGATAAAACCGATGTTATCGGCGGATAAATACTTTCCGCATGTTTCAGAACGGTTTTTGTAGTAATAATATCGAGGATAGCCTTTGCTACTTTCTAATCTGATGTAACCCTTGGGAGCGGATAATAGTTCTTTGTCTACCACGTCGATTAGATTGTAGATGCTAGCTTCCGTCCTACTGGTATCAATATTTAAAACTGTATTCATAACTACTCCTGTTTTTGTTTAAATGCGAATAAGACATGATAAGGCGAATTATAGGAGAAACACGTTAGAAGGCCGAAAAAAGTAAGTTAAGTGAAAAAAGAGAGAAATGGAATTTCACTTATATGATTTTTGATGAATTGTTAAGTGTATTATGTAGATAGAAATAATAAACTTAAAATCGTCATGACCACTTAAGTTTATTGGCGTTTTTGAAAAATAAACTTAAAAAATGTGGAAGCTTGAGAGAGGATGTTAAGTGTATATACGACAAATAAGAAATAAACTTATCAAGCATAGCAATGTTGTTAAGTGAAAGAGAGGAAATTTGTAATAAACTTAACTTTAGTTAAAATAATTTAAGCAAAATTAAGTGAAAAATAGAATCCTGTATATAAACTTAACTGCATTCACAACTTTTAAGTGGAATAAGCGAATGCTATAGATAAACTTAACAATTCTAATAGATTCAGCCAGCTAAAGCCCATAAAAGCCAACTAAAGTCATTAAAAGCCAAGTCAAGGCATTTAAAACCCTTGCACAATCTCTTATAAAACGCATTATTCAATTGTCTTTGGTGGGAAAATGCCGATAAATCGGCGTGACATGCAAGTAATCCTGGTAATGCTGCTGTTCATTACGATATTGATTCTGCATGAAATTGAAATGTGTGTTGTGAGTCACACGAGTGTTATATATAACATAGATAAAACAAATTTGTCAAGTATAATAACAAAAAAGCAAAGTACACTCAACCAGACAATCAAGCGCCGCTGCTTAACAAACAAATGTTTGACTAATCATACCGCTGTGCTATAATACATTACATACGATTGTGTACAATTGAACCGAAAGGCTAAACTATGGATTTCAAATTACATTCAGAATATAAGCCAACAGGCGACCAGCCTCAGGCAATCGCAGATTTGGTGCGAGGTTTCAAAGAAGGCAACCAGATGCAGACACTTCTTGGCGTTACCGGTTCTGGAAAGACCTTCACCATGGCCAATGTTATCGAGCAGCTTAATAAGCCTACGCTGATTATCGCTCACAACAAGACCCTGGCGGGCCAGCTGTATTCCGAGTTCAAGGAATTCTTCCCGGAGAACGCTGTGGAATACTTTGTGTCTTACTATGATTATTATCAGCCAGAAGCCTACGTGCCTAGCACTGATACATACATCGCAAAGGATTCTTCAATCAATGATGAAATAGACAAGCTGCGCCTTTCAGCCACAGCTTCATTATCAGAAAGGCGAGATGTAATTATTGTCTCGTCTGTTTCTTGCATTTACGGCATCGGCGAGCCGGATGATTTCCAAAACATGATGGTTAGCTTGCGCCCAGGGGATATGAAGGATAGGGACGATGTTATTCATGAGCTGATTAATATCCAGTACATGCGAAACGACATGGATTTTGACCGTGGTACCTTCCGCGTTCGCGGTGACACATTGGAGGTTATCCCTGCCAACACTAGCGATTACGGCATTCGCATCGAGTTCTTCGGAGATGAAATCGACCGTATTTGCGAGACAGATATTATGACTGGTCAGGTGAAACGTGAGCTAGAGCATGTTGCGATTTTCCCAGCCAGCCACTATGTCATCCCACAGGACAAGATTAACGCAGCCTGCGCCAGCATTGAGGCAGAGCTGGATGAGCGAGTGAAGTTTTTCAAATCCGAGGACAAGCTTATTGAAGCTCAGCGTATCGCAGAGCGTACAAACTTCGATATTGAAATGCTACGTGAAACAGGTTTTTGCTCCGGCATCGAAAATTACAGCCGCCACATGACGAACCAGCAGCCTGGGGAGCCACCAAAGTGTTTGATTGATTATTTCAACGACGACTTCCTTATTATAGTGGACGAGAGTCACATCACTTTGCCACAGGTTCGTGGTATGTTTGCAGGTGACCAGGCCCGCAAAAAGACACTGGTTGAGTACGGATTCAGATTGCCATCGGCTCTCGACAACCGTCCTCTAAACTTTGGTGAGTTCGAATCAAAAATCGACCAGATTATGTTTGTGTCAGCCACACCAGGTGATTATGAGGAAGAGCACGAGCTGCTTCGCACAGAGCAGGTTATCCGCCCAACAGGCCTTCTTGATCCAGAGGTTGAGGTGCGCCCAGTTGAGGGGCAGATAGATGATCTTTTCAATGAAATCCAGAAGGAAGTTGAAAAGAAAAATAAGGTAATGATTACAACTCTCACCAAGCGAATGGCAGAGGATTTAACAGATTATCTGGCAGAGCTTGGAGTCAGAGTAAAATACATGCACTCCGACATCGACACCATGGAGCGCGCGGAAATCATCAGGGATTTGCGACTGGATGTGTTTGATGTTCTGGTTGGAATCAACCTTCTTAGGGAGGGATTGGACATTCCAGAAATCACACTTGTTGCCATTCTCGATGCTGATAAGGAGGGATTCCTTCGAAGCGAGCGTTCGCTGATTCAGACAATTGGTCGTGCCGCTCGAAATTCCGAGGGCCACGTTATCATGTATGCAGATACCATGACAGAATCCATGGAAAAGGCCATCTCCGAGACAGAGCGCCGTCGCGAGATCCAAAAGGCTTACAACAAGGAGCATGGCATCACTCCACAGACAATACAAAAATCAGTCCGTGAGCTAATTTCTATTTCTAAGGAAATTGCCCACAAGGAGATGCAGTTCAAGAAGGATCCTGAAGAGATGAACAAGCAGGAGCTTGAAAAACTGATTGGCGACATTCAGAAGAAGATGAAGAAAGCCGCAACAGAGCTTAACTTCGAGGCTGCCGCAGAATACCGCGACAAGATGGTTGAGCTTAAAAACATGCTTAGAGATATGTCTGAAGAGTAATGGTAGCTTGCAGGATAGACTTGTAAAACAAGTCGATTTTATGAGGAAAAGAAAATGAAAGAAAAAAAATACATAAAAATAAAGGGTGCCAATGAGCACAACCTGAAAAATGTTAGCCTGGATATTCCTCGTGATGAATTTGTTGTTCTCACGGGATTATCAGGTTCAGGTAAATCTTCGTTGGCATTCGATACAATTTTTGCCGAGGGCCAGCGCCGCTACATGGAGTCGTTATCTTCATATGCTCGCCAGTTCCTTGGCCAGATGGAAAAGCCAAATGTAGAGCACATGGAAGGTATGCCACCTGCCATCTCAATTGATCAGAAGAGCACCAACCACAACCCACGTTCTACAGTCGGCACAGTTACAGAGATTTACGACTACATGCGTCTCTTGTATGCTCGATGCGGCGTGCCACATTGTCCAAATTGCGGCAAACCGATCAGCAAACAGACAGTAGACCAGATGGTTGATGCCATTATGGCACTTCCAGAGCGTACAAAGATTCAGCTTCTTGCCCCAGTTGTCCGCGGACGAAAGGGTACACATGAAAAGCTTTTTGAAAAGGCTAAAAAATCGGGCTATGTTCGTGTAAATGTAGATGGCAATGTTTATGATTTATCCGAAGAAATCAAGCTTGATAAAAATATAAAGCACAACATCGAAATCGTTGTTGACCGACTTGTTATAAAGGAAGGCATCGAAAAGCGTCTTACAGATTCTATCGAAGCAGTACTCAAGCTTGCTGAGGGATTGATGATTGTTGATGTAATCGATGGAGAACCAATCAATTTCTCAGAGGGATTCTCATGTCCTGATTGTGGAATCAGCATCGATGAGGTGGAGCCACGAAGCTTCTCCTTCAACAATCCATTTGGTGCCTGTCCAGAGTGCTTCGGTCTTGGATACAAGATGGAGTTTGATGAGGACTTAATGATTCCTGACAAGAGCCTTTCATTTAATGAGGGGGCAGTTCAGGTTATCGGCTGGCAGTCATCCAACAAATCCACAAGCTTTGCTCACGCCTTGCTTGAGGCACTTGCCAAAGAATACAAGTTTTCTCTCGACACTCCATACAAGGAGCTACCAGAGAAGATTCGCCACATGTTCATCCATGGATTTGACAAGTCAGTAGATGTTCATTACGAAGGCCAGCGAGGCCGCGGCGTGTATCCTACCGTATTCGAAGGCCTTATCGAAAATGTTAGCCGTAGATATAAAGAGACATATTCAGAGTCTGCAAAGAAAGAGTACGAGGAGTTCATGTTCTACAGTGATTGTCCATGCTGTCATGGTCAGCGTTTGAAGAAGGAATCTCTTGCAGTTACTTTGGATGATAAAAACATTTTCGAAATGACTCAGTATCCTGTCCGTGAATTGTACGAAATGATTGACGGTCTCAATCTCACAGAGCAGCAGAAAAAAATCGGTGCAGTTGTCTTGAAGGAAATCAAGGCTCGTCTGAAGTTCATGGTAGATGTGGGCTTGGATTATCTTACACTGAGCCGCGCAACAGCCACACTTTCAGGTGGAGAGGCACAGCGAATCCGTCTTGCAACACAGATTGGTTCAGGTCTTGTTGGCGTAGCCTACATCTTGGATGAGCCATCTATTGGTCTCCACCAAAAAGATAACGACAAGTTATTAGCATCCCTCAAAGGCCTCAGAGACCTTGGAAATACGCTAATAGTAGTAGAACACGACGCTGATACTATGCGCGCTGCTGATTATCTTGTGGATATCGGACCTCGCGCCGGCAAGGACGGTGGAGAAGTCATCGCCGCTGGTACACCAGAGGAGATTATGGCTTGTCCAGAATCTATCACTGGTCAGTATCTTAGTGGTAAGCTTTGCATCCCTGTTCCAAAGGAACGCCGCGAGCCAAAGGGATGGCTTACTATCAAGGGCGCCCGCGAGCACAACCTTAAAAATATCGATGTTGATATTCCACTTGGAATCATGACAGTTGTTACTGGTGTGTCTGGCTCAGGAAAGAGCTCTCTTGTAAATGAGATTCTTTACAAGGATTTGGCAAAGCGCCTGAATCGTGCAAGAAAAGTATCAGGAAAGCACGATGATATTATTGGAACAGAGGCCCTTGATAAGGTTATCGATATCGACCAGTCTCCAATCGGACGTACACCTCGTTCAAACCCTGCCACTTACACAGGTGTGTTTGATTTAATCCGTGATTTGTTTGCCGGAACAACTGAGGCGAAGGAGCGCGGATATAATAAAGGAAGATTCTCCTTCAACGTAAAGGGCGGCCGATGTGAAGCCTGCTCAGGAGATGGTATCATTAAAATTGAGATGCACTTCCTACCAGATGTTTACGTCCCTTGTGAAGTCTGCGGCGGTAAGCGTTACAACCGAGAGACTTTAGAGGTTCATTATAAAGGAAAGACAATTTACGATGTGCTTGATATGACAGTTGAAGAGGCTGTGGAATTCTTCAAAAATGTTCCAAGCATTCTTAACAAAATCCAGGCGCTTTATGATGTAGGACTTGGATATATCAAGCTTGGCCAGCCAAGCACTACACTTTCAGGTGGAGAGGCCCAACGAATCAAGCTTGCTACAGAGCTTTCACGTCGTGCTACAGGCAAGACAATCTACATCCTGGATGAGCCAACTACTGGTCTTCATTTTGACGATGTAAACAAGCTTGTTGAAATCATGCGCAAGCTTTCTGACTCAGGAAATACAGTTGTAGTAATCGAGCATAATCTTGATGTTATTAAGTGTGCAGACTACATAATTGACATGGGTCCAGATGGAGGTGATCGTGGCGGAACTGTTATAGCCAAGGGTACACCAGAAGACATCGTAAAGGTAAAAAAGAGTTATACGGGGCAATATTTGAAAGATTATATATAAAACCGCATGTTCACAGAGGTGAGGAAGATTGGTAATATGGGACATTTTTTCACAAATCTTCACATAGCCATCACATAAGCACTGTATATTACTTCATGTACTAGCGGAAAGCTAATACCAAATTTTTCATAACTCAGCGACCGAAGGAGACTTTGGTCGCACTCCCCGAGAATTACGCCAGCGTTTATACGCTGGCTTTTTTATTGTCTATGGGCTCAGAGGTTGACCGCCTAACCGGCAAACTAGAGATTATAAATACTTGAATAATGAAATAATTCGTATATAATAGAAACGTGAAAATGCGCAATTCTGCCGATAAGGCAGTAGAATAGATTAGAATTAGAAAGGATAATAACATGGCAGCATCAGATATCGGAATTGATTTGGGTACAGCAAGCGTTCTTGTATATGCAAAGGGCAAGGGCGTTGTTTTAAAAGAGCCTTCAGTTGTGGCTTTTGATAGAGATACTAATAAGATTAAGGAAATCGGCGAGGAGGCACGTCTTATGATTGGACGTACTCCTGGTAATATCGTGGCAGTTCGTCCACTTCGTCAGGGTGTTATCTCTGACTACACAGTTACAGAGAAAATGATTAAGTACTTCGTTCAGAAGGCAATGGGCAAGAAGAGCTATCGTAAGCCTCGTATTGCTGTTTGTGTTCCTTCTGGCGCTACAGAGGTTGAGAAGCGTGCCGTTGAGGACGCAGCTTTTGCAGCAGGCGCTCGTGAGGTTTCTATTATTGAGGAGCCTATCGCAGCAGCTATCGGTGCTGGTATCGATATTTCCCTCCCAATGGGAAATATGATCGTAGATATCGGTGGTGGTACAGCAGATATCGCTGTTATCTCACTTGGCAGCTCAGTAGTCAGCACATCTATCAAGGTTGCTGGTGATGATTTCGACGAGGCTATCGTTCGTTACATGAGAAAGAAGCACAACCTTCTTATCGGTGAGCGTACAGCCGAGGATATCAAGATTAAGATTGGTCGTTGCTTCCCACTTGGCGAGGCAGAGACTATGGACGTTAGAGGACGTAACCTTGTTTCAGGTCTTCCAAAGACAATCACTGTTTCTTCAGAGGAGACAGAGGAAGCTCTTAAGGAATCTACAATGCAGATTGTTGAGGCTATTCACTCAGTTCTCGAGAAGACTCCACCAGAGCTTGCAGCCGATGTTGCAGACAGAGGTATCGTTCTTACAGGTGGCGGTGCCCTTCTTCGTGGTCTTGAGGAGCTTATCGAGGACCGCACAGGTATCAACACAATGACTGCTGATGAGGCAATGACATGCGTAGCTATCGGTACAGGTCGCTATGTAGAGCTCCTTTCAGGAGATTAATTAAATAATATTGAATGTTTGACCCCTTTATATGGTAAAATGATTATGAAAAATAATATTTTTCCATAAAAGGGGTTAATTTTATTTTTCGGAAAACCGATAAAAGAGATGGAGAGTATTATAACCAAGTCTAAAAGAAGGGAGACTCCATGGTAAAAGGACTCTATACAGCCTATACAGGCATGATTAATGAGCAGAAGCGTCTTGATACTATTACTAACAACCTTGCCAACTCCAACACTACAGGCTTTAAAAAGGAAGGCATGGTGGCACAGTCATTTGACGAGCGCCTGGCAATCAAGATTAAGGACACATCAGCACTTGCAAACAGACCAGAGGGAATCGGATACATTTCTCTTGGTACAAAGGTAGGCGAGACCTACACAAACTGGGAGCAGGGCGGATTCCAGATTACCGACAAACCTTCAGATTTAGCAGTTGCAGGAAGCGGATTCTTCGCAGTTGCTTACACAAACAAAGCTGGTGAAACATCAGTCATGTACACAAGAGACGGTGCTTTCACAGTAGACACAGATGGTTATATCAGAACATCCAACGGAGATTACCTCCTCAATTCAGAGGGAGCCCTTACCGGACAGTACGGCGAGGACTATTACGTACAGATTGATCCAGCACTGGAATATGCAGTGGCACAGGACGGAACAATCACTCAGAATGGCGAGGAAGTCGATACAATCGGATTGGTGGATGTAGCTGATTACGATTACATCAATAAATATGGCGAAAACCTCTATTCACTTATTGATGGAGGAGAAATAATAGAAGCAGAAAATGGCTACATAGAGCAGGGTGTTCTTGAATCATCCAATGTCAATGTAGTTGATGAAATGGTTACAATGATTACCATAGCCAGAGCATACGAGGCAGGCCAGAAAATGATTCAGGCTGAGGACGAAACGCTTGATAAAACAGTTAATCAGGTCGGCCAGGTATAAGTGGCCAATCACTAAGCAATAATTAGTAGATTATAAATAGCTTGTTTCAATATATTATAATTAGCCAGTAGACAACAAGCTATTTACTTACTAAAGCGAAACATGTGTTGAGCGTAGTAAGTGAATGCTTGTAGGCGTAACTGGCGAGCCATAAATTGAGTAACAAGCGAGAGAACATCTAGGAGGAATTAGCTTATGATGAGATCTTTGTGGGCTGCAGCTTCAGGAATGAAGAGCCAGCAGACATCAGTAGACACAATTGCAAACAACCTTGCAAATGTTAACACCACAGCATATAAAGCTCAGAGCACACAGTTCAAGACTTTACTATATCAAACACTCCAGGCAACCAGCACAAACGCAGAGGGCGAAGCAAAGCCTACAAGCGCGCAGGTTGGTCTTGGTACAAGAGTTGCATCAATCAACTCTAACTTTACACAGGGCGCTCAGCTTGCAAATGATAGCAACACTGCGATGTGCATCACAGGCGAAGGCTTCTTTGCAGTACAGGATGGTGATGAAACTCACTACACCAGAAATGGTAACTTCACATGGGCTATCGACAACACTGGAGCAAAAGTCCTTACTACAGCTGAAGGCTATAAAGTACTTGATCAGGCAGGAAATCCAATTACACTTCCTGCAACAGCAGGTGAAAATGGATTTACAGTAAATCCAGATGACGGAGCTATTTCATATAGAAATGCCGATGGCACATACACAGCCACAGGCCAGTCAATTGCTTTGTATCAGTTTACAAACAGAGTTGGTCTTTCAAAAATCGGTGAAAACTTGTATGATGAGACTGTAGCTTCCGGTGAGCCAGTTTCAGAATGGAACACAAATGGAGTTATCAGAAGTTCTATTCTTCAGAACTACCTTGAAGGCTCAAATGTTAACGTTGCAGATGAAATGGTAAACCTTATCATCTCACAGCGTGCATATGAAATGAACTCAAAGGCGATTACTACTTCAGACACCATGTTGGAGCAGGCTAATAACCTTAAGAGATAAAGTAACAAGCCTACGCGGAGCGGAGGTTAACTAGCTGATAGAAGAGGGGATGCGGATGATGCCAAATCTATCTAATAGGGGGATTGAGAAATGGATTTAACGAGTATGAATACGTATTTGCAATCGCAATACACCAACCAGGCGAAAGCAGCAGCGGAAACAACTGCCAAATCAATTGGCAATATTTCCCAGAATTCATCAAGAGAAGAAATCGAAGAGGCTGTTAAGAGCTTCGAGACTTACATGATGGAGCAGGTTGTAAAGCAGGTTAAGGAGTCTTTCGTAAACGAAGCCGAAGAAAACAAAGACACAAACATGTCGATGTACAAGGATTTGTATATGGACAAGGCAATCACAGAGGTTGCATCTCAGCTTGTAGACCAAATTGGTGGAGATGTAACAGATGATTTTGTTGAGCAGATTATGCGCAACTATGGAATTACCGGAACAACAGGCGCTCAGACAGAATCCGCAGGTGTTGACGCAGCCACAGTTTCAGAAGACATCGCACAGACAAACGCGTCAAAAGTGACAGAAGTTTTAGCATAATGACCACCGCGTACATATAGTACGCGGTGTTTTTTTATGCTATTATTGTACCCATGGAAGAATTAACGGGTTACGTAGAAAACATAATTTTCAGAAATACAGATAATGGATACACAGTTCTGGACTTTGTGGCAGATGATGATTTGCTCACATGTACAGGACTTTTTCCTGTAATTGGAGAAGGTGAAAATCTTCTTCTTAGAGGAGAATTTGTAGAACATCCAACCTACGGCAGGCAGTTCAAGGTGGCCAGCTATGAGGTGGAGGCACCAGCAGATGAGCTTTCCATGGAAAGATATTTAGGCTCAGGAGCTATCAAGGGAATTGGACCAAAGCTCGCTGCCAGAGTTGTAAAGAAGTTCGGTGCCGATACATTCAGAATTATAGAGGATGAGCCTGAGCGACTTGCGGAAGTGAAGGGCATTTCAATCACAAAGGCTATGGAGATTTCTGACCAGATTGTTGGAGCAAAAGATATCAGAAATGCCATCATTTTTCTTGATAAATACGGTCTTCATGGCAATAAGGCTATCAAAATCTACAATCGTTTCGGTAATGAAATCTACAATGTAATACAGACAAATCCATACAAGCTTGCAGATGAAATTTCGGGAATTGGATTTAAAACTGCAGATGAAATCGCAAGCCAGGTTGGCATAAAGGTGGATTCTGAATTCCGAATTAAGGGCGGAATACAATATATTCTTGGCCAGGGCGCTGGAATGGGCCACACCTATCTCCCAATCGATACCCTCAATCGTATGTCACAGGATTTGCTAAAGGTAGATGAGGGCACAATCGATGCCCAGATTATGAATCTTGCCATGGATAGCAAGATAATTATAAAAAAAGACTCTGAAGGAAATCGTCAGGTTTACTCAAAGGCATTCTATCGCATGGAAGAGTCAATCGCCGGCATGCTTCGTGAGCTGGATGTGAAATATAAGGTTGATAAAGAAGACCTTTCAAACACTATCCGCAGAATCGAAATTGAGGAGAATGTGGAGCTTGATGAGCTTCAGAAAAATGCGGTAATTGCAGCGGCAGAGCGAGGATTTTTCGTTCTTACCGGTGGTCCAGGTACTGGTAAAACAACAACTATCACCACTATGATTAAGCTGTTTGAGGACCAGGGCTACAATATCTTCTTGGGTGCGCCAACAGGTCGCGCGGCCAAGCGAATGAGTGAAGCTACAGGCTACGAAGCCAGAACAATTCACCGTATGCTTGAGGTTGCAGGAAACATGAATGACGATGATAGCGTCACATCCTTTGCCAGATTCGACCGAAACGAGGAGAATCCTCTTGAGTGTGATGTAATCATTATTGATGAGATGTCTATGGTAGATGTTTCATTGATGTATTCACTGCTAAAGGCAATTTCACCAGGTACTAGACTTATCCTTGTAGGTGATGAAAATCAGCTTCCAAGTGTAGGTCCAGGAAATGTTCTAAAGGATATTTTAGCATCAGAAAGATTCACGGCGGTTACCCTGAAAAAGATTTTCCGTCAAGCTCAGGAAAGTGACATCGTCGTAAATGCTCATAAGATTCACCAGGGAGAGCATGTTGTACTTGATAATAAATCAAAGGATTTCTTCTTTTTAAAGAGAGACGATGCAGATACAATCATCAATGTAATGCTTACTCTTGTTAGAGATAAAATGCCAAAATACGTAGATGCTGGTATCAGCGAGATTCAGGTTCTCACTCCTACCAGAAAAGGATTGATTGGTGTAGAGCGATTAAATGGAATCCTTCAGAATTTCCTGAATCCGCCTGCCCCTAACAAAAAAGAGTGGTCAGGAGATACTCGTATTTTCCGCGAGGGCGATAAGGTTATGCAGATACGCAACGATTATCAGCTTGAGTGGGAAGTCACCGGTGGCTACAACATTACCATCGAGAAGGGTGTTGGTGTCTTTAATGGAGATGTGGGAATCATCAAGGATATCAACGATTGGGCTAAGACAATCACGGTAGAATACGAAGAAAAACGAAAAGTGGTTTATCCATTTGCTAACTTGGATGAGTTGGAATTGGCATATGCCATTACTATTCACAAGTCCCAGGGCTCTGAATATCCAGCAGTTGTAATGCCAGTTATGGATGGTCCAAAGATGTTGATGAACAGAAACATTCTCTACACTGCCATTACCAGAGCAAAAAAATGCGTCACCATGGTAGGCGACGCAAATGTATTTTATTCTATGGTGGATAATACATCCCAGGCAGCAAGGTATTCTGGATTGAAAGACAGAATACAGGAAGCCTTTATAGAATAGCTTTAATATATAAATCTTTGTTGACAGAATCGGCGAGATTGATGATGTCGCCGTTGTCCATTTGAATAACAGGTCGTGAAAGGTTGCTCTTATTGATGTAAACCACGCGGCCTGTTTTTGCATTATTAAGAATAATGCGGCTGTTGCTGTAGGCGTTTGCAATACGCTCAAGGAAAGTGAGCACGTATTTGGTGTGGTATTTCTGAAGTCCTTCTTTTTCAAACTCAGCAATAACCTGGAATGAACAAAGTGGATCACGATGTGCTCTGGCGCAAGTCATTGCATCGTAAACATCAGCAATGGCAACGATACATGAGAAGTCATCCATTTCATCTTCCAGAAGGCCTCTAGGATAGCCACTTCCGTCGCTTCGCTCGTGATGCTGTAAAGCAGCGGAAAGAATTCTAGAATCAAATCCCTTATTATTAAGAAGCTTTTTACCAAGAAGAGGATGAGTCTTCATTGTGGCGTATTCTTCTGCGGTCAGCTTATCAGGCTTGTTCAGAATAGATTCTGGTATCTGTGTCTTTCCAATATCATGAAGAAGACCGGCAAGTGTAAGGACGTTCAAATCATTCTTTGGAAGCTGAAGCCATTTTCCGATTGAACGGGAAATGAGGGCTACGTTCAAAGAGTGAGTGTAAATTGGGTCATCTAAGTTACGCATGTTTGAAAGCATATCTAAAAGCTCAAGTGAAGTCTTTGATTTGAAAAGAGACTCACAGTTCTCAAGCATGAGGTCGGAGCATTCTGCGCCACCTCCTGCGATAATAGCTTCAAAGTTTTCTTTTAAGTAACCGATATTCAACGCATAGTCCGACTGGAACTTCTGAAATTTTGGAGAAGCTTTCAGGCGCTGAGTATAGGTGATCTGGTCACTGACTCTTGATTCTGGTTTAGCGGAAGCAGGAGCAGGCGTTGGTTCTGGTTCTGGTTCTGGCTCTGGCTCAGGTTCTGGCTCAGGGTCCTCAACAGTAACCGCTTCGATTTTGTAAAAGGCAAGCTTGGCAATAAGCTGATTTGTCAGCGTTTCACCAGCTTTTGAGATGGTCTGGCCACGCTTTGTCATAATTGGCTCAGCTACAACCATACCAGCCTTTAGTTCGTCTACTGCTAGTGTCATTGTTCTACCTCTAATTTTTCATAATTATATATTATAATTATACGTATACAATTTCGGGATTACAAGGCAATACTTAGACGATGACAGTTATAATAATATGTCTATTGCCGAAACTCCCATATGACGTTATACTATATAAGCTTAGGCAACTAATTTTTTTATTTTAAGAAAGAGAGTCAAAAAATGGAAAAGTTACTTTTTACTTCAGAGTCAGTAACAGAAGGCCATCCAGATAAGGTATGTGATGCCATATCGGATGCCATCCTCGATGCTTGCCTAGCTGAAGATCCAATGAGCCGTGTTGCTTGTGAGACAGCTTCATGTACAGGATTCGTTCTTGTAACAGGCGAAATCACAACAAAGGCACAGCTTGATGTTCCAGCTATTGTACGCAAGACTCTTCTTGAAATCGGTTATGACGATGGAAAGAAAGGCATCGATGGAAACTCTTGCGCTGTTATGGTCGCTCTTGATCAACAATCCGCTGACATTGCTATGGGTGTTGACAAGGCTCTTGAGGCAAAGGAAGGCTCACTTACAGATGACCTGGATACAGGCGCTGGTGACCAGGGTATGATGTTCGGTTACGCTACTAACGAAACAGAAGAACTCATGCCTTATCCTATTTCTCTTGCTCATAGACTTGCTCTTCAGCTTACCAATGTCCGCAAGGATGGCACACTTAGCTATCTTCGCCCAGACGGCAAAACACAGGTATCTGTAGAGTATGACGAGGCTGGCAAGCCAGTTAGACTTGAGGCTGTAGTTTTATCTACTCAGCATGATGAAGATGTTACTCAGGAACAGATTCACGAAGACATCAAAAAATACGTATTCGATCCAGTCCTTCCAAAGGATATGATTGATGATAAGACAAAGTTCTACATCAATCCAACAGGACGTTTCGTTATTGGTGGTCCTCATGGCGATGCAGGTCTTACAGGACGTAAGATTATCGTAGACACATACGGTGGATACGCTCGTCACGGCGGCGGTGCTTTCTCAGGAAAGGACTGCACAAAGGTAGACCGTTCAGGTGCATATGCAGCACGTTACGTTGCAAAGAACATCGTAGCAGCAGGTCTTGCAGATAAGTGCGAGATTCAGCTTTCATACGCTATCGGTGTTGCTGAACCTACATCAGTTATGGTTGATACATTTGGCACAGGAAAGCTTTCAGATGAAAAGATTATCGAAATCGTTCGCGAGAACTTCGATCTTCGTCCAGCAGGAATCATCAAGATGCTCGACCTTCGTCGCCCAATCTATCGTCCAACAGCAGCTTATGGTCACTTCGGCCGTACAGATGTTAAGCTTCCATGGGAAGCAACAGACAAAGCAGAGGCTTTAAAGAAATATCTTTAATAAATCACTTATGTTATAATTTAGGCAGTCCTTAGGGGCTGCCTATTTTTTATGAGGTAAGTATTATGAAACTAAAAAACAGACTTATTATTTCATTTTTTATAATTACACTTGTTCCAGTGGCACTGTTTTGCAGTTTGATGCTGGGAATGAAAAAACTTGTATTGGAGGCCACGGAAGAGCAACTAATATCCAATGAGATTATACATTCTTTCAAGGGCTATATGGATGAAGCAGGAAAGTTTGACGAGCTAGTTACCAACTTTTGTATTGCTGAGTTCATTATTTTGCTAGTGACAGCAATTATTATGGTTGTTTGGATATACCGTGGAATCGCTCCACAGCTGAAGACGTTGAAGCTTGCAGCTAACAACATCAAAGAAGGCAACCTTGATTTCAGCGTAGCAAGCCAGGGTACAGATGAAATGAGCGAGCTTTGTAATGCATTTGAAGACATGCGAGTTCGTCTTAAGAATAATGCCAAGGATAGGCTTGAGGATGAGGCAGAGCAGAGGGCGTTGATATCCAATATCGCTCACGATCTTAAAACCCCAATCACTGCTATCAAGGGATATGCAGAAGGCATGCTTGATGGTGTTGCAGACACTCCAGAAAAGCAGGAGAAATACATTCGCACAATATACAACAAAGCCAATGAAATGAATACGCTGATTAATGAGTTGACCTTGTATTCAAATATCGATACCAACAAGATTCCATACAATTTCCAGAAGCTCAACCTGAGAGCGTACTTTGAGGACTGTATCGAAGAACTTGGAATGGATCTTGAAAACCAGCATATCAGGCTTGATTATGCTAATTTTGTAGATCCAGATGTTTTGATAATTGCAGATCCAGAGCAGCTAGGTCGTATCATTCACAACATCGTCAGCAACTCAGTTAAATACATGAGGGCAGATGTGGCATCCCGCGTTGGTATAGTCATAAAGGATGTTGGTGATTTTGTGCAGGTAGAGATTTCAGACAATGGCAAGGGAATTGCAACACAGGATTTGCCATATGTTTTTGATAGATTCTATAGAGCTGATACATCCCGCAATTCTGCGGCAGGTGGTAGCGGAATTGGACTTTCAATAGTAAAGAAAATTATCGAGGACCACGGCGGCAAGATTTGGGTTACAAGCAAGGAAAACGAAGGTACAACAATGTATTTCGTCATTAGAAAATTCATTGAAAATGAGGAGGTCGTAAATGAGTAGAATATTAATCATCGAAGATGAGGAAGCAATTGCAGAGCTTGAGAAAGATTACTTAGAGCTTTCTAATTTCGAAGTAGATATAGAAGCTGATGGAGAAAAGGGCTTACAGAAGGCCTTGGCAGGCAACTACGACATGTACATCCTGGATTTAATGCTTCCAGGTGTAGACGGATTTGAGCTTTGCAAGCGTATCCGTGAGGTTAAAAATGTACCTATTCTCATGGTTACAGCTAAAAAAGAAGAAATCGACAAAATCAGAGGTCTTGGCCTTGGCGCAGATGACTACATCACAAAGCCATTTTCGCCAAGTGAGCTTGTAGCGAGAGTAAAAGCGCATCTTGCAAGATATGAGCGCCTCGTTCAGTCGCCAGCTATTCAAAAGAATGAAATCAGCATTCGTGGCCTTCGTATTGATAAGGCCAGCCGCCGTGTATGGATAAATGGCGAGGAAAAGACATTTACTGCAAAGGAATTTGATTTACTTACATTCCTTGCGGAAAATCCAAATGTTATTTACTCAAAGGAGCAGCTTTTTGAGACACTTTGGGGAGAGGAATCAATCGGTGATATCTCTACTGTTACAGTGCATGTAAATAAGATTCGCGAAAAGATTGAGTTGAACACATCAAAGCCACAGTACATCGAAACGATCTGGGGCGTAGGCTACAGATTTAAAGTGTGAGAATTTTGCGAAAACTATGAAAGAATACAGAAAAGTGCTAAAATTCTATTAAGACTCAATTAATAAGGGGGTATAATGTATGGACATAATTTTTGAGGATGATAGCATTCTTGTATGCTACAAACCAGCGGGAGTGGCAACACAGACAAAAAGTATTGGCGAAAAGGACATGGTAAGCGAGATAAATAATTATCTGGTTTCAAAAAACGAAAAGCCAACGGCCCATGTGGTCCACAGACTAGACCAGCCTGTAGAGGGAGTTATGGTTTTTGCCAAAACATCAGAAGCGGCAAACAAGCTTACAAAACAGATTACAGACCACACATTTAGAAAGAAATATTATGCAGTAATCAGCAGGGAATCCTTCCCGGATGAAGGGGAGCTTGTTGATTATTTAGTAAAGGATAATCGTACAAATCTATCAAAGGTAGTAAAGGAGTCAGATCCTCGTGCCAAGAAAGCGATTCTTAGATATCGCGCAGTGGACCACTGGGATGACAAAAAGCTTCTTGATATTGATTTGTTCACCGGAAGACATCATCAGATTCGCATCCAATTGGCCAGCAGAACTGCGCCAATCGTTGGTGATGTAAAATACGGCGGAATTTCTACAGGGCACAATCTTGCGTTATGTTCTTATCACATTGGTTTCAATCACCCAGTGACAGGCGAAAGAATGGGATTTGACATTAAACCTAAGGGAGCAGATTTCGCAGACAGCAAAGTGGCAGGCTAGCATAGAACGGGGGGTATCATTTGATTAAGATATACAGTTTACTAATCATGCTGACGGCATTCATAATGCTTGCATGTGCGGTATACATAGGGACACGACACACAATCAAACATAGTAAACTGAGCATATCCATTATCCAGCTATTTATAGTTGGAATAATAACAAGTTTGGCGTATGTGCGGGCTATATCCACTCACGATTTCGGCCAGGCAGAGTTTAGTTATGCGCTATATTTTGCGGGAATAGATTGGCTTTTGATTACATTTGTTTTCTATGCGAGACAGTATACTAGAATTTGGTTGGATACTTATTCAGCACCACTTATAATAGCGGCAATTGCTGTGCTTGACAGCATTAGTTTGTTTGCAAATCAAAAGTGGCATCATGCTTTTTCACTAGTAGAGCGTAGATTGAATCCAGAGGAATGGTTCTATGCCTTTGAAATCAATGACTATTATATGGTGCATTTGATATTCTGCTACATATTAGTAGCAATTATCGTTGTCGTTCTTTTAAAGAAGACAATTATAACAAGTGGCTTCCACCGAACCAGATATTTATCAATTCTCATTATGTTTGTGGGAATCATTCTATTAAATGTGCTTTATTTATTCTTTGATTATCCAGTAGATGTATCAGTTTGTTTTTATTCTGTTGCAGCAGTGTATGTAGGCTATTATTCACTTTTGTATAATCCAAAGACATTTGTGGAGTACATGCTTACCACAATCACAGAAAGAATGGAATGCGCACTTGTATCCTTTGATGAAAATGACTGTTGCATTTATTCTAACCAGTTTGCAAACAGACTGTTTTGTCCTTCTGGAGAAAAGAGGGTTTTTGAGGAGAGATTCCGAAAATGGCGTGATGGCCGTGAGACAAACTCTATTTCCAACGCCAGCTGGAATGATATTTTCAACATCAACGGAGATGAATATCGATTCGATATTCATTTCAACAAAATATACGACAAAAAAGGTTATTACTGCGGATGTTATTTATCCTTCTATGATGTAACTGGAGATTTCATTGCATACGAAGAAGAAAAATACCGCAGCACCCACGATAGCCTTACAGGTGCGTTGAACAGAGAAGCTTTCTTTGAGGACGTTCGTAACATCCTTGATGAATATCCAAATGTAGAATACGTAATGGTATGCTGCAACATCAAAGGCTTCAAGCTTATCAACGACATGTTTGGCGTGGAGGAAGCTGATCGTTTACTTATCAGATGCGCAGATACAATCAGGGAAAAGATTCAGAAGGGCTCCACATTTGCCCGTCTTGAAGCAGATAGATTTGCAGTACTCATGCCAAAGAGCCGCTACACAGAAGAGCTTTTTATGACTGGCATGAACATGGTAAGCAATTACCTCAACAATGCCCAGTACAGAATGGTAATCCTTGTTGGTGTATACGAAATCTTTGACAAGCAGGCACCAGTAATTTCCATGGTAGATGGAGCGTTCCTTGCAATTGATTCAATTAGCTCAAGCTTCAAGAACTCCATTGCCTATTATGGAGATATGCTTCGCCGTGAGTACCTTAGCGAACAGAAGATTCTTGGAGAGTTTGAGGAAGCATTACAGACAGGCCAGTTTGCGATGTTCCTTCAGCCAATTGTAAATATGGACCAGAAGGTAAAGCTTTCGGAAGCATTGGTTCGCTGGATTCATCCGGACCGCGGAATCATTGCACCAGCTTCATTTATTCCACTTTTGGAAAAGACTGGCTACATCTACAAGCTTGATATGTACATTTGGGAACAGGCCGCAAAAAGACTTGCTTACTGGACATCTATGGGATTCGATGACCTTTCAATTTCGGTAAATATTTCCGTAAAGGATTTCTACTACGTAGACCTATACGAAACATTAGTAGGACTGGTCGAAAAGTATCACATTCATCCATCCCGTCTAAAGCTGGAAATAACCGAGACCATTTTCATGACTGAAAAAGAGCGTCAGCTAGAAATCATCAACTCCCTCAAAGAATACGGATTCCTGGTAGAAATCGATGACTTCGGAAGTGGCTACTCTTCATTAAACATGCTGAAGGAAGTACCAGCCGACATCCTGAAAATGGATATGGCATTCCTATCAATGGACAAAAACGTTACAAGGGGCCGCAAGATTGTCAACACAATCATCACCCTTGCCAAAGCCCTTGGAATGCTAGTAATCATCGAAGGCGTAGAGACCCAGGAGCAAATGGAATACCTCCGCGGCACCGGAGCCGACTACCTGCAGGGCTACTTCTTCGACAAGCCCCTCCCAGTCAAACGCTTCGAAGAACTTTATTTGATATAGATATATTGGAAGGCCCGCCTCACCTTGCGTGAGGTGGGCTTGTTTTTAGTGGCGGTATGTTATAAAATAAACGGGCAAATACGGCATTTTCATAGTAAAATGCGAATAATTATTACAAAGGAGATTGAAATGGCACAGGAAAAAAAGCTGGTAGAAGCGATTACCTCTATGTCAGAGGATTTCGCACAATGGTATACCGATGTTGTTGTTAAGGCAGATTTGATTGCATACTCATCTGTAAAGGGATGCATGATTATCAAGCCCGATGGGTATGCTATTTGGGAAAATATCCAGCACGAGTTAGACAGAAGATTCAAGGCAACTGGCGTACAGAATGTATATATGCCAATGTTTATTCCAGAGAGTCTTCTACAGGTAGAGAAGGATCATGTTGAGGGATTTGCACCAGAGGTAGCTTGGGTTACACATGGTGGTCTTAACCCGCTTCAGGAGCGTCTTTGCGTTCGTCCGACTTCAGAAACTCTTTTCTGTGATTTCTATAAAGATATTATTCACTCTCACAGAGATTTACCAAAGGTTTATAACCAGTGGTGCTCTGTAGTTCGTTGGGAAAAGGAGACACGTCCATTCCTTCGTTCACGTGAGTTCTTATGGCAGGAAGGCCATACAGCTCATGCAACAGCTGAGGAGGCTGAGGAGCGTACAGTTCAGATGCTCAACCTCTATGCTGATTTCTGCGAGGAAGTACTTGCTATGCCAGTAGTTCGCGGACAGAAGACAGATAAAGAAAAATTTGCAGGTGCTGAGGCTACATACACAATCGAGGCTCTTATGCACGATGGTAAGGCTTTACAGTCTGGTACATCACACAACTTTGGCCAGAACTTCTCTAAGCCTTTCGGTATTCAGTACACAGATAAAAATAATCAGCTTCAGTATGTTCACCAGACATCATGGGGAATGACTACTCGTCTTATTGGTGCTATCATTATGGTACACGGTGATGATTCAGGTCTTGTACTTCCACCACGTATCGCACCTACACAGGTAGTTGTTATTCCTATTCAGCAGAAGAAGGAAGGCGTACTTGAAAAGGCAGGCGAGGTATGCGAGCGTCTTGGCAAGACAATGCGTGCTAAGCTTGATGATTCAGATAAGTCACCAGGTTGGAAGTTCTCAGAGGCAGAGATGCGTGGTATCCCTGTTCGTGTAGAGCTTGGACCAAAGGATATCGAGGCAGGCAAGTGCGTACTTGTTCGCCGTGATACACGTGAAAAGATTGAGTGCCCACTTGATCAGGTAGAGGCAAAGGTAGCAGAGCTTCTTGAGACTATCCAGAAGGATATGTTTGAGCGTGCAAAGGCTCACCGTGATAGCCATATCTGGGATGCTCACAACTATGCAGAGTTCACAGAAATCGCTAACAACAAGCCAGGCTTCATTCGTGCAATGTGGTGCGGCGATGTTGAATGCGAGAATAAGATTAAAGAAGATTTAGCTGTAACTTCACGTTGTATGCCATTTAATGATCAGGAGCATATTTCTGATGTATGTGCATGCTGCGGCAAGCCAGCTAAGAAATTAGTATATTGGGGTAAAGCTTATTAATATGAATTTACCAGCAGACGTTTCAAAAATAATAAATATTTTAGAATCTAACGGACACGAAGCCTATGCAGTAGGCGGCTGTGTCCGTGACTGCATTCTAGGGAAAATTCCTCACGATTGGGATATTACCACATCGGCCTTGCCAGAGCAGGTGAAGGCTTTGTTCGAGCGCACATTTGATACAGGCATTGAGCATGGTACTGTGACTGTATTGCTTCATGGTGAAGGATACGAGGTCACCACCTACAGAGTAGATGGCAAATACGAGGACGGTCGTCATCCTAAGGAAGTTACATTCACAGCTTCTCTTGAGGAAGATTTAAAGCGTCGCGATTTTACTATCAACGCTATGGCCTACAACGACACCAGAGGATTGGTGGATTTGTTTGGTGGCGAGCAGGATTTAGAGAATGGTATCATCAAGGCTGTAGGCAATCCTACAGAGCGATTTACAGAGGATGCTCTTCGTATGCTTCGCGCACTCAGATTCTCCGCACAGCTAGGCTTTGAAATAGAGCCAGCTACATATGAGGCAATCAAGACCTTGGCACCAACCTTGGATAGGATTAGTGCCGAGAGAATCCAGGTAGAACTTGTAAAGCTGATTACTTCAGACCATCCTGAGCGAATCAGAGATGTTTATGAGACAGGCCTTACAGATGTATTCTTCCCTGAGTTCAATGATATGATGGCTTGTGACCAGGTAAACAAGCACCACATGTACACAGTGGGAGAGCATACAATTGTTGCTTTAAACAATGTAAAGGCAGATAAGGTGCTCAGACTTACAATGCTTCTTCATGATGTGGCAAAACCAGCTTGCAAGACAATTGATGCTGAAGGCCAAAACCATTTCAAAATGCATCAGGTAGAAGGGGCTAAGATGGCTAAAGCCATATTACGTCGTTTGAAGTTTGACAACGAAACTACTGATGCAGTTTGCAATCTGATTAAAAATCATGACGATAGACCAGAGGTTACACCTAGAAACATTCGTAGGCTAATAATCAGAGTTGGTAAGGATAACTTTGAAGATTTACTAGCTGTTAAAAGAGCAGATACCATGGCCCAGAGCATGTACTGTCGTGATGAGAAGCTTGCATATATTGATTCAATCGAAGCTATGTATCGCCAAATCCTAGAGCAGGAGGACTGCTTATCTATAAAGGATTTAAAGATAAATGGTAAGGATTTAATCGGAATGGGCGTGCCTCAGGGGCAAAAAATAGGCCAGATTCTGAAAACAGTTTTCGACGAAGTTGTGGACCAACCAGATTTGAACGATAGAGAATATCTGTTAAATCGTGTAAAAGATATGCTACAATAATCGTATGAATGGGATTTTTGCAAAAAAACTAATTAACTTAACATTGATATTATGCATGAGCGCAGCTTTGCTTGAGGGGTGCGGAAGTCACCCTAATACTGCTACGGTTACTCAACACACAGGCTCTGCCCTGAAAAAGCAGGAGGAGACTGTGGAGGAGGATACGGCACTTGTGGAGGAAGAGCCACAGGGACTGTATATCGTAGAAAGTCTAGATATGATGGAAGAAACCATCGCTCTCTATTCTTTGGAAGAGGACAAGCAACTGCGCTACAACTATAATATGACCACGAAATTCCTTGATAAATTCGGGGGCAACACTGTGTGGGCGAACTTTACAGCTGGCACAGTTGTTACGATAGGCGATTTGCTTCCATCATCTGGAGCCCTTTCATCTGTGCAGAAGTCAGATGATGTTTGGGCATATGAGGATATCTCCAAATACAAGCTGGATGCAGACAAAAACCTAATTACTATCGACGGAACTAATTACAAGATTACCGATAAAACAAAGGTCTATTCGGATACAGAAAAGATTCTTCTATCAAGTATTGGTGAAGATGATGTAATCACAGTTATTGGCCAGGATAAGCAGGTTATTTCTATAGCGGTTACCACAGGCCATGGATATATCTATCTCACAAATACAAGTCTATTTGATGATAGCCTTATCTTCATTGGAAATAAGATTGTTTCAATGGTAAATGGAGACCAGGTAATAGAAGTACCAGAAGGCACCTACAAGATTACAGTTGCAAATAATGGCTGGGGAGGCAGTGGAGAGTACACTGTCAACAGAAACGAAACTACTCCGGTAAATCTGGATGATTTGAAGGGGGAGGGGCCATCCTACTGCTTGATTACATTTATTGTTACAGTGGCAGATACCTATGTTTACATCGACGGTGAAATGATTGATCCAGCGGAGCCACAGTACGTTCAGTATGGCAATCACAAGCTGGTGGTTCAGTGCGATGGATACACTGCTTGGAACAAGACTTTAGTTGTTAATTCGGAGACCGCAACAATCACTCTTGAGATGGAAACAGAATCAGACACCACTGACTCACAAGTTGTCCAGGAAGACGAGTCAACAGAAGAGGAAAATAGTGAAGAATCGTCTACAGAAAATGAGACTGAAACCGAGGAAAAATCAGACGATTATGACTATGAAGTGGACTATTTATCAACTATTTCGGATCTTATCAGCAGCCTTGGAAATTAGGGATATGTGAAAAAAAAGTGAACTTTTCTAAAATGCAAGGATTTGTAAATAGTAATAATGTTTAAAAAATGTGCAAAAAATTTGTAATAATCCATAAAAACCTTATAAAATGGGGATTTTTTGGGGTTTTATTGTTGACAGCGTAATGCAAAAGAATTATAAAGGATATTGTAGTTAAGGGCCCTTGAGCCCGCTATAATACAATACAAATTCTCGAGGAGGAATAGTAATGAACAAGACAGAATTAGTAGCAGCTATCGCTAGCAAGGCTAACATTTCTAAGAAGGACGCAGAGGCTTCTGTAAAGGCTTTTACAGAGGTTGTTGCTGAAGAGCTTAAGAAGGGGGAGAAGATTCAGCTTGTAGGCTTTGGTACATTCGAAGTATCTCAGAGAGCAGCTCGTACAGGTAGAAACCCACAGACAGGCGCAGAGATGAAGATTCCTGCATCTAAGGCTCCTAAGTTTAAGGCTGGTAAGGCTCTTAAGGATTCTATCAACTAATTGAATGTATATTTTATTTAGATGATGGTTAGGGTTCGGTTATGCCGGGCCCTATTTTTTAATGAGGTGATGTAATGAGACTTGATAAATATTTAAAAGTTAGTAGACTTATAAAGCGTCGTACTGTTGCCAATGAAGCATGTGACAGCGGTAGAGTTCAAATCAATGGAAAAATTGCGAAAGCGTCCACCGATGTTAAAATTGGTGATATAATAGAAATAGCATTTGGAAACAAAAATGTTAAAGTGGAAGTTTTAGATATTCAGGACACCACAAAAAAGGATGCGGCAGCAGACTTATTTAAGTATATTTAATATCAGTTATCGAGGTATTTGATGGCAAGAACTAGAAGAGTTAAAAGACGAAAGAAAACCTCAACAGGTAGAATATATGTTGCAGTTATCATGCTGTTCATGATTTGCGTTATGACTGTCCAGATGGTTCGTTTATACGATAAAAATCAGGACTTAAAGAAGCAGGAGGAATCTCTCCAAAGCCAAGTAGATGAAGCAAACGAAAAAAGTGAGCAGTTAAAGGAATACGAGGAATACGTTGGTACTGACGAATACATAGAAAGTGAAGCATCACAGAAACTTGGATTGACACATGACAATTGGATTATTTTTAAAGAAAAAGAAGATTAAAGAATATATTGAAAAATACAATATGCTAAACAAAGGCGATGGAGTCGTCCTAGGTCTATCAGGTGGACCTGACTCTGTGTGCCTTTTTTTTGTACTGTTGGCACTTAAAGAAGAATACAATCTGACTATATCAGCAGTTCATATAAATCATATGATTAGAGGCAAGGACGCAGACGAGGATCAGGAATATGTGGAAAGCTTATGCAAGGAATTCAATGTTCCTTTAAATGCTCTTAGAGTCGACATTCCTGCGCTTGCAAAGGCATCAGGCCGTTCCATAGAAGAAGAGGCAAGAATTGCCAGATATGAAGCTTTTGAGGAAGCTGCAGCAGCTTTTGAGGAGCAAGGGATACCAGCAAAGATTGCGGTGGCCCATAATGCTGATGACAATGCTGAAACTGTGCTTTTCCACATGGCAAGAGGCACGGGATTGGATGGGGTCTGCGGAATCGCACCAAAGCGTGATAAAATCATCCGCCCACTGCTTACAGTTCCAAAGAAGGATATTTTGGAATTCCTCAATGAAAACGAAGTGGCATACTGCATCGATGGGACAAATGCCGAAACTGATTACGACCGCAATCGAATCAGACACAACATCATGCCTGAATTAGCCAAAATAAATGATAGAGCCCTGGAGCATATTTCAGATATGACAGAGCGACTATCTGAAATCGCGGATTATATCAGCCTGGAGTCAAACGGATTGCTTCAGATGGCTAAGCTTGAGGGCGATAAGCTTAGAAAAAGAACTATTGCAACTGCACCACGTGTAATCGCCAGCCAGGCTATAAAGGATTATTTAAGCAAGTTTATGCCATATCAGAAGGATGTGGCTGCTGTTCACGTGGATTCTATCCTGGACCTATTAAACGAAGATGGAGAGCGTCAAATTCAGCTTCCATACAAAAAGACCCTTATCATATCCTATGAAGAAATATACGTAATCGATACAGCGAATGAGGATAATCAAAAACAGATTAATCCTACTTTTAACTATCGAGAATTTGATTACAAAGAGGGCATGAAATACCCTACCGAAACCTATACGAAATGGTTTGATTGTGATAGAATAGGGGCTAATATTGTAATAAGAACCCGTGCAGAGGGTGACTATCTATGCATCGATTCAGATGGAAATCGCAAATCTATACAGGATTATTTTGTAGATGAAAAAATTCCACGACATTTAAGAGATGAGGTGCCACTTGTATGTGATGGAAATCATGTAATGTGGGTGGTCGGTCACCGAGTCAGCGAGTATTACAAAATTTCAAAAAATACCACTCGAGTATTAGAGATTAGTTATACGGAGGAATAGTAAAATGAGTGAGAACATCAGAGTTCTTTTGCCTGAAGAAGAATTGGCAGCACGTATTTCAGAATTAGGAGCACAAATCAGCAAGGATTACGAAGGAGAATCAGTATTTCTCGTTTGCATCTTAAAGGGCGCAGCATTCTTTGCTTGTGAGTTGGCAAAAAGAATCACAGTTCCAGTAATTATCGATTTTATGGCTACATCAAGCTATGGTAGCGGCACAGTTTCTTCTGGTGTAGTTAAGATTAAAAAGGATTTGGATTTAGATCCAACAGGCCAGAACGTTATTATCGTTGAAGATATCATTGATAGTGGAAATACATTAAACTACCTTGGTCAGCTTTTCAAAGATCGTGGAGCTAAGTCAGTTCGCATGGTTACAATGCTTGATAAGCCAGATCGTCGTGAGGTAGATGTGCATGTTGATTACACTGGATTTACTATTCCAGATCAGTTCGTAGTTGGTTACGGCCTTGATTACGACCAGAAGTATCGTAACCTTCCATACATTGGCGTTGTAGAGCTAGACTAGGAGGCGGATTTGAAGAAAAACAGAGCTTCAGGAATGATTATCTATGCTTTGTTTGTATTTGTTGTGTTAGCTATACTTTACACAAGCATGGGTAAATCAACTACCACATACACCCGAAAAGAATTTGACAAGGCCTTGGCAAGAGATGAGGTAAAATCAGTCAATATTACTCAGAATGAAGAGGTGCCAACTGGCGCAGCAGAAATCACTCTTACTGATGGTACAGAGGCTACTCTTTATGTTTCGGATGTAAACGAGATTCAGGAAGAATTAAAAGAAGCAAAGGTTGCCTATACTATTTCAGATATCCCACATGACAGTTGGATTTCTGAATTGTTACCAATGCTCATTGTCTTAGGCGCAGTATTCATTCTCTTTATGATTATGATGAATGCGCAGGGCGCTGGTGGTGGCGGTGCCAATGCTAGAATGATGAATTTTGGCAAGAGCAGAGCTAAGCTTACAAACAAAGAAGATATCAACACTACTTTCGATAATGTAGCTGGATTAAAAGAAGAAAAAGAAGAAGTTGAAGAACTTGTTGATTTCTTAAAAGATCCTGCTAAATATACAAAAATCGGTGCCAGAATCCCTAAGGGCGTTATCTTAGTAGGCCCTCCAGGAACAGGTAAGACACTTCTTGCAAAGGCTATCGCTGGAGAGGCAGGAGTACCATTCTTCTCAATCTCTGGTTCGGATTTTGTTGAGATGTTTGTTGGTGTTGGTGCTTCCCGCGTCCGTGATTTGTTCCAGGAAGCAAAGCAGAATGCACCATGTATCGTTTTTATTGACGAGATTGATGCGGTAGCTAGACGCCGTGGTACAGGTATGGGCGGCGGCCACGATGAGCGCGAGCAGACACTGAATCAGCTCCTTGTAGAGATGGATGGTTTTGGTGTTAACGAAGGCATCATTGTTATGGCGGCTACAAACCGTGTAGATATTTTAGACCAGGCTATTATGCGTCCAGGACGTTTTGATAGAAAGGTTTATGTTGGCAGTCCTGATGTGAAGGGACGCGAGGAAATCCTCAAGGTACACGCTAGCAACAAGGCGTTGGCGGAGGATGTAGATTTGAAACAGGTTGCTCAGGCAACAGTTGGTTTCACAGGAGCAGATTTAGAGAATCTTCTCAACGAAGCAGCTATTCTTGCAGCAGGTGAGAAAAGACAGTACATCCTTCAGGAAGACATCAAAAGATCTTTCGTAAAGGTCGGAATTGGTAAAGAAAAGAAGAGCAAGATTGTTTCAGATAAAGAAAAGAAGATTACAGCATACCACGAGGCTGGACATGCAATTCTTTTCCATGTACTTCCAGATGTAGGGCCTGTATATTCAGTGTCAATCATTCCTACAGGTGCAAGTGCAGCAGGCTATACAATGCCTATAAATGAAAATGACGAAATCTTTAATACAAAAGGCAAGATGACCCAGGATATTATTGTTTCTCTGGGGGGACGTGTTGCCGAGGAACTTATATTTGACGATGTTACCACTGGTGCCTCTAATGACATCAAGCAGGCTACAAAGATGGCAAGAAACATGGTAACAAAGTATGGATTCTCAAAAAATATAGGTATGATTCACTACGGTGATGACGATGAAGAAGTATTCATCGGCCGTGATTTGGCTCATACAAAAGGCTTTTCAGAAGCAACAGCTAAAGCTATCGATGAGGAAGTTAAACGCATCATTGATGAATGTTATGAAAAAGCTGTGAAAATTTTGCGAGAAAACGAACAGATACTACACAAATGTGCTAATCTATTATTAGAAAAAGAAAAGATAGGACGAAGCGAGTTTGAGGCCCTATTTGAATCTTCAGGTACGAATGAGACCGCTGTAGAGGGTATAAACTGGGGAGAATAGTGCAACATGCACAAAAACCTAAGTCAGTATTTGTTATATTTGTGCACACTTAAGTATTGTGAGGTCATATAATAAACATCGTAAAAACCCCCCAATACATTATATAATTTTTACTAACCCCATAGTAAAAATACCTTCTCCTAAAAAGACAGCGATCGTTGCTGTCTTTTTTACTATCTAAAAATATCTAAGGGGAGTTGGAATGAACATCCAAGCTATTTACTCGGACGGTACAGCTGAATATAGAACTCCTATGGAACCGGAGCCTTTTGACTTAGTAACTATCAGACTGCGCGTTTACCATCAGGAAGACCTGGAGGCCTTTTTAGTATCTGGTGATAAGAATATAAGAATGCATCTAGAGAGAGCTCGTGGAGAGTTTGATTACTATGCATGCGACGTTAAGCTCGAAGATAAAGAGTTTAGATATCACTTTGAAATAGTCGGCGACTATGGCCTTTATTATTACGATAGAGTAGGTCTCTGGCGTGATCATAGAGAACATTACGAGTTTTCTATTATGCCAGGTTTTTCCACACCTTCCTGGTCGAAGGGTGCAGTTATGTACCAAATCCTTGTGGATAGATTCTATAAGGGCGACCCAAGCACAGATGTAGAAACAAATGAATATCATTATGTAGGAGCACCAGTTGAGCGTGTTGATAACTGGGATGCTATACCTGCAAATCTTGATATAGGAAGATTTTACGGCGGAGACCTAGAGGGAGTCAGACAGAAGCTCCATTATCTCAGAAGCTTGGGGGTTGAAGTAATATATTTTAATCCGTTGTTTGTTTCCCCTTCTAACCATAAATACGATACCTCTGATTATGACTATATAGACCCTCACCTCACCGTAATTAAAAAGGATGGGGGAGAGTGTTTAAAGGACGGGGATTATGACAATTCCCATGCCACTAAATACAAGCTAAGAGTGACCAATAAGGAAAACCTCGAGGCAAGTAACCAATTCTTTGCAGACTTTGTTAGAGAGGCCCATGAGAAGGGAATACGAGTGATTATAGATGGTGTATTTAATCACTGCGGTTCTTTCAACAAATGGCTCAACAGAGAAAAGATTTATTCAAAGGAAGAGGGATATGCTCCTGGAGCTTACGAGAGTAAGGACAGCCCATATCACAATTTCTTTTACTTTTATGAGGATACATGGCCAGACAACAAATCATATGACGGCTGGTGGAGTCATGATACGTTGCCAAAGCTAAATTATGAGGAGTCACCTGAGCTGTGTCAGTATGTCCTCAATATAGGCAAAAAATGGGTTAGCGAACCATATAATTGTGATGGTTGGAGACTTGATGTAGCTGCTGATTTAGGTCATTCAGAAGAGTTTAATCATAAATTCTGGCATGATTTTAGAGACGCAGTAAAATCGGCAAATCCAAACGCAATTATACTTGCAGAGCATTATGGTAATCCAAGTGCATGGCTGGCTGGTGACCAGTGGGATACGGTTATGAACTATGATGCTTTTATGGAGCCACTTACCTTCTTTTTGACAGGAATGGAGAAGCATTCTGATGAGTTCCAGCCTAGTGCTATTGGCGATGGTGAAAGATTCAAAAACACAATGCTGCACTTCATGGCAAGGCTGAAAACTCCATCACTGTATTGCGCAATGAATCAGCTGTCCAACCATGACCATTCCAGATTTTTGACAAGAACAAACCATACGGTAGGAAGACTCGCCACAAAAGGGGCTAAGGCTGCTGAGGATGGTGTAAGTATTCCTGTTATGAAGCTAGCTGAAATGGTACAGATGACTTGGCCTGGTGCGCCAACATTGTATTACGGCGATGAAGCTGGGGTGTGTGGATTTACGGACCCAGATAGCCGTAGAACATATCCATGGGGCCACTGCAACTATGATCTTATCGATTACACAAGGGATATGATTATGGTTCATAAACTAAGTCCAGCCATTAAGCAGGGCTCGTTTAGATTTTTAAATTGTGGCCAGGGATTTATTAGCTATGCCAGATTCACAGCCAATGAGCAAGTTATCGTAGTTATCAACAGCAATGGCAATGGCATAGAAGTGGATATACCAGTTTGGATAGCTGGCGTTCCACTAAATTGCAACTTGGAAAGAGTAATTATGACCAATGAGGTTGGCTATTCAATAATGCCTACCGATATAATTGTTGAAGGAGGAAACCTTCACGTCAGCCTTCAACCATATACCGGCATAGTGTACAAAAGATAGAATTGATATTTTATTTTACAAGCATGCACAACATATAGTATAATCATTACAAGTTTTGGGAAAGTTCCACAATACCTAGAATGTAATACTATACGGGAGAGTTATTATGGCAAAGGATCTCACATGTCAAGGCAAGATCGACATGCAAGCACTTGAGGACCGACATAAAGAGTTAGAAAAAGCATGGAATGATTTGCTAAAAGAAAGAAGAGAGTTTGAAGCAAGGATTCATACTCTAGAACAGCAGGAAAAACAGTTTGAGTTGAAATGGGAATTATTAATCCAGGAGACTCAGAAGCTTGCTGACGATAAATTACAATTTGAGAGAAAGAAGAAATTCTTTGATCAAGTACAGGCTCACTCTGTGGAGCCTTATGTAGCTGAGGATAACATCGTCCACGGGGAGATGTTCTTTTCTGGTGTCACCACACCAAAGGCCCTTAAAAAGCGTTATAAGGACCTTATTAAGATTTACCATCCTGATGGAGAATCTGGCGACACAGCTACCGTGGCAGAGATAAATCGTGAGTACGAGGATCTCAAAAATCAAATGTAAATGAAATTCATATCATTAGGCAATGGGGCGATAAACTCCATTGCCTTTTTTGTTATAGGGTGAACAAAACTGATTTTGTGGGAATGCAATGCTTGTCTTGTCATATATTCAAAATCGGGATTGTACAAATGGTCTCCAATTAATGGATGACCAATATATTTAAAATGGACACGAATTTGATGGGTGCGGCCTGTCTCAAGATGGATTGAGATTAGGCTGTGCCCTTTTTTCTCGTCTATCACTTTATAGTGAGTGACTGCGCGTTCACCATTTTCAAAATCTACCTGCCTTGTAATGATAGAATCGTCTACACGTCCTATAGGTGCATCTATTGTGCCTTCAGGCTCATCAAGATGACCGCGGACGATGGCATAATACTCTCTATGAAACTCACGGTTTTTTACCATTGTAGATAAGATATTGCCAGAAACTAAATGCTTGGCAATGACGGTAAGTCCAGAGGTGTTCTTATCTAGTCGATTAGCACATCTAAATATAAAAGGCTTGTCCTGAGCCTCGTAATAATATGCCAGACCGTTTGCTAAGGAATCTTCGTAGTGATTTAAACTTGGATGAATTGGAAGTCCTGCAGGCTTATTGATAACGATAATATCATCATCCTCATAAACGATATCCAAATCAATTTTTACTGGTGGAATCTTTTCTGATGAATTATCCTCGGAGATATTTACAGTTAAAATCTCGCCGGCTTGGAGTTTGCGATTCATATGTACCCACTCACCATCGATAACCACATTATTAGGCATCTTTTTGATTGCGGTGATATTGGCGCTGGAATAGCCCTGGGATTTCAGATATTTGTCAATAGAATACCCTGCATATTCAGAATTGATTTCATAAGTTAATGTTCTGTTCATAGCTATAATTTATCTGTATATAGACAAAAAGTCAAAAATAAAGAGCTCATACTGGGGCGTATGAGCTCTTATTGAAGAAGGAGAATTGGTTAAATGAAGAAAGTAAAGCTATTACTCTTTTACTTCATTGTAGCAACCACGCTAACTGTTTTTTTAGAAGAATCGAATGGGATAACGTTTCCTTCGATTTCCTTGCCATCAACAGTAAGGCTTGCAACACCCTTTTGAACCTGGTTAGGATTCTTGATTTCGATGTTGTATATTACACCTCTGTATTCACGAGTGATATTGAAATCACCAAATGCAGCAGGTGTACATGGATTTACAGATAATCCCTCTAAGGTTGGGTAGATTCCTAAGATATACTGGGAAATATTTGTAAATGTCCAAGCAGCAGTACCTGTGAGCCAGCTGTTCTTAGCCTCACCGTGGAATCTGGCATCTACGCCAGCAACCATCTGTGAGTAAACGTATGGCTCAGTTCTATGAATTTCTGAAATGTCCTCGATGTATGAAGGACAGGTCTTTTTGTAAACTTCAAATGCTCTGTCACCACGACCAATGCATGTCTCAGCAATTGAAATCCATGGATTGTTGTGACAGAAGATACCAGCATTCTCTTTGTATCCTGGTGGATATGATGTGATCTCACCAAGCTCAAGATGATATCTTGTGTAAGCAGGCTGTAAAATCATTACGCCGTATTTTGTATCAAGCTTTTCTTTTACAGAATCAAGGGCTTTCTTTGCGTTACCATCATCAACGCCAACACCGGCCATTACGCACATACCTTGTGGCTCGATGTAAATCTGTCCCTCATCACATTCCTTTGAACCAACTTTGTGGCTGTAAGCGTCGTAAGCTCTTACGAACCAATCGCCGTCCCAACCATCTTTTTCGATTGCAGCAGTCATCTTATCTACTTCTGCAAGAACACGAGCTTCTTCAGCAGTGTCACCCATAAGCTTTGCAAGAGCTGCATATTCGCGACCATATTTTACAAACATACCAGCAATAAATACTGATTCTGCAACAGGTCCTTCACTAGGTCCGAAGCACTGGAAGCTTTCGCCTGGATGCTCTGAGAAGCAGTTAAGGTTGAGGCAGTCGTTCCAGTCAGCACGACCAATAAGTGGAAGGTCATGTGGACCCTTGTGATTTACAATGTAATTAAATGAGCGCTTTAAGTGCTCCATAAGTGTTGTAGCAACTGACATATCATTATCGTAAGGAACCATTTCCTTAAGAATTGATGTGTCTCCTGTTTCGCGTATGTATGCGCTTGTTCCAGCAATTAACCAAAGTGGATCGTCGTTAAATCCTGAACCGATATCAGAATTACCCTTCTTTGTAAGAGGCTGATACTGGTGATATGCTGAACCGTCCTGGAACTGAGTTGAAGCAATATCAATGATTCTCTCGCGAGCTCTATCTGGAATCAGATGTACGAATCCAAGTAAATCCTGGCAAGAATCTCTGAATCCCATTCCACGGCCAATACCTGTCTCATAGTAAGAAGCTGAACGAGACATGTTAAATGTAACCATACACTGGTATTGGTTCCAAATATTTACCATACGGTTTACATGCTCATCATTTGATTCAACATGGAACTTGCTGAGAAGTCCATCCCAGTATGTATTAAGCTTTGCAAGAGCGTTGTCAAAATCTTCAGTAGTTTGATATTTAGCGAGAAGAGCATTAGCTCTCTTTTTATTAATGATTCCTGGTTTTTCCCACTTTTCATCTTCAGGGTTTTCCACATATCCTAAAGCGAATACGAAAGTTTTGCACTCTCCAGCATCAAGTGAAAGATTAATCTGATGTGAAGCGATTGGATACCATCCTGAAGCGATAGTATTGTGAAGCTTTCCTTCAATTACAGCTGCAGGTCTATCTGGACCATTGTAAGCACCTCTGAATTCATCTCGGCTTGTCTCGAAACCATCAATCTTAGTATTTACTGAATATACAGCGTAGTGATTACGACGCTCGCGATATTCTGTCTTGTGATAGATAGTTGAATCAATAACTTCAACTTCACCGATTGAAAGGTTACGCTGATAATTCTTCATATCATCATCAGCATTCCAAAGGCACCATTCTACATATGAGAAAAGTTGAATATCTTTGTGAGCTGAGCTGTTATTTGTAATTGTTACCTTTGTTAATTCAACTGGATCACCAATTGGAACAAAAGTAATAAGTTCTGCTTTTACATCATTTTTAACACCAGTAAACTTGCTGTAGCCGATACCATGACGACATTCATAAGAATCTAATTCAGTCTTGGTTGGCTGCCAGCCAGGATTCCAAATTGTATCTCCATCCTTAATATAGAAATACTTACCGTTTGTATCTGGAGTTGTGTCGTTATAGCGATAACGTGTCATGCGTAAAAGCTTTGCATCTTTATAGAAAGTATAGCCACCGCATGTGTTTGAGATCAAAGAAAAGAAATCGGTACAACCCAAGTAGTTAATCCATGGTAATGGAGTCTTTGGAGTTGTGATTACATATTCTTTGTTTTGATCGTCGAAATGTCCGAACTTCATATATTCCTCCCTAAAACTAAGAAACAATTATTCATACAGAAAACGATTAAGTGAATAATCTGAGAGAAAATCGGTCAATTTAAAGAAAACGAAGCGTAAACGTTTAAGTTAAAAGATATAATTTCTCGGCATTAGAATACCATAATTATCCTAAAATGCAATTAGGCTGTTAAATATTTGGCGATATTTCACTAAAACAGGTTACGAAACTTTAACGAAAAGACAAATTTTCGAAAAACTATTGTACATTTCGTGAAAAGGGGCTATATTGAAATTACGAAAACGATTAAGCAGATGTTTAACACACTAGGGAGAGAGTGATGGTTTCATTAAAAGATATTGCCGGTCGATGCGGTGTATCAGTTGCTACAGTTAGTAAAGCATTGAATGATCACAGTGACATCGGCGCAGAAACAAAGGAAAGAATCAGAAAAGTTGCTAATGAATTAGGATATGTTCCTAATGCAGCAGCAAAATCCATGAAAACAAATCGCACACATAATATAGGAGTTCTTTTCATGGACGATGCCAACAGTGGTTTACAGCATGACTTTTTCGCAAGTGTTCTTGAAGGCTTTAAAAGAGAAGTTGAAAAAGAGGGATATGATATAACCTTTATTTCAAATGACAGATCAAGGCCTGGAAGAGATTCTTATCTTACACATGCAAGATATAGAAGATTCGATGGTGTAATTATTGCAAATGTTCACTTCGGAGATCCTGAAGTAGTTGAACTAGTAAAAAGTGATATACCAGTTGTAACAATTGATCATATTTATAATGATACAACAACAATCCTTTCAGATAATGTTGGAGGCATGACTGAGCTGGTTGATTTTGCAGTAGCTTCTGGCCATAGAAAAATCGCTTACATACACGGTGCTGATTCTTCGGTAACACGCACAAGATTAGTTACCTTCCATAAAAAGATGGAAGAATATGGAATAGAAACTCCAGATGAGTACTTAATGGAATCTCCATATAGAGATACACATGGTGCTTATGAATGCACATTAAAGCTGTTGGAATTAGAAAACAGACCAACCTGCATTTTCTATCCTGATGATTATGCATCTTATGGTGGTATGAGGGCAATATCAGAAAAAGGGTTAAAGGTTCCTGATGATGTATCAGTAGTTGGATTCGATGGAATCAAAGTGGCAAGACATATTAGGCCACGTCTTACTACTTATAGACAGGATACAGAAGAGTTAGGAAGACAAGCAGGAAAGAATCTTATCGATTTAATTGAAAGACCAAAAACTACATTAGTACAGCGAGTTGTAGTTAAAGGGAGACTGCTTGAAGGAGATACCCTAAAGAAACTAAATTAGGCATTGGGTTGAGAAATCAACTTATATAAATGCAAACAAATTAATGTAGATATGATGTTGATGTGTTATCAGCATCAAAGGACGAAAGTCCAGGAAAAATATTTTGGGAGGAACACACAATGAAAAAAAGATTAGTTAGTTTGCTCGCAATGGCAACAATGACAGCAACAATGTTTGCTGGCTGTGGAAGCTCAGAAACAGCTTCTACAGAAGAAGCAGCAGCTCCAGCATCAACAGAGGAGATTGATGCTGAGGCAGAAGCAGTAGAACTTCCTGAGGACACAGGTAAAGTTCTTAACATCTATTGTTGGAACGATGAGTGGCAGACACGTGTAAAGGATTTCTATCCTGGATACGAAGAAGTAGATGCTACTCACGGTAAGATTGGTGATGTTGAAGTAGTTTGGAACATTACACCATCTACAGACAATGCATATCAGAACAACCTTGATGAGGCTCTTATCGCTCAGCCAGACGCAGCTGCAGATGATAAGGTAGATTTATTCTTGGTAGAAGCTGATTACGCTCTTAAGTATGTTGACGAGGATGTAACAATGCCATTATCTGACCTCGGCATTACATCTGATGTTCTTTCAGATCAGTACACATATACACAGAGCATCGTAACAGATAGCAATGGTAAACTTAAAGGTTCTTCATGGCAGGCATGCTCAGCAGGTCTTATCTACAACAGAGAGGCAGCAAAGGAAGTTCTTGGAACAGATGATCCAGAAGAAGTTCAGGCAGCAGTAGCTGATTGGGATAAGTACAATGAGACAGCTAAGAAGGTCGCTGATGCTGGTTACACAATGTGCTCAGTAAACGATACATACAGAACATATGCTAACAACGTATCTGGACAGTGGGTACAGGATGGCAAGCTTGTTATCGATCCTAACGTTGATAAGTGGGTAGATGATTCTATGGCACTTATTGAAGCAGGCGCTGAAGATACAGATGATCTTTGGAGCGATGACTGGGCAAAGGGTAAGAGACCAGAAGGAAAGGTATTCTGCTACTTTGGACCAGCTTGGTTCTTTAACTTCTGTCTTGATGCAGACCAGGATGGCACAATCGCTAACCAGGGTGGTTGGGGATATTGCGAAGGTCCTCAGTCTTACTACTGGGGTGGTACATGGGTATGTGCTGCAACAGGTACAGACAATGCTAACCTTGTAAAAGATATCATCGTTACAATGACAACAGATAAGGGAGTTCTTAAGGATATAGCTACAACATACGCTGACTGCGTAAACAGCAAGGAAGTTCTTTCAGAGCTTGCATCATCTGATGAAGGTAACCTTGACCTTCTCGGTGGTCAGAATCCATACGAGCAGCTTGCAGCAGGCGCTGAGACAGTAGATCTTTCAAACCTTTCTAAGTATGATCAGGGATGTACAGAAGAGTTCCAGAAGGCAATGAAGAACTACTTCACAGGAAATGCAACAAAGGACGAGGCTCTCGATATGTTCAAGACAGCAGTTCATGAGAAGTATCCAGATGTTTCAGTTGACTAATTCTAACTGCAACTAATCAGTGAAATGATTTGGGGCGCGTGGGGATTGGCCCTATGCGCCCTATTTAAAAGAACTAAAAGGGAGCATTTATGAACAAGAAGAGCAAAGTTGTTAGATATAATAAGTGGGGTTATATCTTTCTAATACCTTTTACAGTAATATTTTTAATATTCCAGTTGATCCCACTGGTTTCAACTATATACAATTCATTCTTTGAAAATTACCGTTCAGGCCTTACTCAGATTGGACCTAACTTTGTAGGTCTTGCAAACTATGCAACAATTGTAACTAACGGTGATTTACCAACATATTTTGCGAATACAATGATTATGTGGGTTTTAGGATTTATCCCACAGATTATCCTTTCATTATTATTAGGAGCATGGTTTACAGATCCATCTCTTAGATTAAAAGGTCAGACATTCTTTAAAACGGTAATCTATTTACCAAACTTGATTATGGCATCAGCTTTTGCGATGTTGTTCTTTACATTATTTGCAGATAGCGGACCAATTAACTCATTGTTAATTCAAATTGGCGTATTCAAGGAAGCATTCTCATTTATGGATCACGCTGCAAGTGTTCGTGGATTGGTAGCTACAATGAACTGCCTTATGTGGTTTGGAAATACGACAATTCTTCTGATGGCAGGTATGCTTGGAATTGATCCATCTCTTTTTGAGGCTGCTCAGGTTGATGGTGCAACTGCTAATCAGATTTTCTATAAAATAACATTGCCTTTACTTAGACCAATTCTTGTATTTGTTATGATTACATCACTCATTGGTGGTTTACAGATGTTTGATGTACCTCAGATCTTAACAAATGGTACAGGTAATCCAATGCGTTCATCTATGACTTTGATTATGTACTTGAACAAGCATTTATATAGTAAGAACTTTGGACTTGCAGGTGCACTTTCAGTATTTATGTTTGTAATAACAGCCATTTTAAGCTTGATAGTTTATAAGTTTACTAACGTTCAGGAACAGAAATAAAATCGTTGAAATTAAGTAAAATAGATGAGGAGAATAAAAATGGCAAATAACACAAGCAACAGCCAAGGCGGCGGAGTTCATGCTAGAAGAATAGTTTCTTATATAGTATTGATTTTAATTTCATTCTTGTGCTTATTCTGGTTCTATGTATTATTTATCAATTCTACCAGAAGCAATTCAGAATTGAGCGCAGGTTTCACTCCATTTCCAAGTGTCCATCTTATTGAGAACTGGACAAACTTGAAAAATGGAACATTACCTATTGTAAGTGGTATGATTAATTCGCTTATAATCGCTGTACTTACAGCTACACTTGCAACATATTTTTCAACAATGACAGCTTATGCTATCCATGCATATGACTTCAAATTAAAGAAGTTTATGTTTACCTTCATATTAATGATTATGATGATTCCAACACAGGTAACTGTACTTGGTTTCTTACAGCTCATTGACAAGATGCATTTAGATAATAGTGCTATCCCACTTATTATTCCTGCGATTGCATCTCCTGCTGTATTCTTTTATATGAAGCAATACATGGATTCTACATTACCTCTTTCCTTAATCGAGGCTGCCAGAATTGATGGTTCTGGCGAATTTAGAACATTTAACCAGATTGTAGTACCCCTTATGAAGCCAGCAATTGCTGTACAGGCAATATTCAGCTTTGTAGGTAGCTGGAATAATTACTTCACTCCAGCTCTTGTTCTTCACGATGATACAAAGAAGACACTTCCTATATTAATTGCTCAGCTTCGTAATGCAGACTGGTTAAAGTTTGATATGGGACAGGTTTATATTATGATTGCATTCTCAATCTTCCCTGTTATAATTGTTTACCTAATACTTTCTAGATACATTGTTGGTGGAGTAACACTTGGCGGTGTAAAGGGCTAAACATAATAATGAAAAAGACTTGACAGTTCTTGCGTCGTGTGCTAAATTTAGCTAGCGACTAAGAAAAGCAGGTCTTTTTTTTATGCTCTTTTTTCGCCTTGTCAAATTGTTCGCTATGACAAGTGAGTATAAGTAGACCAAAGTAGAAATTTAACGGAGGTGGAAGTTGTGCGCACAAAGATAACATTAGCTTGCACAGAGTGCCAGCAGCGTAATTACAACATGACAAAAGACAAGAAGACACACCCTGACAGAATGGAAACAAAGAAGTATTGCAGATTCTGCAAGAAGCACACAATGCACAAAGAGACTAAATAGTCATCCGGGAGGTGCAAAATGGCAGAGGAAAAGAAAACCAAGTCAGGACGTTTTGCGGGTCTTAAGACAGAATTTGGAAAGATTGTCTGGGCAGATCCAAAGGACGTGTCAAAACAGACAACAGCAGTTGTTGCTGTGTCAGTAGTTGTAGCAGTGATCATCATCGTTTTAGATGCAGTGATCAACAAGGGTGTAAATATCCTAGTTAATTTATAATGGAGGCATCGCATATGGCAGAGGCAAAGTGGTATGTAGTTCATACTTACTCAGGCTATGAGAACAAAGTCAAGACAAACATTGAAAAGGCTATCGAGACACAACATCTCGAGGAGCAGATTCTTGATGTTAGAGTACCAATGGTTGAGGTTACCGAAACTAGGGACGGCGTCAAGAAGCAAGTTTCAAAGAAGATGTACCCTGGTTACGTTCTTATTGAGATGATTATGAATGATGAGACCTGGTACGTTGTCAGAAATACTAGAGGTGTTACAGGCTTCGTTGGACCAGGAAGTAAACCAGTGCCATTGTCAGAGGCTGAAGTTAAAGCATACTTACTAGGCGAAAGCACTGAAAGAGTCAACGTTGAGGTTGACTTCGAAGTCGGAGATACTCTTAGTGTCGTAGACGGTACCTGGAAAGATACTGTGGGCGTTGTTAAGTCTATCAATGCTAAGAAGCAGACAGTAACCATCAGCGTTGAAATGTTCGGACGTGAAACACCAGTAGAAATTGATTTCACAGACGTACGCAAGATGGATTAGGAGGAATATCATGGCAAAGAAAATTGAAGGCTATATCAAGTTGCAGATTCCAGCAGGCAAGGCTACACCAGCCCCACCAGTTGGTCCAGCACTTGGTCAGCATGGTGTAAACATCGTGGAGTTTACAAAGCAGTTTAACGCAAAGACAGCAGATATGGGAGATACAATTGTTCCTACAATTATCACTGTTTATGCAGATAGAAGCTTCAGCTTCATCACAAAGACTCCACCAGCAGCAGTTCTTATTAAGAAGGCTTGCAAGCTTCAGAAGGCTTCAGGCACACCTAACAAGACAAAGGTTGCAAAGATTACAAAGGCTCAGGTTCAGGAAATCGCAGAGACAAAGATGCCTGACCTTAACGCAGCATCACTTGAGGCTGCTATGAGCATGATCGAAGGAACATGTAGATCAATGGGCGTTGAGGTTGTTGAATAATTCACAGCTTAGCGAAAACAACGTTCTTACTATTAAAGATTTGAGTGGGAGAGCATTAGCTCGATAAACCACAGGAGGTAAACATGAAAAGAGGAAAGAAATACGTTGCAGCTGTTAGCTCATACGATAAGTCAGCTGCATTCGATCCAGCAGAAGCAATCGCACAGGTAAAGAAGAATGCTACTGCAAAATTTGATGAGACAATTGAAGCTCATATCAGAACTGGTTGTGACGGACGTCACGCTGAGCAGCAGATTCGTGGTGCTGTAGTACTTCCACACGGTACAGGTAAGACTGTTCGAGTTTTAGTATTCGCTAAGGGTGCTAAGCTTGATGAGGCACAGGCTGCAGGCGCTGATTTCGTAGGCGGCGAGGAACTCATCCCTAAGATCCAGAACGAAGGTTGGGCAGAGTTCGATTCAGTAGTTGCTACTCCAGACATGATGGGTGTTGTTGGTCGTCTTGGTCGTGTACTTGGACCTAGAGGACTTATGCCAAACCCTAAGGCTGGTACAGTAACAATGGATGTTGCTAAGGCTGTTGAAGAAATCAAAGCTGGTAAGATTGAGTATAGACTTGATAAGACAAACATTATCCATGTACCTATCGGAAAGGCTTCTTTCACAGAGGAGCAGTTAGCGGACAACTTCCAGACTCTTATGGACGCTATCAACAAGGCTAAGCCAGCAAGCTTAAAGGGTCAGTACATTAAGAGCATTTCACTTGCTCCTACAATGGGACCTGGCGTTAAGCTTAATGTTGCAAAGGTTTCTAACTAATTGTTGACAGCCCAATATACATGATGATATAATGCATAAAGTTGTTGCCGAAGACAGCAGGTGGCGTTAGCCGTAAAGATTTTATCTACCAGCCGAGGACGATTAAGTATTTATCGATTAATCACCCTCTATGTCTTTGACATAGAGGGTTTTACTTTATCCTCATATAAGCAACAAACAAATATTATAAGGAGGAAAAATTCGTGGCAAAAGTTGAATTAAAGCAGCCAATAGTTGACGAGATCTCAGAGCAGATTAAGGATGCAGCTTCAGTAGTAGTTGTTGACGCTCGTGGACTTACAGTTGCAGAAGACACACAGTTACGTAAGCAGCTTCGCGAGGCTGGTGTTACTTACAAGGTATACAAGAACACACTTATGAAGCGCGCTTTCGAGGGAACAGATTTTGCATCACTTGATGATGTTCTTGAAGGACCAAGTGCAATCGCTGTTTCAAAGGATGATGCTACAGCTCCAGCAAGAATTCTTGCTAAATTTGCTAAGACAGCTACAAACCTTGAGATCAAGGCTGGTGTCGTAGAAGGTACATTCTATGATGCTAATGGTATGTCAGCAGTTGCAGCTGTACCAAGCAGAGAGGAACTTCTTTCAAAGTTACTTGGAAGCTTACAGTCACCAATCACAAACTTCGCTCGCGTTCTCAACCAGATCGCAGAGCAGGGTGGTGCATCTACAGAGGCACCAGCTGCAGAGGCAGAGGCTCCAGCAGAGGAAGCACCTGCAACAGAAGCAGAGTAATTTAATTGATTTTTATTATTATTTAATGGAGGAAAATAATCATGGCAAAGATGACAACAGAAGAGTTTATCGCAGCTATCAAAGAGCTTAGCGTATTAGAGTTAAATGACCTTGTAAAGGCATGTGAGGAAGAGTTCGGCGTTTCTGCAGCAGCAGGCGTTGTAGTTGCAGCAGCAGCTGGCGATGCAGCAGCAGCTGAGGAGAAGGACGAGTTCGACGTAGAGCTTACAGAAGTAGGTTCTGAGAAGGTTAAGGTTATCAAGGTTGTTCGTGAGGCTACTGGTCTTGGACTTAAGGAAGCTAAGGAACTCGTTGATGGCGCACCAAAGGTTATCAAGGAAGCAGCTGACAAGGCTACAGCAGAGTCAATCAAGGCTCAGCTTGAGGAGATCGGTGCAAAGGTTACTCTTAAGTAAGTTAAACTCGATTGTTTTATATTTAGCAGGTTCAAATGAACCTGCTAAATTTTTTTGAAAATATCTAATTTAATACTTGACTTTGTTATTGACTTTGGCATAGAATGTAGTTTGCACTATTGTGGTGCAGTGTGTATTTCTATGCTTATTTTTATGCACGGATTTTCACACATTTTATTTGATAAGATTTATCCAAATTTAAATATTATGAGAGGTGGAACGTCAATGGAGAAAAACAGAATACGTCCAGTGAAAGCTGGAAAGAACTTGCGTATGAGTTACTCGAGACAAAAAGAGGTACTTGAAATGCCTAATTTAATCGAGGTCCAGAAGAACAGTTATGACTGGTTCGTTAAGGACGGATTAAAAGAAGCATTTGCTGATATCTCTCCTATTCAGGATAGGGGTAATCAGCTTGAGTTGCACTTTGTTGACTTTACATTGTGCAAGGATGAAGTTAAGTACACCATCCCACAGTGCAAGGAAAGAGATGCAACATACGCAGCACCTTTGAAAGTAAAGGTACGCCTTGTAAACAAGGAGTCCGGAGACATGCAGGAGCATGAAATTTTCATGGGTGATTTACCACTTATGACAGAGACTGGCACATTCGTTATTAATGGAGCAGAGCGTGTTATCGTCAGTCAGCTTGTTCGTTCACCAGGTATCTACTATGCTATCGGTCACGACAAGATTGGTAAGGAGCTCTATTCATGTACAGTAATACCTAACCGAGGTGCATGGTTAGAGTATGAGACAGATTCCAATGACGTTTTCTATGTTCGTGTAGACCGTAACAGAAAAGTACCTGTTACAGTACTTATTCGTGCTCTTGGTTTAGGTACAAACCAGGAAATTATTGATGTATTTGGCGAAGAGCCAAAGATTCTTGCTACATTCGCAAAGGATCCTTCTATTACTGAGAAGAATCCTCAGGGTAGCTACGAAGGAGGCTTACTTGAGTTATATCGTAAGCTTCGTCCAGGCGAGCCACTTGCAAAGGATAGCGCCGAGTCATTAATTCACGGTATGTTCTTTGATCCAAGACGTTACGATCTTGCAAAGGTAGGACGTTATAAATTCAATAAGAAGCTTATGCTTCGCAACCGTATTGCAGGTCATATTCTTGCAGAGGATGTAGTTGACACTACAACTGGCGAGATTATTGCAAAGGCTGGAGATAAGATTACACTTGAGAAGGCTGATGAAATCCAGAACGCAGCTGTTACTCATGTATTCATCCAGACTGAGACACGCAATGTAAAGGTTCTTTCAAACATGATGGTTGATATCACAAAGTTTGTTGATATCGATGCAGAAGCTCTTGGTATTACTGAGCTTGTATACTATCCAGTATTAGAGAGAATTCTTTCAGAAAACACAACAAAAGAAGATATTGAGGATGCTATTGAGCGTTCAGTAGCTGATTTGATTCCAAAGCACATTACAGTTGAGGATGTATTTGCATCAATCAACTACAATATGCATCTTGAGTACGGCATTGGTAAGGATGACGATATCGATCACCTTGGTAACCGTCGTATTCGTGCTGTTGGTGAGCTTTTACAGAACCAGTACAGAATCGGTTTATCACGTCTCGAGAAGGTTGTACGTGAGCGTATGACAACTCGTGACCTTGAGGATATTTCTCCACAGAACCTCATCAACATCAAGCCTGTTACAGCTGCAATCAAAGAGTTCTTTGGTTCATCACAGTTGTCACAGTTCATGGATCAGAACAACCCACTTGGTGAGTTGACACATAAGAGACGTCTTTCTGCCCTTGGTCCTGGTGGTCTTTCAAGAGATCGTGCCGGATTCGAGGTTCGAGACGTACACTACTCTCACTATGGACGTATGTGCCCTATCGAGACACCTGAAGGACCTAACATCGGTCTTATCAACTCTCTCGCAAGCTATGCTCGTATCAATGAGTATGGTTTTATTGAGGCGCCATACAGACGTATTGATAAAACAGACCCAGAGAATCCTCGCGTAACAGACGAGGTTATCTATATGACAGCAGACGAAGAGGATAACTATCATGTAGCACAGGCTAACGTCAAGCTTGACGAAGAAGGCCACTTCATGAGAAAGAACGTATCTGGTCGTTTCCGTGAGGAGACACAGGAGTACGATAAGACTATGTTTGATTACATGGACGTATCTCCTAAGATGGTATTCTCAGTTGCTACAGCCCTTATTCCATTCCTTCAGAACGATGACCCTACACGTGCCCTCATGGGATCAAACATGCAGCGTCAGGCAGTACCTCTTCTTACTACAGAGGCTCCAGTTGTTGGTACAGGTATGGAACCAAAGACAGCTGTCGATTCAGGTGTCTGCGTAGTTGCTAAGCGCGCTGGTATCGTAGAGATGTCAGAGACAAAGCGTATTATCATCAAGGCTGATGAAGACGGAACAAGAGATGAGTATGATCTTCTCAAGTTCACACGTTCAAACCAGTCTAACTGCTACAATCAGCGTCCAATCGTATTTAAGGGTGACCATGTAGAAGCAGGCGAGGTTATCGCTGATGGTCCTTCTACAAAGAATGGTGAGCTTGCCCTTGGTAAGAACCCTCTTATCGGTTTCATGACATGGGAAGGTTACAACTACGAGGATGCGGTTCTCCTTTCAGAGAGACTTGTACAGGATGATGTTTATACATCTATTCATATTGAAGAGTACGAAATCGATGCTCGTGATACAAAGCTTGGACCAGAGGAAATCACACGTGATGTTGCTGGTGTAGGTGATGACGCACTTAAGGATCTTGACGAGAGCGGTATTATCCGTATCGGTGCTGAGGTTCGTGCAGGTGATATCCTTGTTGGTAAGGTTACACCTAAGGGAGAGACAGAGCGTACTCCAGAAGAAAGACTTCTTCTTGCAATCTTCGGTGAGAAGGCAAGAGAGGTTCGTGATACATCACTTCGTGTTCCACACGGTGCTTATGGTATCGTTGTTGACGCAAAGGTATTTACTCGTGAGAACGGTGATGAACTTTCTCCAGGTGTTAATAAATCAGTACGTATCTACATCGCTCAGAAGAGAAAAATCGGTGTAGGTGATAAGATGGCTGGTCGTCATGGTAACAAGGGTGTAGTTTCCCGCGTACTTCCAGTAGAAGATATGCCATATCTTCCAAACGGTCGTCCACTTGATATCGTACTTAACCCATTGGGCGTTCCTTCACGTATGAATATCGGTCAGGTCCTTGAGATTCACCTTTCACTTGCTGCAAAGGCACTTGGATTTGACATTGAGACACCAGTATTTGATGGTGCAAATGAAATTGATATCCAGGATACACTTGAGCTTGCAAATGACTATGTAAATATGCCATTTGACAAGGAAGAAGCTACAAACGGCGAGGAGACATTCTACGACAAGTACGTTGATATTCTTCGTGACGATGTTATGGAGTATCTTTCTACAAACCGTGCACACCGTGCACTTTGGAAGGGTGTTCCAATCTCTCGTGATGGTAAGGTACAGCTTCGCGACGGTCGTACAGGTGAGCCATTTGATGGTCCTGTAACAATCGGACACATGCATTACCTTAAGCTTCACCACCTTGTTGATGATAAGATCCATGCTCGTTCAACTGGTCCTTACTCACTTGTTACACAGCAGCCACTTGGTGGTAAAGCACAGTTCGGTGGACAGCGTTTCGGTGAGATGGAAGTTTGGGCTCTTGAGGCTTATGGTGCATCATACACACTTCAGGAAATCCTTACAATGAAGTCTGATGATGTTATCGGTCGTGTTAAGACATACGAAGCTATCATCAAGGGTGAAAACATCCCTGAGCCAGGTATCCCTGAGTCATTCAAGGTATTACTTAAGGAATTACAGTCACTTGGTCTTGATGTTCGTGTTCTCGATGAAAATCGTGAAGAAGTTGAACTTATGGAAACAAGTGAATATGGAAATACAGACCTCAATGCAATCATCGCTGGAAGCGATAGAAACTTTGCCTTCGAGGATGACAATTCATTCGCACAGGCAGGATTCTCTACAAAGAAGTTTGATTCTGATGGAGATCTTGTTGATGATGAAGATGATGCAGCATTTGAAGAAGATGATGATTTTACAGATGTAGCAGATGATTTTGATGAGGAATAAATAGGAAGGGAGCTAGAAAATGCCAGAGAATAAAGAAGCGACATATCAACCAATAGCATTTGACGCAATACAGATTGGATTGGCTTCACCTGAAAAGATCAGACAGTGGTCTCGTGGCGAAGTTAAAAAGCCAGAGACAATCAACTATCGTACACTGAAGCCTGAGAAGGATGGTCTTTTCTGCGAAAAGATTTTTGGACCTAGCAAGGACTGGGAATGTCACTGCGGAAAGTACAAGAAGATTCGTTATAAGGGTGTGGTTTGTGATCGTTGTGGTGTTGAAATCACAAAGGCAAGCGTTCGTCGTGAGCGTATGGGTCACATTGAACTTGCTGCACCAGTTTCACATATTTGGTATTTCAAGGGTATTCCTTCACGTATGGGACTTATTCTTGATCTTTCACCAAAGACACTTGAGAAGGTTCTCTACTTTGCATCATACATCGTTCTTGATGCAGGAGAGACAGCTCTCATGTATAAGCAGGTTCTTACAGAAGCTGAGTACCAGGAAGCTAGAGAGCAGTATGGTAACGGCTTCAGAGTAGGAATGGGTGCTGAGGCTATTCAGGAGCTTCTCAAGGACATTGACCTTGATGAAGAGGCTACAAAGCTTCAGATTGAATTAGATAACGCTACAGGCCAGAAGCGTTCACGTATCATCAAGAGACTCGAGGTTGTTGAGGCATTCCGCGAGTCAGGAAACAGACCTGAATGGATGATTATGACAGTTATCCCTGTTATTCCACCAGATCTTCGTCCTATGGTACAGCTTGATGGTGGCCGTTTTGCTACATCTGATCTTAACGACTTATATCGTCGTATTATCAATAGAAATAACCGACTTCGTCGACTCTTAGAGCTTGGTGCTCCTGATATCATCGTACGTAACGAAAAGCGTATGCTTCAGGAAGCTGTTGATGCTCTTATCGATAACGGTCGTCGTGGTCGTCCTGTTACAGGTCCTGGTAACAGACCTCTTAAGTCTCTTTCAGACATGCTTAAGGGTAAGTCTGGTCGATTCAGACAGAACCTTCTTGGTAAGCGTGTTGACTACTCAGGTCGTTCAGTTATCGTCGTAGGACCAGAGCTTAAGATTTACCAGTGTGGTCTTCCAAAGGAGATGGCACTTGAGCTCTTCAAGCCTTTCGTTATGAAGGAGCTCGTTGGTAATGGAATGGCTCACAACATTAAATATGCTAAGAAGATGGTAGAGAAGTTTGAGCCAGAGGTTTGGGACATCCTTGAAGATGTCATTAAAGAGCATCCAGTTATGCTTAACCGTGCTCCTACACTTCATAGACTTGGTATTCAGGCTTTCGAGCCAATCCTTGTAGAAGGTAGAGCTATCAAGCTTCATCCACTTGTATGTACAGCTTTCAACGCCGATTTCGATGGTGACCAGATGGCTGTTCACCTTCCACTTACTCAGGAGGCACAGGCTGAATGTAGATTCATGCTTCTTTCACCTAACAACCTCTTGAAGCCTTCAGATGGTGGTCCTGTTGCCGTTCCTTCACAGGATATGGTACTTGGTATTTACTACCTCACACAGGAGCGTGGTAAGTCTGTAGGTGATACTAGAGAAGAGCTTGGCGAAGGCAAAATCTTCAAGAGCCTTAGCGAGGCAATTCTTGCATACGAGAACGATGCATTAACAATGCATGCACGTATCACAGTTCGAGTTTCAAAGCAGCATGCTGACGGAACTGTTGTTACAGGTAATGTTTCATCAACACTTGGTAGACTTCTCTTCAACGAGATTATCCCACAGGATCTTGGCTATGTAGATAGAACAAATCCTGAGAACGAGCTTTTGCCAGAGGTAGACTTCCACGTTGGTAAGAAGCAGTTAAAGCAGATTCTTGAAAAAGTTATTAATACACACGGAGCTACAAAGACAGCAGAAGTTCTTGATGATATCAAGGCAATGGGTTACCACTACTCAACAATTGCTGCCATGACAGTTTCAATTTCAGATATGACAGTACCTGCTCAGAAGCCAGAGCTTATTGCTAAGGCTGAGGAGACAGTTGATAAGATTACACGTCAGTATAAGCGTGGTCTTATCACAGAAGAAGAGCGTTATCGTGAAGTAGTAGATACTTGGAAAGAGACTGATGATGAGCTTACTAAGGACCTTCTTGATGGTCTTGATAAGTACAACAACATCTTCATGATGGCTGATTCAGGTGCCCGTGGTTCTGAAAAGCAGATCAAGCAGCTTGCTGGTATGCGTGGTTTGATGGCTGATACAACAGGTAAGACTATCGAGCTTCCTATTAAGTCAAACTTCCGTGAAGGTCTTGATGTACTTGAGTACTTCATGTCAGCTCATGGTGCTCGTAAGGGTCTTTCTGATACAGCTCTTCGTACAGCCGATTCAGGATACTTGACACGTCGAATGGTTGACGTTGCTCAGGAACTTATCGTTCGTGAATCTGACTGTGTTGCTGGTACAAATCGCGAGATTCCAGGTATGTGGGTATACGCATTCATGGATGGTCGTGAAGAAATCGAGTCACTTAAGGATCGTATTACTGGTAGATTCTCATGCTACACAATCTGCGATGCTAAGGGCGAGGTTATCGTTAAGGCTAACCACATGATCACACCTAAGCGTGCAGCTGCAATCATCGAAAAGGGTGTTGATGATAAGGGCAACCCAATCAAGAAAGTTAAGATCAGAAACGTACTTAACTGTCGTTCACACGTTGGTGTTTGTGCTAAGTGCTACGGCGCTAACATGGCATCTGGTCGTGCTGTACAGGTTGGTGAAGCAATCGGTATCATTGCCGCTCAGTCAATCGGTGAGCCAGGTACACAGCTTACTATGAGAACATTCCATACTGGTGGTGTTGCTGGTAACGATATTACTCAGGGTCTTCCTCGTGTCGAGGAGCTTTTCGAGGCTAGAAAGCCTAAGGGACTTGCAATCATCACAGAGATTGCTGGTACAGTTTCTATCGAAGAAGATTCTAAGACAAAGAAGAGAGAAGTTGTTGTTACAAACTCTGAAACAGGTGATGTAGAGAAGTACTTAATTCCTTACGGATCACGTATCAAGGTTATTTCAGGTCAGGAACTTGAAGCTGGTGATGAGCTTACAGAAGGTTCTGTAAACCCACACGATATCCTTGCAATCAAGGGTAAGTCAGCTGTTCAGGATTACCTCATCCGTGAAGTACAGCGTGTTTACCGTTTACAGGGTGTTGATATCAACGATAAGCATATCGAAGTTCTTTGCCGTCAGATGTTAAAGCGTATCAGAGTTGACGAGGCTGGTGATACAGGATTTATGCCTGGTTCACTTGTAGACTGGCTTGACTTTGAAGAAGCTAACGAGCAGATGGAGGCAGAAGGTAAGGAAGTTGCTACTGGTACACAGGAACTCCTCGGTATCACAAAGGCAGCCCTTGCTACTAACTCATTCCTTTCAGCAGCTTCATTCCAGGAGACAACAAAGGTTCTTACTGATGCAGCTATTAAGGGTAAGGTTGATCCACTTAACGGACTTAAAGAGAACGTTATCATCGGTCGCTTAATCCCTGCTGGTACAGGTATGAAGAGATATTCAAACATTCCTCTTTCAACAGACAATCAGCTTGCAGATGCAGCAATGTCTACAGAAGAGTTCGAAGGCGAAGCTAATGGTGCAGAAGCACTTTCAGATGAGCTTGTAGATGTAGAATAATCAAAATATATAAAAGACCTTGGCATTGCCAGGGTCTTTTTTTCACATTTTTAACCTTGACATAATGAAATTAAGGAAATATAATGTTCTAGCATGCGCTAATAGGATATTTATGCCTATTTTTGCGTAAAGAAATAAATTAGGAGGTAAAAAAGAATGCCAACATTCAACCAGCTAGTTAGAAAAGGTCGTCAGACATCTGTAAAGAAGTCTACAGCACCAGCACTTCAGAGAGGTTATAACTCTCTTAAGAAGAAGCCTACTAACACTTCTTCTCCACAGAAGCGTGGTGTATGTACAGCTGTTAAGACAGCTACACCTAAGAAGCCTAACTCAGCTCTTCGTAAGATTGCCAGAGTTCGTCTTTCAAACGGAATCGAAGTAACATCATACATTCCAGGCGAAGGTCACAATCTTCAGGAGCATAGCGTTGTTTTGATTCGTGGTGGTCGTGTTAAGGATTTACCTGGTACACGTTATCACGTAATCAGAGGTACTCTTGATACAGCCGGCGTTGCAAACCGCAAGCAGGGACGTTCAAAGTACGGCGCTAAGAGACCTAAGGATGCTAAGTAAAATAGCGTAAAGGCTTAGGAAATTTATTGTATATCACAAAAATTTGGTTAATGTTGTTATTTTTTCTCTATAGAATAAATAATGCATGAACACAAGTAAATTTGTGAGTACCGTTGATCTAACAAATTTTAGTTAAGGAGGGAAGTATCGTGCCAAGAAAAGGACATACTCAAAAAAGAGACGTTTTGGCAGATCCTATATACAATAGCAAAGTAGTTACAAAGCTTATCAACAACATCATGCTTGATGGTAAGAAGGGTGTAGCTCAGAAGATTGTATATGGTGCATTTGGCAAAGTCGAGGAAAAGACTGGAAGACCTGCACTTGAGGTTTTCGAGGAAGCTATGAACAACGTTATGCCTGTACTTGAGGTAAAGGCTAGACGTATCGGTGGTGCTACATATCAGGTACCTATCGAAGTAAGACCAGATCGTCGTCAGGCCCTTGGCCTTAGATGGCTCACAATGTTCTCACGTACACGTACAGAGAAGACAATGGAAGAGCGTCTTGCAAACGAGATCATGGATGCAGCTGGAAACACAGGTTCAGCTGTTAAGAGAAAAGAAGAAATGCATAGAATGGCAGAAGCTAATAAGGCATTTGCTCATTACAGATTCTAATAGGAGGGACAAACAGTGGCAGGAAGAGAATATCCACTTGAGCGTACCAGAAATATTGGTATTATGGCTCATATCGATGCCGGAAAGACTACACTTACAGAGCGTATTCTTTACTATACTGGTGTTAACTACAAGATCGGTGATACTCACGAAGGTACTGCAACCATGGACTGGATGGAGCAGGAAGCTGAGAGAGGTATCACAATTACTTCAGCTGCTACAACATGTCACTGGACTGAGCAGGAAAACTGCAAGCCTAAGAAGGGTGCTCTTGAGCACCGTATCAACATCATTGATACACCAGGCCACGTAGACTTTACTGTTGAGGTTGAGCGTTCCCTTCGTGTACTTGATGGCGCCGTTGGTGTCTTCTGTGCAAAGGGTGGCGTTGAGCCACAGTCAGAGAATGTTTGGAGACAGGCTGACACATATAACGTACCAAGAATGGCTTTCATCAATAAGATGGATATCCTTGGTGCAAACTTCTACGGAGCTGTTGATCAGATCCGTGATAGACTTAAGAAGAACGCTATCGTTCTTCAGCTTCCAATCGGTAAGGAAGATGATTTCAAGGGAATTATCGATCTTTTCGAGATGAAAGCATACATCTATAACGATGATAAGGGTGATGATATTTCTATCACAGACATCCCAGCTGATATGGCTGATGATGCTGAGCTTTATCACACAGAACTCGTTGAGAAGATCTGTGAGTTAGATGATGATCTTATGATGGCTTATCTTGAGGGTGAGGAGCCTTCTATCGATGAGCTTAAGGCTGTACTTCGTAAGGCAACTTGCGAATGTAAGGCTATCCCAGTATGCTGTGGATCTGCATATAGAAACAAGGGTGTTCAGAAGCTTCTTGATGCTATCCTTGAGTTCATGCCAGCTCCTACAGACGTACCAGCTATTCAGGGTACAGACTTAGATGGTAACCCAGTTGAGAAGCACTCATCAGATGATGAGCCATTCGCAGCTTTAGCTTTCAAGATTATGGCTGATCCATTCGTTGGAAAGCTCGCATTTATCCGTGTATACTCAGGTACATTGAACTCAGGTTCATACTGCCTTAACGCTACAAAGGATAAGAAGGAGCGTGTTGGTCGTATTCTTCAGATGCACGCTAACAAGCGTACAGAGTTAGACAAGGTTTACTCTGGTGATATCGCAGCTGTTGTAGGTCTTAAGTTTACAACAACTGGTGATACAATCTGCGATGAGCAGCATCCAGTAATCCTTGAGTCTATGGAATTCCCAGAGCCAGTTATCGAGCTTGCTATCGAGCCTAAGACTAAGGCTGGACAGCAGAAGATGGGCGAAGCTCTTGCAAAGCTTGCTGAAGAGGATCCTACATTCCGTCAGCATACTGATCAGGAGACAGGCCAGACAATCATCGCTGGTATGGGTGAGCTTCACCTTGAGATCATTGTTGATCGTCTTCTTAGAGAGTTCAAGGTTGAGGCTAACGTTGGTGCACCTCAGGTTGCATACAAGGAAACATTTACAAAGGCAGTTGATCAGGAATACAAGTATGCTAAGCAGTCTGGTGGACGTGGTCAGTACGGTCATTGTAAGGTTAGATTTACTCCAATGGATGCTAACGCTGAAGAGACATTCAGATTTAAGTCTTCAGTAGTTGGTGGTGCTATTCCTAAGGAATACATCCCATCTGTTGGTGAGGGTATCGAGGAAGCAGCTAAGGCTGGTATCCTTTGCGGATTCCCTGTTCTTGGTGTAGAAGCAGACGTTTACGATGGTTCTTACCATGAAGTCGATTCATCAGAAATGGCATTCCACATTGCAGGTTCAATGTGCTTCAAGGAAGCTATGGCTAAGGCAGCTCCAGTTCTTCTTGAGCCAATCATGAAGGTTGAAGTAACAATGCCTGAGGAATACATGGGTGATGTAATCGGATCACTTAACGCAAAGCGTGGTCAGATCCAGTCAATGGATGACCTTGGCGGCGGCAAGATTGTTAGAGCACTTGTTCCACTTGCAGAGATGTTCGGATACTCAACAGAGCTTCGTTCATCTACACAGGGACGTGGTAACTACTCAATGTTCTTCGAGAAGTATGAGCCAGTACCAAAGAACGTTCAGGAGCAGATCATCTCTAACCACGCAAAATAAAACATAAATAGTTGAAAACTCTCAGTATTTTCGATATAATCGAGATACTGAGAGTATAGAACTAACTTTGCCCAAATAGGGGCAGTATATTAAGGAGGATTTTTAAAAATGGCAAAAGAGCATTTTGACAGAACCAAACCACATTGTAACATCGGTACTATCGGACACGTAGATCACGGTAAAACAACTCTTACAGCAGCTATCACAAAGGTACTTGCTGAGCGTGTTGCTGGTAACGCTAAGGTAGATTTCGAGAACATCGATAAGGCTCCAGAAGAGCGTGAAAGAGGTATCACAATTTCTACAGCTCACGTTGAGTATCAGACAGAGAAGAGACATTACGCACACGTTGACTGCCCAGGCCATGCTGATTATGTAAAGAACATGATTACAGGTGCTGCTCAGATGGATGGCGCTATCCTTGTAGTTGCTGCAACTGACGGTGTTATGGCTCAGACAAAGGAGCACATCCTTCTTTCTCGTCAGGTAGGTGTACCTTACATCGTTGTATTCCTTAACAAGTGTGATATGGTTGATGATGAGGAGCTTATCGAGCTCGTAGAGATGGAAGTTACAGAGCAGCTTGAGGAGTATGACTTCAATGATTGCCCAATCATTAAGGGTTCAGCTCTTAAGGCTCTTGAGGATCCAAACGGCGAGTGGGGCGACAAGATCATGGAACTTATGGATACTGTTGATTCTTACATCCCAGATCCACAGCGTGAGACAGATAAGCCATTCCTTATGCCAGTAGAGGACGTATTCACAATCACAGGTCGTGGTACTGTTGCTACAGGTAGAGTAGAGCGTGGTGTTCTTCACCTTAACGACGAACTTGAAATCATCGGTATCAAGGAAGATACACAGAAGACTGTTGTAACTGGTATCGAGATGTTCCGTAAGCTTCTTGATGAGGCTCAGGCTGGTGATAACATCGGTGCACTTCTTCGTGGTGTTAACCGTGACCAGATCCAGCGTGGACAGGTACTTGCTAAGCCAGGTACTGTAACATGCCACACAAAGTTTACAGCTCAGGTTTACGTTCTTACAAAGGATGAAGGTGGTCGTCATACTCCATTCTTCAACAACTATCGTCCACAGTTCTACTTCAGAACAACAGACGTTACAGGTGTTTGCGAGCTTCCAGCAGGTACAGAGATGTGCATGCCTGGCGATAACGTAGAGATGACAATCGAGCTCATCCACCCAATCGCTATGGAGCAGGGTCTTACATTCGCTATCCGTGAGGGTGGTAGAACAGTAGGTTCTGGTCGTGTTGCTACAATCATCGAATAATTTTGAGCGAACAGCCCAACCCAAATTATAAAATTATGCCCTTCGAGGATTTTTCCTCGGAGGGCTTTTTTTTATTGATAAATATACATATTTACACCAAAGAGACACAGAAAATTAATAATATTTGTGTATCATAAGAACTAGTATCAAGGAATATGCAATGACATTAGTAAATATAGTGTGATATAAGAATAATTTTGAAGGAGGGTGCAATGGAAGGGCTTAAAAAAACAAAACGAAGAGGTTCCATCAAGTTTAATCTTCTAGTTATTATTATTCCAATAGTAGCGGTTATGATGATTGGCTTAGTGTTAATCTCATATCAGATTTCTTCTAATAGTTTAAGGAAGGAAGCTGAGGAATTATTACAGACATCCATTAGAAGCCAGAAAAGCGATATTGAGGCATGGATGAATGATAATTTGGATTCTTTCAAAATCTTTAAAAACACAATAGAAAGTACTACTCCAGATGAGGAAAGATTAAAACTGATATTGGATGGTACAGTGGGCTATAACAGTACTTTTGCTGACGGATTCTATATTGGGACAAGCGATGGCCGTTTAATCACTGGTGCCGGCTCATCAAAGACAGAAAGTAACGTCAGAGAATCTAACTGGTACAAGGAAGGTTCTACGCGAATCAACATGGCATATGGCGAACCATATGTTAATAATGATGGCGTAAATGTAATAAGTGCTACAGGTATGCTTAATTTTGGAGAAGGAATTAGTGTACTTGGCGCTGATGTAACATTGGATAGAATAACTGTTATTGTAAATTCCAACGTTGAAATGGAAAATGCTGAAACGTTTCTCGTAGAAGCCACAACTGGAACAATTATCAGTAATAGAGATTCTGCAAAGGTAGGCGCAAATATCGCAGACTATAGCTCAGATAAGTTTTATAGTGGTGTAGCTGATTCGATTAATTCTGATGATTTATCTACAAAAGAAATCAATGGATATATGACAGCATTTTGTGAGGTAAGTGGTACAGATTGGATCCTTGTTTCCTTTGTTCCTTCAAATACTATTCTGAACGATGTTAGAACATTAGGAAAAATACTTGCAGTTCTGGCAGCTGTTGGAATAATTGTATTGATTGTATTAATCGAGAGAACAGTACATATCTTAATTAATCCTGTAAATAAGCTTTCAGGAGTTATCAATACAATGACAAATGGTGACTTCACAATGGAAGTAGAAGTCAAAGGAAATAATGAAATTACATCAATGTCTGAGGGAATCAGAGATTTCGCTGGCACTATGCAGGGTCTGATAAGCAAGATTGGAAATATTGCGGTGAACCTGAATAATCAGGCTGATGAAAGTAATTCAGTATCAAGAGAAATGTATGATGCTTCAAAAATGCAGGAAACATCAATGCAGGGCTTGAACGAAACAGTAGATGGATTAGCAAGCTCAATCAATGAAATCGCCAACAGTGCAACAACTCTTGCAATGGTTGTAACAGATACTAGAACAAATGGCGAAAGCGTAAGCGAGCAAATGACAGAAACTGTATCTGTAGCAAACAAGGGTCAGAAGGACATGGAAAAAGTCAGTGATGCAATGAGCAATATCATTTCATCAATTAATGACTTGCAGAATGCTATTAACGACGTAGGAACAGCATCTAATGAAATTACAGAAATTGTTAAGTTGATTGGTAGTATTGCGGAAGAGACAAATCTTCTTTCATTAAACGCATCTATTGAAGCAGCCAGAGCGGGTGAAACAGGAAAAGGATTTGCAGTTGTTGCAAACGAAATTGGTAAGCTAGCTCAGACAAGTACAAATTCAGTTCAGCAGATTACAGAACTTGTTTACGGAATTGACAATTTAGTAAAAGATGCAGAAAAGAAGGCAGAAGAAAGTGTTAAGAGTATTGATGAGAGTAGCGAATATATTAACAATGCCGTTGATACATTCTCATTAATTTACCAGAACATTCAGCAGACTAATGAAATGGTTGCTGACATGATTGAGAAAGTAGGTGAAGTAGATGCAGTAGCAACTGATGTAGCTGCAATTTCAGAGGAGCAGGCAGCAAGTGCCGATATTATCCTATCTACATCAGAAGAAATTGTTAAACAGTCATCTAAGCTGACAAGCAACAGTGAGAAGGTCGCTAAGGAATCTGAGATGTTAGCATCAACCTCAGTTGAATTAGACAAACAAGTACACCAGTTTAAGATTTAATGGAGGTAATCGAGATGAGAAAGAAAATATTATCACTAATTTTGTTAGTTACAGTATGCATCTCTGGTTGTGGATTATCTTCTTCAAAAGGCAGCTCATCTGGCGGTGGTGGTGTAAAAATACTGTTTACATATTCACAGGAAGAAGGAAATGCATTTAGAGATACATTAGCTGAAGGAGCCCAGGAATATGCATCGAGCGTTGGTGCTACAGTAGAGTGTGATTATGCAGAGAATTCTCTGGAGAAGCAGATAGAATCTATAAAGTCGGCCCAAAGCAATGGGTATGATGCAATAATGTGTATAGCGGAGGATGCAACTACTGCTAGACAATTAGAGGCAGCAGCTGGGGACTTACCTATCATCTTCTGTAATAATGCACCTGATGATGCCACTTTAAAAGAGGATAAATATATTTACTGTGCTTCAGATGAAGGTGTAGCCGGACAACTTCAAGCAGAGTATATCTTAAATATGTTTTCATCAAAGGATGAAATCAATGTATTATTATTGAAGGGCCTTGATGGACATTCTGCAACAGTAGGAAGAACTAAAACATTAAAGGAAGGCCTTAATGCCAGTGGTAAAAAGATAAACTATGTATTCGAAGACTTTGCTGATTTTGATACAGATACTGCAAGACAATATGTAAACTTTGCAGTAAGCAAAGGCATACAATTTGACATAATAGTTTGCAATAATGATGCCATGGCAAGAGGTGCAATCCAAGCGTGCCAGGATAATAATATTAATCTTAGTGATATGCCAATTTTAGGTGTCGATGCAACACAAGACGGTTGCCAGGCTATTATAGACGGAGAGATGGTATTCACAGTATATCAGCCAGCAGCACCACAGGGAGCTGAGGCAGCAAAGGCGGCAATAGAACTTGCAAATGGCGGATCCATAAGTGATTTTGATACAATTTCAAGCGATAAATTACATCTTTGGGTTCCATTTGAAAGTGTTGATGCATCGAATGCAAAAGACTATCTATAAATATTAAGAAAAAGCTTGACTGTTCAAGGATATAGATGTATACTTCCACAAAATAGTAAAGGTGTCTGCTAATAAGGCGGACACCTTTATTTCATATCATTTGATATGACAAAACAATATTTACAACAGGAGGATACACTTATGGAACTAATTAGAGTACAGGATTCAGACTACAAAAAGTCTTACGAGTTGTTTATGACATTTGAGGCAGATGAGAATGGCTTCTTGAATCCGGTATATGGCTACGATTATGACAAATTCCTTGAATGGATAGAGATAAAAAGAGACTGGTCCATGGGAAAGAATCTTCCTGAAGGATTTGTGCCAGATACTACATTTGTTTTAGAGGATGAGGATAAGTATGTGGCAATCTTTAACCTTAGACATTGTTTGAACGATGCTCTTAGGGAAGGCTCAGGCCACATTGGTTATGGCGTAGGAAGAGCTTATAGAGGCAAGGGATATGCTACAAAGGGATTAAAACTAGCCCTTGAGGAAGCTAGAAAAAAGGATATACAAGAGGTTTATTTATCAGTAAACAAAGACAACACACCAAGTCTTAAAGCACAGCTTGCAAACGGAGCGTATATTCATCATGAAGATGATACACAATACTTCACAAGAATAAGCTAAATAAATGCTATAATTGCCATAGAAAAAAATTGTTAGGAGCAAGAATGAAAGCATATTATCATTTACCAGGCTTGTTTGAGTTTTATGAATTCTACAAGGTTCTTTTACCACTCTTCAAAAATCATAGAGAGTATTTTTATGATTGGTGTGAAATAGGCTCAATCTACGGTGCTCCTGCAGATTGTCTGTGGGGCGGTGGCCGCGTTGGATTTGGAGACGAACAGGCCACTGATGTAATCAAGTTACTGAGAGAATACCACATATCCGCTAGACTTACATTTAGTAATTCACTAATCAGAGAAGAGCACCTAGATGACAAGCGATGCAACAGGCTGTGTGAGTTATTTGAAAAAACTGGTACCCAAAATGGTATTATCATATACTCAGACTTACTTATGGATTACATAAAGCAAAACTATCCAGAGTATTACTTTGTGTCATCAACCACAAAGGTCCTTACAGATTTTAAAGACTTAGAGGCAGAACTTGATAGAGAAGATTTCAAATATGTAGTTCCGGACTTTCGTTTGAACAAGTCCTTTGAAAAACTGGGGCTGTTATCCACAAATCAGAAAGATAAAGTGGAATTTCTGTGCAATGAATGCTGTTCATTTGGCTGCACAGATAGAAAAGAATGCTATGAAAATGTTAGCAGAAAAAGTCTTGGGGAGGATTGCGAGGATCACATATGCCAATCTCCTCAGGCAAAAAGAGGCTATCGATTCTCAGATGCCATGAAAAATCCAGGCTTTATTAGTATTGAGGATATCCAAAACACATATATGCCGATGGGATTTTCAAATTATAAAATAGAAGGCCGAAGCCTTGGAAGTGCAATAGTTTTGGAATTCATATTGTACTATATGGTTAAGCCAGAATATCAGCTTATAGTAAGAGAAGAAATCTATTTAGACAGTTCGTTAGATTTATTTTAAAAGCAAAAAGCTCACCTCATAAAGGGGTGAGCTTTTAATATATCTAGACAGAATTAGATATCAACTTTAGTAGTTCCACCAAGGAATGTTGGAAGAGATTTACCATCACGCTTCCACTGTGAGTATTCTGCAGTAGCGGCAAACATTACATCGCCTGAAGAGTTAAGAGCAGTTTCAACAGAATCCTGAACTACACCGATGATGAAGCCAACAGCAACAACCTGCATAGCTACATCTGCGTTAACTCCGAACAATGAGCATGCCATTGGGATAAGGAGTAATGAACCACCAGCAACACCAGAGGCACCGCAAGCTGCAAGAGTAGCAATGAATGCAAGGATAAGAGCTGTTGCAAATGATACGTGGATACCAACAGTATTGGCAGCAGCAAGGGACATAACAGCGATAGTGATAGCTGCACCGTCCATGTTGATTGTAGCGCCAAGAGGAATTGATACAGCATACATTTCTTTGTCCATGCCAAGTGCTTCGCAAAGCTCCATATTTACAGGAATGTTTGCAGCTGAGCTTCTAGTAAAGAAAGCAGTCACACCTGATTCCTTAAGGCATCTGAATACAAGTGGATAAGGATTTGTGCGAAGTACGATAGCAGCAAGAAGTGGATCAATTACAAGTGCAACAACAAGCATGCATCCAACTAAAAGAGCTAACAGCTTTCCGTAGTCAGTAAAGATTGCAAGTCCATTTGTTGAAACATTTGAATAAACAAGTCCCATGATACCAAATGGAGCAAGATTGATAATCCATTTAACAGCAAGTGAAACGATGTTTGCAAAATCTTCCATCACCTTCTTTGTGTTGTCACTGGCAACTCTCTTAGAGGCAAGGCCAAGAACAACAGCCCAGAAAAGGATACCGATATAACGACCATCTACAATAGCGCCGATAGGATTGCCAACCATGTTTACGAGAAGATTTGAAAGAACCTCACCTACACCTGTAGGTACAGTTTCTGCTTCTGCAGCTTCACTGAGCATGATTGTCTGTGGGAATACATAGCTTCCGACAACAGCAACCACTGATGCTAAAAATGTGCTGGCCATGTAAAGGATGATAACAAGCCCAAATCTTCTATCAAGCTTGTCATTTCCCTGAGCGAGGGCAGATACAACAAGCACGAATACAAGTACAGGTGCAACAGCCTTCAAAGCGCCAACAAAAATAGTACCTAAAAGTGAAACAACCTGGAGATTATCAAATAGTAGTCCGAGGACTGCACCAATCAATAATCCGCATAAAATCCTAATAATAAGACTTACGCTATTATACGCTTTTACTAGTTTCATATAAGAACTCCCTATTAGTTTATTTACCTTATACCAAGGCATTAATTAAGTGATATTTTAACGCTTTAACTCGTTAAAGTAAATAGAGCATAAAAAAATAAAGCATAAATTGAATTATTTCTAACAATAAGTAACATTTAAAAATAGGTAGAGGTTTGATAAAATTTAAAATGTTTGAAACGTAATATGAGTTATTTGTAAATAATGGAGGCTGATTATGAGTTACGCAGAATATGTAAAGCATTATTTTACATTACCAGATTGTATTATTTTCTTAGTATTAGCATTGGTATTACTAGCAGTTGTTTATGCTGTATTTTATATATACTCAAAGGGACGATTCAAAAATCCTCGTAAGATGCAGCATGAGTTTTTCTCTCTGACAGAAAGATTTTACGAGCTGATTTTTTCAGGTGGAAGCATTATAGGATTTATGGCCGCTTATTATCTTATCAATAGATTCGTAACCGCAGGACCTTTTTTTGTATTTTGGTCTAGCTATAAGGATTATTTATTGTTAGTTTTCATGATAATATCAATCCTTTTGAATACATTTTGCGACCATGTCTTGGTGAAGCTGAAACGTCTTAATAAAAGTGAGATGGCGTCTATTCGACTTACAGGAATGCTCTATATGATTATCATCTTCTGCTATATTAAGTTTATATATGAAGATAATAATTATGATATGTTCATAACCTATTTCTTAACCTTGATGATAGGCCGATTTGTATATTTTGATGCCAGCTTCAAAGATTTTTTGAACTGCATAAAAGATGCGGCTAAGAATATACCCATCATGATTATGGGACTTACATTCCTCGGACTACTTTGCCTAAGGGGATATTCATCAGCTTATTTGTTAAAGCATAATGGAGTTATTACAAATATCTTCTTCTGCCACCTATACATTATAGTTGCAATCTTTATTTTGCACTTCGTGGTAGAGGCTTATTTTAGCAAAAGAAAACCAAAGAAAACTAAAAAGAAACCAATCGAAAATAATGAGATATTTGTTGATGAGGTTACAGATCTCGAAGATTTTTAACTCGTCATAAATAATATTTCACCTCTTATCCCAAATTGTTGTTTTGAAGTATCAGATATGTAGAATATAAACCATAGGAGGCGCCAATAATTATGAAGATAAATATTGACGTAGATGATTCTTTACAGCAGGATATGATAACCATTCACTGCCGTGAGATAACAGATGAGATATTAGAGCTGCAGCGACTGTTGTCAAACAAGCAGACTGGGGGACAGAAAATATCAGCCTATATTGATGACACGGAGTATTATGTGGAAGTCAAAACAATATTATTCATGGAGGCTGATGGCAACTACATATCAATCCACACGGGGAAATCCATCTACAGGATTAGACAAAAACTATATGAGCTTGAAGAAATGCTCCCGAGATATTTTTTAAGGGTGTCTAAATCAACTATCGTAAATACGGAGTTGATTTCATCAATTAAAAAGAATATCACCGGAGCAAGTGAGATTTCATTTAGAAATGCCACTAAAAAAGCTTATGCATCAAGAAACTACATTAAAGCACTGTTAGAAATCATGGATGAAAAGAGGATAAAAAGATGAAAGATTATAGAATTAAAGCTATAGCAAGAGGTCTTGCAATAATTGCATTTGCTGTTTGTTTATTACTTAGCAAAACAGGGGCGTTTACAGCGTTTCCACTGGTTAAAATAGGAATGTGCATTATACTTGCACTAGTTGTTATCGAAGCACTCATGGAAAAAAGCTTCTTTGGTGTATTCTTCCCAATGGGTATAGCAGCATGTTTATTCCAAAAAGAGCTTGGCCTTGAAAATGTTAGTTATATTGTCATTATTTTAGCATTTGTTTTGATTGGTATCGGTTTTTCTTTGATATTCGATAAAAAGCCAAAGATTAGTGTTATTAAAGATAAGTGCCATGAAGCCGTAGATGGTTCTATGAGTGATGAATATTCAGAAGGCGACGGCACATTTGATCTGGATAACAATATGGGGTCAAAGAGTCAGTATGTAAATGTTCAAAATCTTAAATGCGGTAATATTGACAATGCTCTTGGACAGCTCACAGTATATCTCAATAACTGTACAATTGATCCAGAAGGAGCAATACTTAATATCGATAATGGCTTAGGCGCTCTTACAATATACATGCCAAAGGACTTTAGAGTAAGTTTCAATTGTGATAATGGCATGGGCAAGATTAATATGCATGGAGAATGTTCTAATGATACATCATTGCCACTTGTTACAGCCAATGTAGACAATGGCATGGGAACAATAGATTTTTATTTTGAGTAATATGACAGAAAAAGAGTTTTTAGATAGATATACAAAACAATTAAATCCTGCACAATTAGAAGCAGTGCAGACCGTAGAAGGGCCTGTGCTGCTTCTTGCTGTGCCAGGAAGTGGTAAAACCACAGTTTTGGTAAACAGACTGGGGTATATGATTTATTGCAAGAACATTGCACCGGAAAATATCTTAACACTTACTTACACGGTGGCAGCCACAAAGGATATGTCTGAAAGATTTATAAGTATATTCGGGCCAGAGCTTGCTGATAGGCTGGAGTTTAGAACAATCAATGGTATATGTGCAAAGATAATTGCATATTATGGTCGAATGATCGGAAAAGATCCATTTGAATTATGTACCGATGAAAAGTTCACAGGACAGCTTCTGACAAATATATATGTAAATGTTGTAGGAGAATACCCAACAGATAGTGATATAAAGGGCGTCAGAACTCTAATCACATATTGTAAAAATATGTACCTTTCTGATGAGGAGATTAAGAAGCTTGGCAAGGATGAGGGCATCGATTTAATAAAGATTTACAAGACCTACAATAATGAGCTTAAGCAGCGCAACATGATGGATTATGATGACCAGATGATGTACGCATATAGAATGCTTAAGAGCTCGCCAGTAGTACTTAATCATTTTCAGGAAATCTACAAATACATTTGTGTAGACGAAGCTCAGGATACATCAAAAATTCAGCATATGATTATTGCACTTTTGGCAGGTGCAAAGGGCAATCTTTTTATGGTAGGAGATGAGGACCAAAGTATCTATGGCTTTAGAGCGGCATATCCTGATGCACTTCTTAACTTTGAAAATGAGCATCCAGGAGCGAAGGTGCTTGTGATGGATAAAAATTATCGTTCTAACGCAAGGATTGTAGAGGCGGCGGATATTTTCATCCAGCACAATAAAGACAGACATAAAAAGCACATCTGTGCAACTAAAGCGGCATCAACGGATATTGAGTTCGTAAAGCTTGGACGTGAGAAGCAGTATTCTTATTTACTGGGCTTAGCGAAAGAAATAAATCGAAAGACAGCTGTTTTATATAGAGATAATGAAAGTGTTTTACCACTTGTAGATTTGTTGGAAAGAGAATGTGTTCCATACAACATAAAAAATGCGGATATGGCCTTCTTCACAAATCGAGTGGTGATAGATATAGTAAACATGCTCAGGTTTGCATTTGTTCCTATGGATGAAGAAATATTTATGAAGATATATTTCAAATTCCAGACTTACCTTAGTAAGAAAGATGCAATTGAAATGTGTCAGCTTGCAGAGAGAAATCATTCAGGAATACTAGATGCAGCAGAGCTTCTAAATCTTAATGGACATGTGCTTGGAAATTGCAGATCCCTTAGAACTCATTTTAAGAACATGGCCAGTGAGAACCCATATAAGGCCATAAATCGAATCGAAAAGTTTATGGGCTACGGGGAATATCTCGTTTCCAACAACATAGATAACAACAAAGTCTTTATTTTAAAGATGATAGCAAAGCAGGAAAAGGATATTCCATCATTCCTAAATAGACTGAATGAGCTCAGAATGATTCTTCAGGAAAAGCAATATAAACCAGGCGCCAAATTCATTCTTTCAACTATTCATTCCAGCAAAGGTTTGGAGTATGAGAATGTTATTCTAATAGATGCAATAAATGGAGTTTTCCCTAATAAGGTCATTAGGGCTAATTCAAGGGCAACAGATCAAGACAAGAAAAACTTTGAAGAAGAGCGTAGAATCTTTTATGTAGGAATAACAAGAGCAAAAGAAAAGCTCACAATCTTCAAATACACTGATAAGCAATCAGTATTTATAAATGAGCTGAGGCCACAAAAAGAAGAAACAATAAAGGCAGAAGTAAAAGCGCCAGCCGGTTCTTATGCGGCAGCCGCCTCATCATATTTAAGTAGAATGCGTAAGCAGAGTTAGAGATAGAAAGGTAATATATGAGTATTTTAAACGTTGAACACTTATCCCATGGTTTTGGAGATAGAGCCATTTTTGAAGATGTTTCATTTAGATTATTGAAGGGCGAGCATATCGGTCTTGTTGGTGCAAACGGTGAAGGTAAGTCTACATTCATGAACATCATCACAGGAAAGCTTCAGCCAGACGAGGGAAAAATCGAATGGTCTAAAAAGGTTCGTGTTGGATATTTGGACCAGCACACAGTGCTTGAAAAGGGCATGACAATTGGCAGCGTGCTTCACTCAGCATTTGACTTCCTCTACGAGATGGAACAGGAAATGAATGATATCTACGCTAGTCTTGGTGAGGTCACAGACGATGACGAGATGAATAAGCGCATGGAAGAGGCAGGAACCATTGCGGACCTTCTTACTATGCATGACTTTTACATGATCGATTCAAAGGTTGAAGAGGTTGCAAGAGCCCTTGGAGTGTTGGAGCTAGGTCTTGATAAAGATGTTACGGAGCTTTCAGGTGGACAGCGTACAAAGGTGCTTATGGCAAAGCTTCTCTTGGAGAAGCCAGATATCCTTCTTCTGGACGAGCCTACAAACTATTTAGATGTGGAGCACATTGAATGGCTTAAGAGATATTTGAATGACTACGAGAATGCATTTATTCTTATCTCCCATGATGTGCCATTCCTTAATTCAGTAATCAATCTTATTTATCATATGGATAATAAGCAGCTTAACCGTTATGTTGGTGATTACGATAAATTCCAGGAAGTATATGCTATGAAGCAGAGTCAGCTTCAGGCTGCTTACAACCGTCAGCAAAAGGAAATAGCAGAGCTTAAGGATTTCGTTGCAAGAAATAAAGCAAATGTTGCCACAAGAAATATGGCTATGTCCCGTCAGAAGAAGCTTGATAAGATGGATGTCATTGAGCTTGCAGCTGAAAAGCCCAAGCCAGAGTTTTATTTTAAAGAGGCAAGAACACCAAGCCGTGTAATCTTCTCTACAAAGGATTTGATTATTGGTTACGACAAAAATGAACCACTTTCAAAGCCTCTCAATCTGGAAATGCAGCGTAAGCAAAAGATTGTACTTACCGGTGCAAATGGTATAGGAAAAACCACTCTGTTAAAAAGTATTCTTGGGCTGATTCCACCTCTTTCTGGAACAGTTTATCAGGGAGAGTTTTTGGAGATTGGATATTTTGAGCAGGAGATGGATCAGCACATTTCCACAACATGCATAGAGGAAATCTGGAACGAATTCCCATCATATAATCAAAATGAAGTTCGTTCGGCACTTGCAAAATGTGGTCTTACAACAAAGCACATTGAAAGTCTTTGTAGAGTGCTTTCCGGAGGAGAGCAGGCAAAGGTTCGTCTTTGCAAGCTTTTAAATCGCGAGACAAATCTTCTCCTTTTGGACGAGCCTACAAACCATTTGGATGTAGATGCAAAGGATGAATTAAAGCGTGCCCTTAAGGAATACAACGGAAGTATCCTTATGGTTTGCCATGAGCCAGAGTTTTACGAGGGACTTGCCACTGACGTTTGGGATTGCAGTCAGTGGACTACAAAAACTATATAATTACAATTTAATAAATAGATGAGCCGTTTAAAGCGCTAAAGCGAATTGTCTGAATATTTAATTCTTGATTTAATTCTTTAAAGAGATGCTGTATAATACTGATATTCGCTTTAAACCGATAAAGAAAAAAGGGAGGACATTTAATTAATGGATTCAAAAAAAATCAAGTGGTCCACACTTGCGTTTATGGCGTTTTCTACTGTATGGGGATTCGGAAACGTTTTAAACGGATTTATCTACTTTAACGGCATCCAGAGCATCTTTAGCTGGATTCTTATGTTTGCACTCTACTTCGTGCCATACGCACTTATGGTAGGTGAGCTTGGTTCAGCATTCAAGACATCAGGCGGAGGTGTCAGCTCATGGATTTTCGGAACAACTGGTGCAAAGGCAGCTTACTATGCAGGTTGGACATACTGGGCATGCCACATCACTTACATTGCTTCTAAGTCATCAGGTGGCTTAAAGGCTCTTAGCTGGGCAATCTTCAGAAATGGTGAAACTTATGATAGCTTCCCAACTCTTGCAGTTCAGCTTGTTACATTCGCTATTTTGATTTTATTCTGCTATGTAGCATCTCGTGGTCTTAATCCACTTAAGAAGCTTGCTACAATCGCAGGTACATCAATGTTTGTTATGTCAATTCTTTACATCATCATGATGTTTGCAGCACCTGCAATCAATCCTCATGCTGATTATGTATCAATGGAATTTACAAGACAGACACTTATTCCACAGTTTAATGTTAAGTACTTCACATCACTTTCAATCCTTGTATTTGCAGTAGGTGGATGTGAGAAGATTTCCCCATATGTTAACAAGGTAGAAAACCCTTCAAAGGGATTCCCTAAGGCAATGATTACACTTGCTGTCATGGTTATGGTATGTGCTATTCTTGGTACTATCGCTATGGGAATGATGTTTGATCCAGCTGAAATCAATGCAAACTTTGATGCATACAATTCAAACGGTTCATACTGGGCATTCCAGAAGCTTGGTCAGTACTATCATGTTGGAAATTCAATCATGATTATATATGCACTTTGCAATGCTATCGGGCAGCTTTCAACACTTGTTATTTCAATTGATGCTCCACTTCGTATGCTTCTTGACAATGAGGATGCTAGAGAGTTCATCCCATCTAAGCTTCTCAAGAAGAACGATGCAGGCGCTTATGTAAATGGTATCAAGATGGTTGCAGTTCTTTCAGGTGCTATCATCCTTATCCAGTCATTCGTTCCTGGTGCAGCAGTAGTTCTTAAGCAGCTTACAAAGCTTAACTCAGTATGTATGCCACTTCGTTACCTTTGGGTATTCTTCGCATACATCATGCTCCGTAAGGCTGGTGAGAAATTCAATCCTGAGTACAAGTTTGTTAAGAATCAGGGCGTTGCAATCTTTGCTGGATGCTGGTGCTTCTTTGTAACAGCAGCTAGCTGCTTACTTGGTATGTATGTTGAGGGAGATTTATTCAACACATTCCTTAACATCCTTACACCAATCGTGCTTGCAGCACTTGGCGTAATCTTACCAATGATTGCTAAAAAGGAAAAAGCGAACAATTAATTAGTTAATGAAAAATGTAGGGCTACTGAGAATGTTTCTCAGTAGCCCTTTATTAATAAATTTTTAATAAAAAAACAGAGCAAAACGTGGTAATATAATAAAGCTCGATTAATTTTGTGCAATCGAATTAGTTGTGCCTAACTGCTACTGGCATAGTAGTTAGGGAGAGTTTTATAGAGTTAGGAGTAGAAATATGCTAGAAATCAAAAACCTGTGTTACAAGGTTGAAGATGAGGGTGACACTACCAAAGAAATCATTGATAATCTTAATCTCACAGTAGAGGATGGAAAGTTTATCGTCATCACAGGACCAAACGGTGGCGGTAAGTCAACACTTGCAAAGCTTATTATGGGTGTAAATGAACTTACATCAGGACAGATTATTCTTGATGGTGAGGACATTTCACAGAAGAATATTACTGAAAGAGCAAAGCGTGGAATTAGTTTTGCATTCCAGGCACCTGTTCATTTCAAAGGAATTAGAGTAATTGATTTATTACGTCTTGCAGCAGGAGAAAACATTTCAGTTGCTGCAGCTTGTGAATATCTTTCACGAGTAGGCCTTTGCGCAAAGGACTATGTTGAGCGCGAGGTTAATGGCTCACTTTCAGGCGGAGAGCTTAAGCGTATCGAAATCGCCACAGTTCTTGCACGTGGTACAAAGCTTTCAATTTTCGATGAGCCAGAGGCTGGTATCGATTTATGGAGTTTCCAGAACCTTATCAAGGTTTTCGAGAACATGCGTAAGACAATCAACGGAACAATCATTGTTATTTCTCATCAGGAGCGTATCTTAAATATCGCCGATGAAATCGTTGTTATCGAAAATGGTAAGGTTAAGAAGCAGGGACCAAAGGATGAAATCCTTCCTGAACTTTTAGGTACATCTGCAGCAGCGAATATTGCTTGCGAAAAGTTAGGAGGTGACCAGTAATGGCTTTAGATGCAATTCAAAAGAACATTTTACATGAGGTCGCTGATTTAGATGGTATTCCACAGGGCGCATACAACATCCGTGCAAACGGTACAAGCGCAGGTAGAAATACAACAGCAAATATCGACATCGTTACAAAAGAAGATAAGCCAGGTATTGATATCATAATCAAGCCAGGTACAAAGGGCGAAAGCGTTCACATCCCTGTAGTTCTTACAGAGAGTGGACTTAAGGATATGGTATACAACGATTTCTATGTTGGAGAAGGCGCAGATGTTACTATCGTAGCAGGATGCGGTATTTCCAACTGTGGAGACCAGGACTCACAGCACGATGGTATTCACACATTCCACGTTGGCAAGAATGCTAAGGTTAAATACGTAGAAAAGCATTATGGCGAGGGCGATGGCAAAGGCGCCAGAATTCTTAATCCTGTAACTAATGTATATCAGGAAGAAGGCAGCTATGTAGAAATGGAAATGGTTCAGATTAAGGGTGTTGATTCTACAGTCCGTACAAATGTTGCTGAGCTTGCAGAAGGAGCGACACTTCTTATCCATGAAGCTCTTATGACACATGGTACACAGAAAGCTACATCAGACTACAAGGTTGCTCTTAACGGCGAGGGTTCAAGTGCAGACGTTGTTTCTCGTTCTGTTGCAAAGGATGATTCTGAGCAGATTTTTGAAGTAGCAATCGAAGGTAACACAGCATGTAACGGTCATGCAGCTTGTGATGCTATCATCATGGGAAATGCACACGTAGTAGCAATTCCACGTCTTGATGCAAAGAATGTGGATGCTGCACTTATCCATGAGGCAGCCATCGGAAAGATTGCTGGCGACCAGCTTATTAAGCTTATGTCACTAGGACTTACAGAAGAAGAGGCAGAAGAACAAATTGTGGCAGGATTCCTTAGATAAAAGCGAAAGTAGATACTTTCAGCTACATATTTTGGCATCATGTGTATCAATGAATTCTCTGTGATTTTACTTTATAAAGATTGTGATTTTTGGTTTTGAAAAACATAATCATGATATTATGAAAAAGCACGGAGGGAATAAGTATGGCGATTTCACCAATTATGGGAATAGGTTCATATGGAAATGTAGCATCAGTTCAGCCTATGAATTATGCGGTTGATAATGATGCAGATTTTTCAGATGTTTACAATACTGAGTCTACTAAGCAAAGTGGCGTAGTGAATGGGGCATCTCCTGTTCAGTACCCTAATGCCCAGGTGCAGGATGTAGACGACCAGGCGATTCAGATTGATCCACTGGAGAGACAAAAGAAAACCCTTCAGGTTTCAAATGAATTTAATAACATAGCAATGCAGTTCTCATCAAACAATACTAGCTACAGTATGAAAGGTGTAGGCGCTAGCTATGGAATGGCGGGAAGCCGATTTGATGCATACGCATAAATTTAATATTAAATAGATGATAAAAGAAGCCGAGAAATTCGGCTTCTTTTGTGTTATCATAGATTTTAGTTGATATGATAATAGCAGGGAGGTAACGGATATGAGCAAAGTTCTTATATTTATGGCGGAAGGCCACGAGGAAATAGAAGCACTTACAGTTGTTGATATTCTGAGACGTGCTGATATTGAAATAGACATGGTTTCTATCACTGGCAACAAAAAGGTTCCTGGAGCTCATGGAATCACAACATACTGTGATAAGCTGATAGAAAATACTGACTTTGAAAAAGCAGATATGATAGTGCTTCCAGGCGGAATGCCAGGCACATTAAATCTTGGGCTTTGTGAGCCTCTCATGGATCAGATACATGGATTTAACACTTCAAAGAAGGGGCTTGCAGCTATTTGCGCAGCGCCAACAGTTTTTGGAAAGGCAGGACTTCTTGAAGGAAAGAAAGCTACATGCTATCCAGGAATGGAAGGAGATTTGCTGGGAGCAAATGTTTCAACCGACAGTGTTTGCCACGATGGTCACATCATTACCAGCCGTGGTATGGGAACAGCAATTCCATTCGCACTTGAGATTGTAAAGACATTCAAGGGTGAGGATGTTGCAAATAAGCTGGCACAGGCTATTGTGTATAATAATTAAACGAGGTTTAAAATGGAAAAGATTAAAAGTTTTACAATTAACCATAATGTACTCACTCCAGGCTTCTACATTTCACGTGTAGATGATGGAGATATAATCACATACGATTTACGCACTCGTAAGCCAAACGCAGGTGATTATATGGATAATGCGACCATGCATTCAGTGGAGCATATGATTGCAACATATATGCGTAACTCAGAAATCGCGGACCATGTAATTTACTTTGGACCAATGGGATGCCAGACTGGATTCTATCTTGTAATTAAGGGAGTAGATTCTAAAAAGACATTCGAAGTAGTTAAAAAAGTTTTCAAGCAGACAGTAGACCACGAGGGAGACGTATTCGGAAAGAGTGCAATTGAGTGTGGCCACTATGAGAACCTGGATATTCAGCTCGCTAAAACAGAGTGCCAGCGTTACTTGGACGTGCTTAATTCATGGTCAAATATGGAATTCACTTATCCAGATTAGGATAGGAAGTAATACTAGGAGGATAGAGATGAAATTAGGAATTATAGGTGCTATGCAGATTGAGATTGAGAATCTCAAGCCAAGCATTAAGAATCAAAAGACATCAACAATCAGTGGTGTAAACTTTATTGAAGGTGAAGTTAACGGCGTGCCTGTAGTTGCAGCAGTTAGTGGAATCGGTAAGGTATTCGCTGCTATTTGTACAGAGATTATGGTGCTTCATTTTGGAGTAGACCATGTAATCAATATCGGAGTAGCAGGTTCACTTGTACCTACACTTAAGGTACTTGATGTAGCAGTTGCAGAGTCAGCTGTTCAGCATGATATGAACACAACAGCAGTAGGTGATCCATTAGGACTTATCTCTGGTATCAATGTAATCAATTTTGAAGCAGATGCCGATCTTAGAAAGAATGTTACAGATGTACTTTCTGCAAGAGGCATCAATTACGAGGTTGGTGTTATTGCTTCAGGAGATTTATTTGTAGATACAAACAAGCAGCGTGAGACAATTCGAACAAGATTTGATGCAATCGCAGCAGATATGGAAGGTGCAAGCATTGCTCAAACATGCTACGTAAACAAAGTACCATTTACACTTATTCGTTCTATTTCAGATGCAGATGGAAGTGCAATGGATTACAACACATTTGCAGGTAAAGCTGCAGAGCAGTCAATTGCAATCGTTTTGGATGTAATTGAGAAATTAAAATAATATTGGCTATAATTTATACCTATTACGGGAAAGAGATTTTTTCTGTAATAGGTATTGCTATTTATGTGGAATACACATATAATCTAGGCAACTATTAACAAGAAATGCAGAGTAGACTGTAAAGCGTTAAGTGCCGTTTGCACAGGGAGTTGGCAGATGGACGAAGGATTATCCGCGGTTTTATGGTCGCATCCCGCTGCTACATACGAGGTTTATTACACCTTCATTGTAGACAAAAGGAGACTGCAAAGGAGGTGTATTTTTTATGAAGAAATTAACTAACACAAAAACACTTACAGCTGCAGCCATGTTATCAGCACTAGGAATTGTACTGGGATTTTTCAAAATACCAATCAATCAGCTGATAGAAATCAGATTTGGCGCATTGCCAGTTGAGATGGCCGGACAGCTCTTTGGCCCTGCTGTAGCAGGAGTTGTAGGAGGAATTACAGATATCGGAGGATATCTTGTAAAGCCAACTGGCCCATTCTTCCCAGGATTTACATTCAGTAGTATTGTTGGTGGTATTATCTTTGGACTGATGCTACACAACAAAAAGATTACATTTGCAAGAGTGTTGGCAACTCAGGTTGTTTACACTATTGTAGTGGGAATTATATTAAACAGCTACTGGCTGGACGTTTTATATTTCCAGAACGGTTATTTTGCAACAATCATGGCACGACTTCCAAAGGAACTTATCATGATTCCTATTATGTCAGTGATTTATTATTCAATCGTCAAAGCATTTGGCAGAACAAGAATAGGAGAATTTGCAAAATAATGAAGGAATATAGTTATTCTCAGGCAATAGACTTTTTCAAAAACATGCCCCATTTTATTCCACCCAAGGGTGGAGGAGCCAAGAAGGATTATTTCTCCTTAGATGCAGAATTAATGCTTTTGGAAAAACTAGACAAGCCTCAGAATAAACTAAAATATGTCCATATAGCTGGAACAAATGGTAAAGGTTCCACAACATCATATTTAGCAAGTATTTTAAATGAGGCATCCGTTGTTACGGGTGCCTTTACTTCACCGTTTTTATATAGATATAACGAAATGTTCAAAGTAAACGGCGATGATATTTCAGACGTGGATTTTGCAGAGGTGTTTTCAGAAGTAAAGCCTGCCTACGATGAACTTGCAGCAGATGGAGTCTTTGTTAGCGAATACGAATTCCTGACTGTTATGGCATTTATCTATTTTCTGAAAAAGGGCTGTGAGATTGTACTTTTAGAAGTAAGCATGGGTGGCAGAATGGATACAACAAATGTAATACCGGCTCCACTTGTTTCTATCATCACCCCTATCAGCTACGACCATATGACTATACTTGGAAATACGCTAACGGAAATAGCTACTGAAAAAGCTGGAATCATAAAGCCTGGTACAGCAGTTGTAAGTGCTACCCAGGAGCCTGAGGTTCAGAAGGTATTGAGAGTTACTTGTAAGTCGAATGATAATGTCCCAATAGAGTTTGTGGAGCCTGCAAAGATTTTATCAAGAGATATCCATGGCCAGAGCTTTGCCGTATCAGAGGGACTCCAATATGAAACTACAATGCTTGGAACATATCAGATAGATAATGCCGCAGTGGCAATTGCAGCAGCAAGAAAGCTTATGGAGAAGGGATACCATATTACTGAGGAGTCCATAAGAAAAGGTATCGCAAATACGAAGTGGTTTGGCCGTTTCACATTGCTATCAGACAACCCGCCTTTGGTGATTGATGGTGGGCATAATCGCCAGGGAGCAAAGGTTTTGCGAGAATCCTTGGAAACTTATTTCCCAGGTAAAAAGGTTACTTTTGTACTAGGAATCCTTGCTGACAAAGAAGTGGATTTAATACTTGATACTCTTGCGCCTATGATGAAGAAGTGTTACACAGTGGCTGTGCCAAATCCAAGGACGATGAAGCCACAGGCGTTGGCGGGGATGATACAGGAAAGAGGAATTGAAGCCGAGCCTCTAGATTCAAAATCTACCATTGAAGATATAAAAAAGCAGTCTGAGGTTGTATGCTTAGCAGGTTCACTATATCTAATCTCCTTATTTGATAAAGCCTAAGGTTAGGTTGACACCACTAACCGGAAAACTTAAAATTATAACAGTTAAGGACATATGGAGGAGAAATAATTATGTACAATGATGAATATAAGCGTTGGCTTGCAGCTGATCTTGATGATCCAGATTTAAAGCCAGAATTATTAAAAATTGAGGGGAATGACGAAGAAATCAAAGACAGATTTGCAGTAGCACTTGCCTTTGGTACAGCAGGACTTCGTGGTGTGCTTGGCGCAGGTACAAACCGTATGAACGTTTACGTAGTTCGTCAGGCTACACAGGGACTTGCAAACTGGGTTAAGACTCAGGGCGGCAACCAGACAGTAGCAATTAGTTATGACTCTCGTATCAAGAGTGATGTTTTTGCAAAGACTGCAGCAGGTGTTCTTGCAGCTAATGGTATTAATGTTCGTATTTACGATGCACTTATGCCAGTTCCTGCACTTTCATTTGCTACACGCTACTATAAATGCAATGCAGGTATTATGGTTACAGCATCTCATAACCCTGCTAAGTACAATGGATACAAGGCATACGGCCCAGACGGATGCCAGATGACAGACGATGCAGCAGCTATCGTTTATGCAGAGATTCAAAAGACAGACATTCTTAATGGCGTTAAATATATGTCATTTGCAGAGGGTGTTGAGAAGGGACTTATCAAGTTTGTTGGCGATGACTGCAAGGATGCATTCTATGCAGCAATTGAAGATAGACAGGTTCGTCCAGGCCTTTGCAAGACAGCTGGCCTCAAGCTTGTTTACAGCCCACTTAATGGCTCAGGTTTAGTTCCAGTTACACGCGTACTTAACGATATCGGTATCACAGATATAACAATTGTTCCAGAGCAGGAATATCCAAATGGATACTTCACAACATGCAGCTATCCAAACCCAGAAATCTTTGAAGCACTTGAGCTTGGTCTTGAGCTTGCAAAGAAAGAGGGAGCAGATTTAATGCTTGCTACTGATCCAGATGCAGACCGTGTTGGTATTGCTATGAAGTGCCCAGATGGAAGCTATGAGCTTGTTTCTGGTAATGAAGTTGGTGTACTTCTTCTTGACTACATTGCAGCAGGACGTATCGAAAAGGGCACAATGCCAAAGAACCCTGTAGCAGTTAAGTCTATTGTTTCAACACCACTTGCTGATGCAGTTGCAGAGCACTATGGTGTAGAGCTTCGCTCAGTTCTTACAGGCTTCAAGTGGATTGGTGATCAGATTGCCGGTCTTGAGGCTGACGGAGAAGTAGATAGATTTATCTTCGGATTCGAGGAGTCATATGGATACCTTGCAGGTCCTTATGTTCGTGATAAGGATGCAGTTATCGGCTCAATGCTTATCTGCGAAATGGCTGCTTACTACCGCAGCATCGGAAGCTCTATCAAGCAGCGTCTTGAGGAGATTTATGCTGAGTATGGTCGTTACCTCAACAAGGTAGATTCATTTGAGTTCCCAGGCCTTTCAGGTATGGATACAATGGCTGGTATCATGACATCACTTCGTGAAAATCCACCAAAGGATATCGCAGGTATCGCTGTTACAAAGGTTACAGATTACAAGAACACAGCAGAGACAGGACTTCCTTCTTCGAATGTTCTTATCTATGGCCTTGAAAATGGATGCACAGTTGTTGTACGCCCTTCAGGTACAGAGCCAAAGATCAAGACTTACTTCACAACAAAAGGAAAAGATCTTGCTGAAGCACAGAATATGAAAGACAAGCTTGCTGAAGCTTTAAAACCTTTATTTAAGTAATTCTAAGGACTACGAAAGTTCAAGTTACGACTACAAGCCTACTGATTTCTCCGCTCGGTGACATACCTCGCTTGAGAAATAGTAGAGCTTGATGTCTACTTGAACTTTCTTACTCTTTGGGAAACAAAATAGGAGATTCACCATCAATGATATATTCAGCAAATATTAACGGCTACGATGTAGAAGCGTACTACAGCGAAGATAATGTCAACGAGATATTTATACCTCTGCTACGAAAGCTTACGGCTATGCAGCAGGATAAGGGGCGGAGGATACTTGTGATGCTTGCAGCGCCTCCTGGTGCAGGCAAGAGTACGCTTCTTGATTTTCTGGAGTATTTGTCCAAGAATACAGATGGGGTGAAGGAAATCCAGACAATTGGAATGGATGGATTTCATCATTATCAGGACTACTTACTTAGTCATGAAACTGTCAGAGATGGAAAGACAATCAAAATGGTGGAGATAAAGGGCGCGCCAATTACATTCGATTTGGATGCTCTTTCAAAGCGCGTACAGCTAGTAGCCAGTGGCGAAAAATGTGGCTGGCCAACCTACGACAGAAATCTCCACAATCCCGTGGAAGACACAATCCAGATTGACTCAGATATAGTGCTTCTGGAAGGCAATTATCTGCTTTTGGATGAAGATGGTTGGAAGGACATTTCAAGTATGGCAGACTACACTATTTTCATTTCCGCAGATGAGGATATGCTTCGAAGCAGATTGGTGGAGCGCAAAGCAAAGAACACTCCATTGGAAGCTGCAAAGAAGTTTGTAGAATACTCAGATATGCGCAATGCCCTAGAGGTTTTACACCATTCCAAGAAAGCAGACTTAAATCTGGAAATCCTGGAAAACAATGAGTATAAAGTAATTTAATAATTGAGTTTTTAGCTCATCCCTTATAAAAGGGGATGAGCTTTTTTATGTTTAGAACAAATGTAAAACGGAAAATATTTATCGCAAAACGATAAAAAGTTGTTGCAAAACAAAAATAAGAGTGATATAACAAAATTAAGTTAAGAAATGAAATGCATTGGAGGCATACAATGAACAATAAATTAAATGTATTTGTAAAAAGGATTTTGGACATATGCTTTTTCATAGGAGCAGTGATGGAAGTGGCCGTTCCATTTGGTTTGAAATATGCAGTAAATCTTACAATTAAGATTCTTGGCAAGACAACAGAGTATGCAAAGATTTTAGAGCATTATCCATATGCAGTTGTTTCCATTATGGTAGCTGGCGGCTCAGCACTTTTGATTCTGTTTGAGCTTAGAAAGATGATGAAAACTGTTATAGAGGATGATTGCTTTGTAATGCCAAATGTTACTAGTCTTTACAAGATGGGAACATACGCATTTGTAATCACAGGAGTGAAGCTACTTCGTTGCTTCGTTTATTTCACACCTTCAGCTGTTGTGGTAGCAGGGGTATTCTTCTTTGCAGGATTATTCAGCAAGGTTTTAGCTCGAGTGTTTGAAAGAGCTGTTAGTTACAAGCAGGAAAATGATTTAACTATATAGAAAGCTCAGGTGAAAATATGATTGTAATAAATTTAGATGTCATGATGGCAAAAAGAAAAATTGGATTGACTGAGCTGGCGGGAATAGTTGGAATCACAAATGCCAATCTTTCAATTCTAAAGAACAATAAAGCAAAGGCAGTTAGGCTGGAAACCTTGGATGCCATATGTAAAGCATTGGATTGCCAGCCGGGTGACATATTGGAATACGTTGTGGATGAGGAGGAATAGTTATGGACAATACCGCTAGAGAAAATAATTATAATGAACCAAGTATGACAAATATTGTTTTAGAAGCTCCAGTGCAGGCGCAGGTTAAAGGCGATGCAAAGAGCTTCAGAAAATATGGATTATTATCTCTTGTATTTGCTATCGTATATACGTTTTGCTTGTACAAGAATAAATCGGGAATTACATATCCTATATTTATGGCAATAACATTTGGCCTAATATATTTAGTGAGAAAAACTGATGGATTGCCATTCCTAAAAAATAAAAATGGAAAAATAGGATTAAATCTATTTTATGTGATTTCATTGTTATTGCTATCAGTTACAAAGTGCATGTTTACAAGCTATAGCATCCAGTGGCTTAGCGGCTTGGCTATATTCCTACTATTCTTTTCATTTATCATGCAGCTTTACATTGATACTACTGGCTGGGACATAGTTGGATGGCTTGGCGGAATCGCACTTACAATGATACGACCTATAGCAAACATTGCGTGGCCATTTCAGGACTTTGCTCTTTTTGTAAAGGAAAGAGGCAGTGAGACAAGTAAAGAAAAAAAGAATGCCATTATGGCAGTTCTTATTGGACTTATTGTTGCAGTTCCGCTTCTTGCAGTGGTTGTTAGCTTGCTTGTGTCAGCAGATGCAGTGTTCAGCCGTATTTTAGAAAAAGTATTTGAGGGCATCCACCTACCAGATAATTTTGGCGATTTTGTTGGCATAGTATTAACATTGTGCATCTCATTTATCTGCGCATATATAATTCCAAATTCCTTATATAAGAAGAAAATTGGAATCGGTCCAGCAAAACAGGGAAACACAAATCCGCTTATAGCTATTACATTCACTGTTTTACTCGGTTTAGTATATCTTCTTTTCTGCTTGATACAGGTATTATTCTTATTTACAGGAAGCATGACTTTACCAGCTGGATACACATACGCATCATATGCTCACGAGGGATTCTACCAGTTGCTTGCAGTATGCTTGATTAACGTGGCGCTTGTGTCAGTTTGCTCAAGAATGTTTGCAAAGAATAAATTGTTAACATGTATTCTATCTATCATCGGCATTTGCACATACATAATGATTGCATCTTCCGCTATGAGGATGATTCTATACATCGGAGCGTATACGCTTACATTCCTTAGATTGTTTGTACTTTGGTTCCTTTGTGTACTTAGCCTTTGGCTTGCATATTTGATTATTGGATTGTATAAACCAGATTTTCCAGTATTCAAAGCTGCCATGGTAACAATCACAGTAGCTTACTTAGTATTTGCATTTGCTAATCCTGATTATCAGATAGCGAAGTATGATTTGGCACATGTGGATGGAAATGATACTTCATACGAATCAATTACATCATATGTAACAGAATGCTTGTCTTTGGATGCACTTCCAGCATTTCAGTCGGATGAGGAGTTACTTAATCTATATAAAGATCGTGTTTTTATGTATTATTGGGAAAGCAGATATGATGGCAGCATCAGAAAGTTCAACTATTCATATTGGAGAGCAGAGAAAGTATTTGAGGATGCGAAATGAAAGAAGACTCTTTAAAGCGATTTGCAACAATATATTTTGAAGTCCTTGCAGTTCTATCTGTAGTATTATATATACTTTTGCACAGTGTGCCAAAACAATTAGAGCTGAGAGAATTTATATATATGGATTTATATGAATTAGTTCTGTTCATGTGGATATTAGGAATAGGTTTTTTATGTATTTATATTTTAAGGTATAAGGCAACTAAAAAATCAGAGGGATTTAATGCATTAGAAAACCTGTTTATTATAATGGGTGCTGTAATAGGAGGATTAATAATTGTAGTCTGGATGTATTTAGTTGCTTTAGGTACAGAGGTTAATCCAGAAAAAGGAATAGAAACTAGTCATAGTGATGGCATAATAACAGTTAAAAAAGGGGATTTTCTCGATCCTGAGGATGTTAGATATGTTCAATATGAGAGTGAAAGAATAATTTACAGAAGAAGAATCGATTAAGTATTCAAGGCCAAATATAGAAGTGTAATTTAGTGCAGTTTGTATATTAAAATAAAAAAGCTTATACCCGATATTCTATACGTAATAGTTCAATAGGGAAGCTAAGGAAGGCGCTTATTTCAATGGAATGAAATTGAAATAGGTGCCTTTTTATTTATCCCGACTGGAGGATTAGAGATGATTAGTAGAGTATCGGCTGATTACAATTTGAAAATTAAATATAATGGCTTTAGAAACGAGATAGCAAAGCCAGTTTTTAAGTTCACTATGAAAAGTGAGAAGGAAGATACAACTGTGTCTTACTACAAAGATATGTGTAAACAGTTCCCTGATGTAGCATTTACTTTGGATGATGCATCAAAGATTATGGACCATGGTGCATTTTATGGCTATGATGGCTCAATGAACTTAGTTGGAGAAAACTACACAGAGCCAGGACAGAAAAGTGTCAGAATAGATGTATCTGTTATAAAGAAGATGCAGGCTGATCCGGAATTTGAACAGGAAATGCTTCAAAGACTAAGAGATGTGACAAGTGATGAAGTATATCAAGAGAACACAAAAGAGGCAGCTAAATGCGGCATTGAAATAGGATGTTCATTAGAATGCATAGAATATTATTTTACGATGGTTAATGATGAGTTACATTTTTCCACTTCCTACGGTGAATATCCAACACCAACACAAGAGGAAGATTACAATGTAATTCCAGGAGCATTTATTGACCTTCCAGAAGAGGATGAGGATTTAGCAAAAACATTGTTAGACATGTATGATGAATGTAGAGGTTAAAACCTAGTAAATATAGGCCGTAGCAGACTTGAAAGAGTCTGCTACTTTTTTTATTGTCAAAAAAATATTAGAAAAATTTAGAAAAATAATTGACAGATATAATATATGGTGATATGGTTAATTACACAAGTAATTAACCGATGAAGTAAAGGAGGTGGGTGTGTGTTAAGCAATTTAGGGGAAGATAAATCAATCTATCTGCAGATAAGCGAAATGATAGAAGATGAAATATTAAGGGACATCATTAAGGAAGAAGAGCAAGTGCCTAGCACAACAGAGCTATCAAAGTTTTATAAGATTAATCCTGCCACGGCTGGAAAGGGAATTAATCTATTGGTTGATAAAGGAATCATTTACAAGAAAAGAGGTATTGGTATGTTTGTACAGGCAGGAGCTAAAGAACAAATCATGGAAGCTCGAAAGACAAGCTTCAAAGAAACTTACCTCAAAAAAATAATTAGCGAGGCAAAGTTGATTGGTATTACAAAAGAAGATTTAAAAAAGCTTATTGATGAAACTAGTGAAGTATAGTTTTTCTTTATGGGAGGAATGGAGGATATATGAGCACATTAGTAGGAAAGAATATTGTTAAAAGATATGGTAAAGACACAGTTCTAAAGAACGTAGACATTAATATTGAGACAGGAAAGATTTATGGACTGATTGGAAGAAACGGAGCAGGAAAGACTACTCTTCTTTCTATCCTTACAGCTCAAAATCCTGCCTCAGAAGGAACAGTTACACTTGACGGTGAGCAAGTATGGGAAAATGAAAAATCTCTTTCAAGAATCTGTTATTCAAGAGAGATTTCACCAGTCACAATGTTTGGACCAAACACATACAGGGTAAAGGATTACTTATCTACAGCAAAGGCATTTTATGTTAACTGGGATGAGGAATATGCAAAGGAGCTTATAAAGCTTTTTAACATCGATATTAAGAAGAAAATCAACAGACTTTCAAAGGGAATGCTTTCAGCAGTAACAATCATTATCGCTCTTGCAAGTAAGGCTGAAATTACAATCCTTGATGAGCCAGTTGCAGGTCTTGATGTTGTAGCAAGAGAACAGTTCTACAAGCTTGTTATTGAAGAATACGCAGCTACTGGCAGAACATTCATCATCAGTACACACATCATCGAAGAGGCAGCTTCATTGTTTGAAGAGGTTATCATGATTGATGATGGCCAGATTGTTGTTAAGGAAAATACAGAAGGCTTATTAGCTAGAGCATATCGCATCAGCGGAGAAGAAACATTGGTAGATGCAGCTGTAAAGGATTTAAAGGTTTATCATCCAGAGTCAATTGGACGCAACAAGGTTGTTACAGTGCTTGCTGATGAGCCAGTTGATAGTTTTTCCGAGGATGTTATGGTAGAGCCAGTTTCACTTCAGAATCTTTTCTATGCCATGAGTGTGGATGAGAGAAAGGAGGCTTAGTATGTCTGATCTTTCAAAGAGAACATATAAGTACTATTTGATTAATGGCTTAAAAAACTATGGAATTATACTTTTAATCGAAATGCTGCTTATTCTGGAATGGATTCTAATCGGAAGTGACGAAGATTTAAAGGAATACATTCCTAGAATGTTTGTGATGGTTGGCGGTTTGTTTACAGCAATACTGAATGGTATTTATTCTATGTATGGCCCAGGCTGGTATGATAGTCTCACTCTTTCAATGGGGGCTAGAAGAAAAGATATATTCGTGGGCCAGCTAATAAAGCAATTAATTATAGTTGTATGTAATACAGTGGTTGTGGCAGTGGTTGCATCAATATTCTTAAGCAAGTTTTTTATGTTCTATGTATATGCAACAGCATTAATGGGGCTTGTAACCGGTGCGGCAGGAAATGTTATTGGGCACAAGCTTAGAAGACATGGAAAAGTTGTAATTATGGTTATTGTTTTGGGATGTGCCATATTAGGTGGAATGATAGGTGTTGGAGCAGCAATAGATGGCAACGCTATATTAGTAACAAACGTAGCTAGTATACCGCCAATTCTATTTCCAATATTAATAATACTTTTATTTGTAGGTTTAGAAGCCTGGGGATACAAGCTCAGCAAAACCATGATGGTTAGGTAGGGGGACGATATGATAAGAGATTTAAAAGCAACATTTGAGATTAAGAAGTACAATGAAATCTTTTATGGGATAATCGTATTTGGTGCAGTGCTTCTGTCTCTAATAATAACAGCATGTACAGAAGATGACTTAACTATTATAGAGCTATGTGCAAGCTTTATTGCAGGTGGATATATAGGAATGAGCTTATTCTTTAAACCATTTTTGATTGCAACAGATTTTCCAAGAGCTTTGTCATTTGGTATGACAAGAAAAAAGATGTTTATTTATACAAGACTATATGATTTGGTTGAAATCATTATTATTAGTTTGATTATCATTGCTTTGCCAAGTGTGGTTGGAGCTAGCGTAGTGTTAAAAGTAGCGGCAATTTGTTTTGGTTTATTTTCGTTGATTTCTGGGGCCGTTGGTAATAGCATCATTCGATTTGGAAAAAATGCATACTGGGTATATTACGTTGGCATTTTTGTATTAATGTTTGGAGTTCCTAGACTTTCGCACATATTCCCAGTAATTAGAGATTGCTTTGCAAGCGCTTTTGATCATCTAGTAAATCCTGTTTACAATCAGCTTGGAATATGGCTTGGAATCATAGTTTTTATAATAGTTACACTTATTATCGCCTGGCTAACAACCAGAAGAGTAGCAGTAAATAATGATTTATAAAGGGAGAGAAAATGGAAAAGAAAATCGACAAAATTGAAGTAGCAAAGTTAATGTTATTATTTTTATTGGAAATAGTAATTGAACTTGGTATTAACACAATCTTTGGGATATTTACAAATGTATTAGGCATTAATGTTCCAACATATGCCCACGTTATTGTTTTGGATATTTGCCTTTTGATTCCGGTGTTTGCTTACACTATCAAAAAGGGAGATTCAATTGTTGAAGCATTTGGGTTTAAAGGAATAAAAGTGGCAACATTCTTTCAGACTATTTTGCTTACAATTGTAGTAAGTCCTATGGCAATGTTTGCAAATGTACTTTCACAGTTTATAGTTCCAAATGTAATATTGCAAGAAGTAGATCAGTTTGCAGCAGAATCAGTAGGGCTCACATTGGTAGCTACAGTAATTAGCGCTCCAATAGTAGAAGAAATTGTTTGCAGAGGTTTCTTTACAAATAGATTAAACAAAATCTTACCATTTACAGCAGCTGCTATTATTTCAGCATTAATGTTTGGTGCTCTTCATCTGAATATTAATCAGTTCTGCTATGCAACTGTGTTAGGTTTGATTTTTGCTTACACAAACAGAGCCAGCGGAAGTGTTTTCACATCAATGATTATGCATATAGTATTCAACGGATACAATATGGCACTTCTTTTTATGATGAATTGGGCAATGGAACAGGTTGGAATGGATTTTGCGGAAACAGCAGAGGTGGGACGCGCGAACACCTCTAGTATGATCACATCTGCAGTTGTTACGGGAGTACTTGCAGTTGGTTCATTCTTCTTAACAAGATTGATTCTCAAGTCTATAGCAAAAAGAGAAGGAACAATTGAGGCATAAGTGATATAATTAATGAGGAGGTTTTTTCAAGCTTTGCGCAGAAAAGGCCTCCTCTAGTAGCCGAAGGCTACATCATTTTTTATTTGGGAGGATAACTATGGCAAACATTTTATGGCATGATAGAAAAAGACATTTGGGCTTACCTATCAGCTTTACAAAGTACAGCATGAGTGAAGACAGACTCTTTGTTGAAACTGGTTTTTTCAACCTTGAGCAGAATGAAGTTAGACTATATAGAATCCTTGATTTACAGCTTAAGCGCAGCTTAGGACAGAGAATCTTTGGTGTTGGTTCTATTATTGTTAGCTCATCTGATAAAAGCCTTGGCACATTTGAAATCAGAAACGTTAAGAATTCTGCAAATGTTAAGGAAATGCTTTCAGTTCAGGTTGAACAGCAGCGCGAGGCAAAGCGTGTATACACAAGAGAAAATATGGTAGATGATGTGGATGACAATGACATCCACGAAGGAGATTTTTAGACGATATGAGTAAACAAGGGAAAAATGGACGAGTGGAGTTTTTACGTTTTATTTTTGCTTTGGGGATTCTGTTTTTCCATATTCACAAGCGATTTGCAGTGGATGGAAATATTAGCATTGGAATAAAAGGAATATACTTTTTCAATCATGGGTATATTGGAGTAGAGTTTTTCTTTTTGGTTTCAGGCTATCTGCTGGCTGCCAGTGCTTTTGCTAAAAGATCTGTCAGCACAGAATTAATTGGTACAGAAACAGCACAGATGATGTGGAAGAAAATCAAGAATGTTTTTCCATATCATCTGTTTGCGATTATTCTTACGATTATCGTAAATGCGTATTTCTTGGAGAATACAGTAAAAGGAAGAATCAGCTATGTGGTTGATTCCTGGGCTTCTGTATTTTTCCTTCAGGTCTTTGGATTTGATAGTACTTGGGTAAATAAGCTTACCTGGTATTTGGATGTATGGCTTATGGTTACCTTTATTTTCTGGTACTTCCTTAGACGTCACTACGAGGCTTTTGTAAAAATTGTTTGCCCACTTTTGGCACTCTTTGTGCTGGGCTACATGGCTCATGAATACAACAGCTTGGCTGGAATTGATGGCTGGACAGGTCACTTCTACAAGTGCTTCCTTAGAGGAATGTCAGAAATGGCGCTTGGATGTAGTGCATATAGCCTTACGAGACAGCTTAACAAAATCGAATTTACAAAGGCAGGGAAAAACATCTTAGCAATAGTAGAGCTAGTTTGTTATTTACTTGTATTTGGATATGCAGTAACAGGAGTTGATCCTAAATACAGCTTCCCAACACTGTTTATTATGATGATTGGTTTAATTCTTACATTTTCAAATGTTAATCCATGTCATCAAATCTTTGACAAGCCTATATTTGGCTGGTGTGGAAAGATGAGCTTGCTTATATACTTAAATCAGTTCTATAGCATTAGATTAGTGCAGTCACTACTTCCAAGCATCAGCTTCCCAGCTAAGGTTTTGGGATGTACGGTGGTGACTCTCATTGGGGCTTATGTATGTGATGTAGTAGTTTCATTTTTCAACAAGAAAAAGCCACTCACTACATTAATGATTAAAAACTAGTATTACAAAGGGAGAATAACTTGGTTTTTAGTTCTATTTTATTTACTACAATTTTCCTACCTTTATGCCTGTTGGCCTACTATGGTATTCCAAGGCTTAAAGGTGGTTCATATGCAAATAGGATTAAGCTTTCCAACATAATCCTTTTAATATTCAGCTTGGTGTTCTATGCCTTCGGCGGGGTGAAATATCTCCTGCTGATAGGCATAGTTATTTTTATAAATTGGGCTGGGGGATTTTTGTGCGCAAGCAATCGTCATAGCCACAGGTTCAACAAGATATTCTTGGTATCTGTTGTTGTTCTTGATTTAGGCATTCTTTTTTTCTTTAAATATTTCAACTTTTTTATAGCGATAATTGAAAATATATTCTTTGGCGGAAGCCTTACTGTTTCAGATAGATTTACAAATCTATTTTCGGGAGTGGGCACAGGTGCATTAAATCTTCCACAGATTGTTCTTCCAGTTGGTATATCTTTTTTTACATTCCAGGCTTTGTCCTATGTAATTGACGTATACAACGACCAGGTGGAGGTACAGAGCAGCTTTTGGTATTTTGCGCTATACATTTCATGCTTCCCACAGCTGATAGCTGGACCTATTGTTCACTATAAAGATATCTCGGGCCAGCTGACAGAGCGAAGTGTTGGAAGCTACGAGTTTGCAGCTGGTATCAAACGATTTTGCTTTGGCCTTGGCAAAAAGGTTATTATCGCAAATACGTTAGCGTCCATTGCAGATAAAATCTGGGCAGCTGATATATCACAGCTGGATGCTACAGTCGCATGGCTTGGCTCTATTTGTTACACATTCCAGATATACTATGATTTCAGCGGATATTCTGATATGGCCATAGGCCTTGGAAAAATGTTTGGATTCGATTTCAAAGAAAACTTTGATCATCCTTATAGGGCAGAATCAGTTAGAGAGTTCTGGAGACGCTGGCATATTTCACTCTCTACCTGGTTTAGAGATTATGTGTACATCCCTCTAGGTGGAAGCAGATGTACCATGAAAAAGACCTGCATGAATATATTTATCGTATTCCTTTTGACAGGTATTTGGCATGGAGCTAACTGGACCTTTATTACTTGGGGCTTGGTGTATGGCATTTTGCTTATATTCGAAAGAGTTTGGTTTGGAAAGATATTGGAAAAGAATCCAGTGAAATTCCTAAATAGATTATTAACATTTTTTGTTGTAAATCTTTTATGGGTAGTGTTTAGAGCGGATTCCATAATATCTGCATTTACCTATATTTCTAGAATGTTTGCAGGCGGAATCAGAATATTGAACCTGTTTACATATTTATCAGGCATGGGTGTAATCGCTATTTTTGCAGCAGTGATATTTGCAGGATTTGTCCAGGCTCATATGAGTGTCAAAGCGGTAAAGGGTAACATGGCAGTGTGCCTTGCAATATTACTAGTTAGTTTGTTATTCCTTGTAAATGGAACTTACAATCCATTCATTTATTATCAGTTTTAAGGAGCAATATGAATTTTACGAATTTAAAGAACAAAATCTTCATATTAGTCTTTTTAGCAATCCTTGTATTCCCATGGGTGGGAGGAGGATTGCTTAGAGTAGTTGCTCCGGATTTCTATGGCAAGATTTCAAATGTAGAGACAGAGAATCGAGAGGCGGCCACAATAGACTGGGGCGATTTGCTTAACTCTGGAGAAACTGTTTCAAGCTTTATTGACGATAGAATACCATTTCGATATACCCTTATTACATGGTATAAAGCTCTTAATGATGGGGTGGAAGGTCAGTTTGATAAAGTGGAGATTGCCATTGGAAACAAGCTTTATACTCCTACAAATATTGTTGAAAGTGCTGACAAAGGTGAGACGAATAAACCAATCGTGCCAGGCGAGGAGGTTCAAGCAAGCGAGCCAGTAGAAGAGGTGGCTGAAACAGATACATACTTCCCGCTTCACGTATATCAGGATGTAATCCTTGCTAGGGAGAATTGGCTGTTCCTATACGGGGAAAATGAAATAGAATGCTATCAGGGCACAAATATACTTAGCGAAAGTGAGATGGCTAGCTATGCAGCCAAGCTTAATGAGCTGCAGGCTCTGTGTACAGCCCAGGGAAAGGAGCTATATATTTACATCGCTCCAAATAAATCACAGGTATATTCCCAGTACATGCCTACAGTCGATATAGCAAACACATACAAAAGAGAGCAGCAGCTACACAGCTATATTTCAGAAAATTGCTCTACACCATATTTATATCCACTTACTGAATCCTTGTATGCAGCAGGTATTTTGCAGACTTACTACAAATACGACAGCCACTGGAATCATATTGGCGCATTGTATGGCACAAATGCACTTTACGCTGCAATGGGAGTGGAGCAGACCGCTCCAACTCAATGGATTACCGGCACACAGGATGCAGAAAAATACGAGTTATACACATACATGGGTATCCCAGATGATCAAATCTACCATGACGATGTGGAATACACAGTGGATTATCGCCCTGAGATTACAGTTAATGGCTTGGACACTGAGGCTATGGTTTGCCATACCACAAGTGATGGGGCAAATCAAAAAAAGCTGTGCCTTATCGGCGACAGCTTTCGTGTAAACATGATGCCTTATATTTCAAAGGATTTTACAGAGTGTACTTTTGCGCATCGTGATTATATGTCGGAAATACACTCGGACATCAAAAACTCTGATGTAATTGTTATTGAAGCCGTAGAAAGATACGACTATGAAGCATTTAAAACAATGCAACGTGTGATAAATGTTTTGAAATAATGTTACAAAGCGCTTATTAAATGCTGAGCGATTGCTGCATATCCAGCATCGTTTGGATGACCGGCAAGGAAGGAACCGATTGTATATACAGTGCCATCGGGTGCTGTATATTGGTCGCCTTCTTGAAGCTGATATTCTGCAACACCCTGAATATCTGAAAGGCTTACATAAGTACAGCCCATTTCTGAAGCAACCTCTTTTTTCGTACTAATGATACTGCTATATTTCCAGAAATTATCAAGCATTACGATACGAGCATTAGGATTGTAGGACTTGATATATGTAATCATATCTTTTAAATCTTCTTTGAAGTGTGTTTCGTGTCCCTTAACATTTTCACCTAATTCAATAACGATAGTGCTGTATTGATAATTTGTGATGTATGGATCCAGGTCATCAAGCTCGTAATTTCTAGTGTTGGAAAACTCCCAAGCTCTAAGCGACATGCAATCATATGATGAGTATCCCTTTGCCGCAACTGTCAAATGAACATAATCAGTGGCAGGTGCTGATGCGCCGCAACCCCATCCTGAACCCCACCAGTCAGATGTGGCTGGATAGAAGGTGATGGAATTACCTATGAAAAGGATGTCCTTTGATGCTGTAGGTACAGACTTTGTTGCAGAAGGAACTGGTATGTCGATGTATTCTTCTGAAACATCATCAAAGGCGATATAGCCGTAATCTCCATTAATCTTTATTTTGTAGTAATCAGTTTCATTGCAAGTGCCAACCACGGAGATTCGGGAATCGATGGAAAGAGTACCAATGATTTCGGCTGTGTCGTATGGCTCTTCGCGAACAGTGGCGTCAGATTGAGCAAAATAAGTAGCCTCTAAATCTGTAAAGGTATATTCGTCAGCTGGAAGCTCCTCATCGGTTTCTTCTTCAGCTTCTTCTGCTTCCTCTAAGGCAGCAGCCTCCTGTTCGGCTTCTATACGTTCCTGTTCTTTTAGTTTTTCATCAGCCAATTTGTTTTGATAAATTACAAGAGAACAAAAGGCAATCACTAGAACAACCAATGATATCCAAAGGATTACTATTAGTTTTTTTCTCAAAATAATTCTCCAATCATCATAATATTTAGATTTCAAGTATTAAGTATATCATAAATAAGAATAGTAAGAAATATTGATTAATGATTGACAAAATATAAAACAGGTAGTACATTACTACTATGGAATTATTGATTATGAGGGAAAATAGGAGGATAAGATGGAGTATAAAGACAAGAACGGTTTAACCGAAAAAGAATTTCTTGCACAGTACAGCCCAGGAGATTATCCTAGACCATCCGTAACAGTTGATATGATGGTATTAGGACCTAAAAAAGATTATTCTGGTTTAAAGATATTACTTATAAAAAGAGGAGCTCATCCTTTCATTAATTGTTGGGCACTTCCAGGTGGATTCGTACACGAGGATGAATCATGCTATGAGGCGGCAGCCCGCGAGCTTAAGGAGGAGACAGGTCTTAAGAATGTATTCCTTGAGCAGGTTTACACATTCTCAAAGCCTAACAGAGATCCTCGTACACGTGTAATGAGTGTTGCTTACATGGCACTCTCTCCAGTTGCACCACCAGTAAGAGGCGGTGATGATGCATTGGAAGCTGCATGGTTTGATTTTGAGTTTACAGACAATATGCTTCGTATTTTCAATGACGATATTGGAGTGGAAATCGTATATCAGCTTTCTACAAAGAGATTCCAAAACGGAAATGTTAGATATGCAAACACTGTAGCATCGCAAAAGAGCAAATCTCAGTTGGCATTTGATCATGATGAGATTATTGTTGAGTCAATGATCAAGCTTAGAAGAGAAATCGAATATACTGACCTTCCATTCAGCATGGCAAACAAAGAGTTTACACTTCCTGATTTACAGGTAATCTATGAGTTACTTTTAGGTCACAGCCTTTACAAGGCCAACTTTAGAATTATGGTTGCTGACAGAATTGAGCCAGTTGGTAAGAAAGAAAAGTCAATTGTCGGACGTAGAATGTCGGAATTATATCGACTGAAATAAGGAGCATAACGATGAGAGAGTTTAATGTTGAAGATCAAACAAAGAAGCTGATTGAGTACACAAGAGAATGGTTTAACAAATTCGGAGATAACACAAGAGCAGTTATTGGTATCTCTGGTGGCAAGGATTCATCTGTAACAGCAGCTATTTTAAAAGAGGCGCTTGGAGCAGATAGAGTAGTTGGAATCATTATGCCAAATGGCGAGATGTCAGATTTGGCAGATGCTAAGATGCTAGTAGATTTCCTTGGAATACCAAACGAAGTAGTACCTATTACAGATTACTACAATGCAGCCATTGCTACTTTTGAAAAGGCCAGTGCTTTTGAAGTAACAAAGGATTTACGTATCAATTTGGCACCACGTCTTCGTATGTCTACTTTGTACGCAGTTGCACAGGGACAGCCAGTTACCTCATTTGTTGTTAACACATGCAATGCTTCAGAGGATTACGTTGGATATTCAACAAAGTACGGCGATGCAGCAGGTGATGTTTCATTGCTTCAGGATTTCACAGTTACAGAGGTTCTTCAGATTGGAGAATATTTGGGACTTCCAAATGAGTTAGTGCACAAGACACCTTCTGATGGATTATCAGGAATGTCTGATGAAGATAAGCTTGGATTTAAGTATGCTCAGCTTGATGAATATATTTCAGATTCCAACGCCGACATTCCAGCCGACGTTAGAGAATCAATCGATAGAAAGCATGTGGCAAATCTTCACAAGCTTCAGTTAATGCCTGCATACAAGAGACATTAATTGCGGCTATCTGCCAAAGATTTCCACCACAAGGTTGAGCTTGCCTTTTCTAGACAGGCCACCTTCTTCTACGAGGTTAAATTTACCGAAGCCACGGACAGATACCGAATCTCCAGCAGAGAGAATCTTGTCGTTGTTTTCGACAATGTGACCGTTAACCGATACCTTTTTCTCGGTGAAATATGGAATGGTATCCTTGCGGCTTAGGTTATAAACTTTAGAAATAACAGCATCAGCTCTAGGGGAGGCTACCTGTATGGTGGTTTCCTTTAGGGCTGATTTTTTATATGACTCAGGCAATTCCGAGATAGAACACTTAACAGAATTACGTCCTACGGAAACAAAGTTTTCCAGGAGATAATCGGCAGTAGATTCATCGGCGTAGATATACGCATCCATGCCATCTACAAAGATATCACCAAACTTTTTTCTATCCATGCCAAGGCTCATGAGAGAGCCCAGGTAGTCTCTGTGGGTGTATTCTTTTGCAAATTTCTTGGCAAGAGGCTCTACCTTGATACATTTAATGGGGAAATCAATTTCGTATCCAAAATCTGCTTCACTTCCAAAGCGAACCATCTTGCGCTCGCAATTTTCATATCCACCAAACAAATCGTATTTGATAGGTGCAAAGGATTTGTCTCTTGCAGCCTGATAAAGTACATCCTGCTGGGATAGGCTGAGAAAATCACTGAAGGTATAAATGTTATTTTGATAGGCTCTGTTAGAAAGCTCTATTAGTCGTTTATATAAAAGCTGATCGTCGTCGTTCATACCGTTTCCTTTCTAGGTAATTTATCTATCAATTATACTGAAAATGTTATAAAATAGCACCTAGTTATATATAGAAAATGGAGCAATTAAATGAGCAAGATACATACTGATGGATTGATTTTTGACATGGATGGAACAATCTGGGACAACACACCATTGTTCGCTGCAAGCTGGGAAAGAGCCTGCAAGGATAAAGGGTATGATGTTAAGTTCACTCCAGCCAAGCTTCAGCAGCTTTTTGGAAAGACAATGACAGACATTGCTGATGCCTGTATTCCTGACGAAGATTCAAATCGCAGATACGATACAGTAAAGCTCTGCGAAGAATATGAGATGCAGGATTTGGCACAGTCAAAGGGTGATACAACATATGAAGGCTTGGAGGAAACACTTGAGACACTTTGCAAAAAGACAAAGCTTTTTATAGTAAGCAATTGTCAGCAGGGATATATCGAATCATTCCTGGAGAGAAGTGGTTACGGAAAGTATTTCACTGACTTCATTTGTTATGGTGACAATGGTCTTGGAAAAGCTGATAACATAAAAGGAATTGCCAAGAAAAATGGTTTGAAGAAACCGGTCTACATCGGGGATATTCAAGGCGATAAGGATGCTTGCGATGCAGCGGGGGTTGATTTCATCTGGGCAGCATATGGATATGGCGATTCAGTAGATGGATACGCAGCAAAGGTGGATGACATAAAAGATTTAGGAGGTATTATTGATGGGATTTAATGTTGAAAAATTGTTTGAGGATGTAGCATATCTTAGCAAGGTCCACAACAAAAAGGACTATGAAAAGCAGATGGATATGTTTAATCAGCAGAGATATGATTTGCTAAAGGATTTGGTGGAAGCTGATGATGTAGAAGCTAGCGCAAAGGAGCTTTGCGAGGATGTAACAGCTGCATTCAAAAAGTTTGGCAAGGTAAGAGGCGCTGACTTAATGAATCTGAATTATTTCATGATTTATTATGTGTTCCCATCTATTCTTACAAATGAAGAAAATGGCAAAGAAATCTGTGACAAGCTAAAGGATACTTGGAATAATCATTTCAAATCTACTATTAACTACACAGATTATGAGACCTTACGAGATGGATTCCAGACAAAGATTTTTGGTATTCCAATCGGCAAAAACTAAGGGTGAATATATATGAAAACAATAGCACTTTATGATGAAGATGCATTTGCAAAGGATTTTACAGCTAAGGTAATTTCTTGCGATGAAACTGTAAAAGAGGATCAAAAGCTTTATAAGGTTGTTCTTGATAAGTCTTTGTTTTTCCCTGAGCAGGGAGGACAGACCAGCGATATAGGCCATTTAGATGAGCATCAGGTGGTTGATGTACAGATTGAGGGGGATACAGTTTATCATTACTGCAAAGGGGGCTTCCTGATTGGTGAGGAAGTTCATGGTGTGATTGATTGGAACCATCGTTTTTCAAATATGCAGCAGCACACAGGAGAGCATATTTTTACAGGACTTGCTCATAATGAATATGGCGCTGAAAATGTTGGATTCCACCTTAGCGACAATACGGTCACACTCGATCTGAATATAGAGCTTTCAGAGGATATGGTTGAGCATATCGAAAGAAAGGCAAATGAGGTGATTGCTGCGGATGTGGCAGTCAAAGCATATTATCCTAAACAGGAACTGCTTGGAGCAATAGCCTACAGAAGTAAAAAAGAAATTGATGGCCCAGTTCGATTGGTGGAAATCGAAGGAGTTGATCTATGTGCCTGCTGTGCACCACATGTTAAAAGCACTGGCCAGGTTGGCATGTTAAAAGTGGTATCATACGAGAAATACAAAGGCGGAACAAGAATCTATATCCTTTGTGGATTAAGAGCCTTAGACGACTACAATCGTCGTATGAAATTGCTGGCTAAAGCGTACCGCACATTGAGCTGCAAAGAGGATGAAGTACCAGATAAGATCATTTCATTGATGGATGAAGGCAAGCAGTTGAAATATCGCATAAGCGATATCAAATCAGGAATACTGATGAATCAAATAGAAAGCTATCCATCTGATATTCCTGATATCACAATCTTCTCTGAAGATTTAGATGCAAAGATAATGCGTGATGGAGTCAACGCTTTAGTTGAAAAGCATGATGGCTTGTGCTGCATATTCTCAGGAAATGACGATGATGGCTACAACTTTGTAATTGGAAGCAAGACCAGGGACTGTGCAGCAATTGCCGCAGGAATGCGAGAGCTTTTAGGAGCCAAAGGTGGCGGCAGCAAGCAAATGGCTCAAGGCAGCGTAGCAGCTACAAGAAACGAAATCGAGCGAACAATGTAACAAAAATGCAATATAATGTAACAAATTCGTCAAAATATGGTATACTCTAAAGAAAAATGGAAAAGGGAAGAGTAGCTATGGAAGGAATGTTTTCACGTTTTGATGATTTACGTAAGCTTATAGTTAAGCTTTATAACAACAAAAATGTTCGTCGATGGACAATTGAAATCGTAGTATGTATAGTGGTAGGTCTACTTGCAGGCTGTTTTTCTTATAATGCCCTTCACAAGAAGGATAAAAAACTTACAGTGAGCGAGGAAAATGCGGTAGCCCAGGAAGAAGTTGTAGAAACAACCGACATAGCAGAATCCACAGAATCCTCAGAGGAGGCTGTGGAAGACAATTCTGTTATCACAGTTGTGGATCCTGGCGAATACGTTGACACCATCAAAGACTGGTCCTCAGAGGAAATATCTGCGGCAATATCCGAACGCAGCCAATACCTCACAGATAACAAATACTGGCCTACAGTATCAAGCTATTGGGAAACATCCCGTGGTGTAACAGGTGATGCTTGCTACTGCACATACTTATTCAACACAGACACAACAGTTTACACCACTGCAGATTTTGAAAATGTACCTGCAGAGGTTATACACATCGCAAAAAACGAAATCTATGCCCGTCACGGCTATAGTTTCAGAGATTCAGAAATAATGAATTATTTCATGGGTCAGGTTTGGTACTCTCCATCTGTAATGCCTGCAGATTTTTCTGAGGATGTATTTACAGAAACGGAAGTCAAAAACCTAGACATGCTAAATTCAATAGACACAATGTAATACGCTCACTGGCAGAGCGAAAAAGGAGTTTAAATGGAAAAATACAGCTTTACACCAAAGGGAGTTTGCGCCCGCAAAATCGACTTCGAAATTGAGGACGGCAAGCTTCACAACGTAAAATTCACCGGAGGATGCGCAGGCAATACACTCGCCATCAGCAAACTCCTTGAGGGCGCCGATGCAGCCCACACCGTAGAAATTCTCAAGGGCAACCTCTGCGGCTTCAAAGGCACCAGCTGCGCCGACCAACTTGCCCTAGGCATCGAACAGGCCCTCCAGGCCTAGGTGTACACCCGGCCGCCATGCCCTCCCGGTATAGGCAAACAAGGCCACTCTACCCCGGCCCCAGGCACACCCGCCTGCTTCCACCTGCAAGTACGTCACAGATTTTGGATTATCTAAATGTGTAGTCGCTCATATTTATTAGTAGGTGTTCTTACAAAGTTTTACAATTCTATCGGTAAGGTATGGGTGGAGACGGACAAACACTACTCTGAGTAATCATCTGTCTTAAGCTAGCTTTGTATTTATTACTATTTGCTTTGGAATGAACTTAGAATAATAAAAAGAGATATTTGATATGAATTGGCAGCTGCCGCTAGGACGGCGGCAGCAGTGGTCACTTGAAACACGATGTTGAATGTGCCACGGTGCCAATACATACAAATATCTCTTTTTTAATTTTTCTTTGTGAACGGAGTAGCAAAAGTAATAATACAAAGACTAGTTAAGACTAGATGATTATATAAACTACATTGTCCGTCCCACCCATACATTACCTTCGAATAGTAAAAGCTTCGTAAGTACACCTACATATGGGCGACTTTACACATTAAGGTAATCCGAAAATCTGCTCCAATGATACTTGCAGGTGGTAGCAGGCGGGTGTGCCGGGGGCCGGGGTAGGGTGGCCCTTATACGTTAGAGGCCGGGAGGGCATGGCGGCCTTGATAGGTTAGAGGGCTGGAGGGCGTGACGGTGTTTTGACAAGTGTCTTGTCAGTAGACTATACATGTGGTATACTTGCTGTCAACTGAGATTGGCATGTAAAAGGAGAATTGTTATGTCTACTCTGGCAGAAGAGATTAAGGAGTTAAAGAAGGAAAAGAACGCTGTTATTTTGGCCCATTATTATGTTAATGATGATGTGCAGGCTATAGCGGATTATGTGGGGGATAGCTACTATTTGGCAAAGGTAGCTGTGGATTTGAAGGAGAGTACCATTGTTTTTGCAGGTGTTAAGTTTATGGGGGAATCGGCTAAGATTCTGAATCCTGAGAAGACGGTGCTGATGCCTGATGAGAAAGCGGATTGCCCTATGGCGCATATGGCAGAGGTGGAAAAGATTAATCAGGTAAGGGCTGAGTATGATGATGTGGCAGTTGTTTGCTATATCAATTCTACAGCGGAATTGAAGATGCATTCAGATGTGTGTGTTACTTCTTCAAATGCGATGAAAATCGTAAAGTCATTGCCTAATAAGAATATTTATTTTATTCCTGATGAGAATCTGGGAAGGTATATTGCTAGTAAGGTTCCGGAGAAGAATTTCATCTTTAACGATGGTTATTGCCATGTGCATAAGGCTGTTACTGTGGATGCGGTAAAGAGGGCGAAGGAGGCTCATCCGGATGCGGAGGTTCTGATTCATCCTGAGTGTACATTAGATGTATTGGAGTATGCGGACTATATTGGAAGCACTTCAGGAATAATTGATTATGCTACTGCATCTGATAAAAAAGAATTCATCATATCTACGGAGCTTGGGGTGCTTTATCAGCTCAAGAAGAATAATCCGGAGAAGACATTTTATTCAGCAGGCTCTGTTCAGATTTGTCCAAACATGAAGAAGGTTACTTTGAAGAAGGTAAGAGATTGTTTGAGAGATGGAACAGGGGTAGTTGAAGTAAGTGATGAGAAGAGGGAAAAATCACTTATTCCACTTAAGCGAATGCTGGAGTTGGCAAAGTAATTTGTGGAAAAGAGTATGAATCATGGAAAAGAAATATGATGTAGTAATCGTAGGTACAGGTGTTGCAGGTTTGTTTTGTGCACTGAGCCTACCACAGGATAAAAAAATATTATGTATCTCAAAGGATGCCTTGGATGGATGCGATAGCTTTTTGGCTCAGGGTGGCATATGTATGCTTAGAGACGAAGCAGATTATGAGGCATATTTTGAAGATACGATGAGAGCTGGTCATTATGAAAATCGTCGTGAGTCGGTAGAAATCATGATAAAGAGCTCTCAGAGTATAATCAATGATTTGGTTAACTATGGGGTAGAATTTGATAAAAAGGATGGTGAGTTCCTCTTTACTAAAGAGGGGGCTCACTCCAACAATCGTATTTTGTTTCACGCAGATATAACAGGTCGTGAGATTACCAGCAAGCTTTTGGCGAGAGTGCAGGAGCGAGATAATATCACTTTGATGGCACACACAACTATGGTTGATTGGGTTTGTCATGAAAATGTATGCTATGGAATTGTTGTTGCAGATATGGATGGTAAAACAACTGCAATTGAAGCGGATGTGACGGTACTAGCCTGCGGAGGCTTAGGCGGTGTTTATCCTCATTCAACAAACTTCAGGCATATCTCTGGCGATGCTCTGGCACTTGCTATGTATCACAATGTTAAGCTGGAGAACTGTGATTATGTACAGATTCATCCTACAACTCTGTTTACAAAGCAGGGTGGACGAAGCTTCTTGATTTCTGAGTCTGTTCGTGGAGAGGGAGCAGTCCTCAGAGATAAGAACGGTGAAAGATTTACAGATGAATTACAGCCAAGAGATGTGGTTAGTCATGCAATCTTTGACAAGATGAAGGAGCAGGGAACTGAGCATGTATGGCTCGATTTTTCACCAATTCCAAAGGATGAAATTTTAAATCATTTTCCAAATATCTACAACAAGTGCAAGGAGGCTGGATATGATCCACTTACTGATTGGGTTCCAGTGGTGCCTGCACAGCACTATTTCATGGGCGGCATTTATGTAGATAAAGACAGCAAAACCACAATGGAGCAGCTGTACGCAGTTGGCGAAACCAGCTGTAATGGAGTACATGGAAGAAATCGTCTTGCTAGCAATTCATTGCTTGAAAGCCTTGTATTTGCAAAGCGTGCCGCACTGGATATTGCAGCAAGAAATGACTATAAATCAGCAGAGGATTTTGATAACCTTGTAAACATGGATGGTTATGAGGATCTTCCAAGCATTATGGAAAACTACCATGCAATGGTGGTTGGTGAAATCAAAAAAGAAGCAGACATGAGAGCCGAAAAGGAGGCCATATAAATGAACAATATTACAATGAAGCTCAATGCAGACGAGCTTATCAAAATGGCATTGCGCGAAGATATTTCAAGCGAGGATGTTACTACAAACTCTGTTATGCCTGGCCCACAGGCAGGTGAAGTGGAGCTTATCTGCAAGCAGGATGGTGTAATTTGTGGAATGGACGTATACGAGCGTGTATTCAAGATACTTGATGAAGATACAATTGTGGAAAAGTATGTAAAAGATGGAGATAAGGTCACAAAGGGACAGCTTATGGCAAAGGTAAAGGGAGACATTCGTGTTCTTCTTTCGGGAGAGCGCGTGGCTCTTAACTATCTTCAGCGTATGAGTGGAATTGCAACATACACGAATCAAGTTGTTAAGCTTTTAGAGGGCAGCAAGACTGTTCTTCTTGATACAAGAAAGACTACACCTAACATGCGTATTTTTGAGAAATATGCAGTAAAGTGTGGCGGTGGACAAAACCACAGATACAATCTTTCTGATGGTATTCTTTTAAAGGACAATCACATCGGAGCAGCAGGGTCTATTACAAAGGCTGTTCAGATGGCTAAGGAATATGCACCATTCGTTAGAAAGATTGAAATCGAAACAGAAACTCTTGAGCAGGTTAAGGAAGCAGTGGAAGCAGGTGCAGATATTATCATGCTTGATAATATGGATGTGTCCACAATGAAAGAGGCAGTTGCAATAATTAATGGTCGCGCTAAAACAGAATGCTCAGGAAACGTGACAAAAGAGAACATAAAAAATATAATAGATAGCGGAGTTGATTATGTTTCAAGTGGAGCATTAACTCATTCAGCTCCAATTCTTGATATTTCGATGAAAAACTTACATGCAGTTTAATCTGCATAAAGGGAGGAACTATGGACGGACAGGCAAGAAGAAAAAGACTTATAGAGATAATTCGAAAATCGGATAAGCCTGTATCGGGCACAGCACTGGCAAATGAACTTGATGTTAGTCGTCAGGTTGTGGTCACAGATATTGCATTAATTAGAGCTAATGGCATAGAAATTACTTCAACAAACAGAGGATATGTATTAGCATCTGAGAATAAATGCAAAAGAATTATAAAGAGTCATCACAATGATGATCAGATATTAGATGAGCTTTTTGCAATAGTTGATAATGGTGGATGTGCAGAAAATATCATTATTAACCACCGTTTTTACAATCGTCTTGAAGCACCGCTTAATGTCAGCTCAAGAAGGCAAGCAAAGGAATTTATGGAGGCGATAGTTTCCGGAAAATCAAAATCCCTAAGCTCTGCTACAAGTGGATATCATTATCATATCATTAGTGCAGATAATGAGGAGACACTTGATATTATTGAGCAGGAGCTTAAGGATTTGGGCTTCTGGTTACCTCTTGATGATTGGATTTTGCAGTAATACTAATCTAAATGGAATTTGACTTGATTTCGGCCATTTTCCTTGGCTTCATATACTGCGTCATCCGCTCTTTTTACAAATGATGCAAGGGTGTCATTTGGTTTTGCCAAAGTGACACCTAAGCTAATTGTTATATGTTTTACAGTCACAAAGCATATTTCATCGATTTTCTTTCGTATAGATTCGGCAAATTCTACTGCAGTCTTTTCATCTACATCTGGGATAATATAAACAAATTCTTCACCACCCCATCTGCCAAATATATGGCCTTCCTTTAGGCTTTCCTTAATAATATTTACAACTGATAGGAGCACTGCATCACCAACATCGTGTCCGTAAGTATCGTTAACATGCTTAAAGTGGTCGATGTCAATGAAGAAAAGACCATAAGATGAGCCTTGATTGGTGAGCTCGAGAGCTTCATCTATTTTTCTTTCCAATTCCCAACGATTATAAATTTTTGTTAACTGATCAGTATAAGCTACTTTACCTAACTCTCGATTTAGAACATCCAATTCCTTTGAAGTGCTTTCTAGGAAAGTTAAGATACGTTCTAAAAATGGAATTTCTTGATCAACATTTGTATCCTGAGAGTCAGATTCTTCCACAATATACTCTCTACATGGAATTATACAGTCTGTAGAATTGTCAGATTCTTTTAAGCCTACTGCTACTAAAGCACTATTTAAGTCTCCACCAAATCCATCATCAGTATAGAATAGCTCGGCATAGCCGGTAGTTACTGATAATTCAGGATAATAGTGGGAGTACTGTTTGATTTCTTCTAAATATTTATCCTTCAAAAACTTAACTCGATTGCCACATTCAAAGATGAAAAGCGCTTCTGGTTCAAAATTGTGTACATCATTTACGGATTGAGCAGTGAGAGCAAAGAGATTATCAGGATTTGCATAAGATAATCTAAAATGGTCTCCTTTTTGCACATCTGACGTGAAGGAAATGCTGCCATCTTGCAAATATCCAGAAGGAACTCTTGCAATTTTGAAATTATTTCGCTCGATTATCAGAGGAAATTCGCAAACATTCTGAACAAAGTGGTTATTGGGTGAAACTTTCAAATATTTAGAAAATATATCAACCGCAGGTTTTTTATCCACTTCAACGACAGTGCTATTACCGGAAGTTTTGGTGATAGCCATTTCCAAACCGATAGGTTGCCAACCGAGATTGTTGTCCATATATATTTTTAATGAAGTACTTACAAAGGCAACAACAATAAATCCGGTAGAGTATACACCTTTGCCATATATATGAGCAGGATTTAACACTCGAATGTTTCTTCCAGCCTTCGCTCCGAAGGTAGGTATATGGTGATGGTTAAACTCATGGACAAAGTTGTTTATTGAAATACTGTTTGCGTAATAAAGTATTTGAAGACATTTTACATTCTCTAAATCTTCTAATGCTTTGCTCATAACGCGGCCAGCCACGAAAGCTGTTGTGTTTTCCATATCGAATTCAAATTGAACAAGCTGTGTTTCTTTAAAATATGTAACAGATAGCTGTAGCGGAAAGCTGCTTATATCGTATTCTTCCGTAGCAATATTTGCAGCAGTCATACCAGTAAGACATGCCTTAGGACATTGGTTTGTAATTTTATTAATCATAGCCTGTTCATCCACGTCAGTCTTTGAGTTATATAATTGCATCAAAATACCAGAAGCAGAATTGTATGCTTCCGAATTTGAGATTGTATTTAATATATCATCGAGCTCATCTATGCTTTGAAAATAATAGGTTTTTTGAAACATATGACCTCCAAATTAATAGTTTAAAATTATATTTTGTAATCATATTAACATTATGTTGTGATTATTTTAAGACTAACCTATTAATTTGATAGTCAAATAGAATGGTTTTAATGAAAACAAGGATAAGATATAATAAAAGGCAAGAAATATATGACTTATAGAAGGGAAGAATAATGTCAGCAATTACAAATGATTGGCTTGAGCCTCTTACTCCAGAGTTTAAAAAGCCATACTATAAAGACTTATATGAAACAGTGAAGAAGGAATATCACGAGCATCCTGTGTATCCACCGGCAGATGATATTTTTAACGCTTTTGATTTTACGCCATTATCAGAAGTAAAGGTAGTTATTATTGGTCAGGATCCATATCACGAGCCTGGTCAAGCCCATGGCCTTTGCTTTTCGGTAAAGCCTGGAGTAAAAACTCCACCTTCACTTGTGAATATATATAAAGAGTTGAACGATGATTTGGGATGTTATATTCCAAACAATGGATATTTGGAAAAATGGGCACGTCAGGGTGTTCTTATGCTTAACAATGTACTTACAGTTCGTGCACATCAGGCTGCAAGCCATGCAGGTATCGGTTGGGAAAAATTCACCGATGCGGTTATCGACATTTTAAATCAGCAGGACCGTCCAATAGTATTTTTACTATGGGGCTCACCAGCTGCAAAAAAGTGTGCAAAGCTTAATAATCCGAACCATTTAATACTTAAAGCGCCACACCCATCACCTCTTTCTGCATACAGAGGATTCTTTGGATGCAAGCACTTTTCACAAACTAATGAATTTTTGAAATCTAAGGGATTAAGCACCATTGATTGGCAAATTGAGAATATATAGTTGATAGATGTGATGTTTTCACAGTTTTTTCACGAATTATTCTTGGCCCCGGTATTGTACAATTTTATTTATTCCTTTATATTTATCTTAGGGTATTTTCGGTGAAAATACACACTTTGTAAGGGATAATGGGGACGTTGTTTTGAACAAACTAAGGGCATTTCAGAAAAAGTATTTTAGTCCAGACCTACCTATAGATTTGGTGTTATTCAATATCATTACTATTGTTGGATTGATTGGTGGAATTATCACTATTCCATTCAACATTATTAACGGTATGTCAGGAATTTTGACTGCAGTTATTTTCGTTTCTGTGATAATAGATGTAGTCTGCATATATATGGCCAACTATATGAATAGGCTGAAAAACAGCACTATCGCAGTATGTTTTGTGGTGGGAATAGCTCTGTTTCCAGTTATGTTCTTTGTTACCGGAGGAATCAACAGCGGTATGGTTTGCTGGTTCTCCATGGGACTTATTTTTATATTCATGCTTTTAGACGGCATGGATTTCTTATTTATGTTATTAACTGATGTGGCAATCATTATTGGTTGCTACGTCATTTCTTATTATCATCCAGAATATGTAGTGAGCTTACAGACAAAGCGAAGCGTATTTTTTGACGTGGTACAATCCATGATGATTAGTGCCTTCGCAATCGGCTCAATTATTAAATTCCAGAGATCTATTTATGAAAAATTATATAGACAAGCTGCTATCAATAACGATGATTTGCTAGAAAAGACACTGCAGGCTAAAAAGGCTGAGAAGCAGGCCCAGACAGCGACAGAAGCAAAAAGTAATTTCCTTGCAAATATGTCTCATGAAATCAGAACTCCAATCAATACCATCATGGGTATGGACGAGATGATTTTGAGAGAAACCTCAGAAAAGGTCGTTGAAGAATATGCTTTGGATATCAAGACGGCTTCACAAAACCTGCTTTCATTAATAAATGATATTTTGGATATCACCAAAATCGAGTCAGGTAAGATGGGCATCGTTAAAGGTGAATATGATTTCATGAGCCTTATGCATGATGTTTTAAATAATATCGTGCTAAGGGCAAAGGAAAAGAATCTGGAATTAAAGCTTAACATTGCAAGCAATATCCCTTGCAATATGTTAGGTGATGATATTCGAATCAAGCAGGTGCTTACAAACATCATCACAAATGCAGTAAAGTATACCCAGGAAGGCTACATTGAAATAACCACCACCTGTAAAAAGAGCTTTGGCGAATATGTTGAGCTTACCTTTTCTGTAAAAGATACAGGTATAGGAATAAAGCCAGAGGATATCAAAAGGATGTTTGAATCCTTTGAGCGATTGGAAGTAAATCGAAACAGAAATATCGAAGGTGCTGGCCTTGGAATGACCATTACTCAAAATCTTCTTAAGATGATGGGCAGCACATTAAATGTAGATAGTACCTACGGCGAGGGCTCTACTTTCTCATTTACCATTAGCCAAGAGGTAGTAAATCCTGAGCCAATCGGTGATTTTGAGCAGAAGTTAAAGCAGCTTACTTCAAATTATGAGTACAGCACAAGTTTTGAAGCACCAAATGCTACTTTCCTAGTTGTAGATGATAATGCTATGAACCGTAAGGTGTTCGTTGCATTGCTTAGAGATTCCAAGGTAAAAGTTGTTGAAGCTGAAAATGGATATGATTGCTTGCAACTTATCAAGAATCAGCATTTTGATATGATTTTCTTGGATCATATGATGCCGGGTATGGATGGTGTCGAAACCTTCAAAGCTATGGCAAGGCTTGAAGGTAATAAGTGCTTGGGCACACCTGTAATAGCACTTACTGCAAATGCTATTGCAGGAGCAAAAGAAAGATATTTAACACTTGGTTTCCATGGCTTCCTTTCAAAGCCGGTGGTGCCTGCACAGCTTGAAAAAACAATCCGTGATTTTCTTCCAGAGTCGTTGATGGAGTATCATGAGCCTGATGCAAAAGATGAAGCAAGAAGGAATCGTGTTAAGAAAATTGAGCTTCCTGATATTGAAGGAATTGATTGGGATTATGCATTGTTGCATTTCCCTGATACAAACATGGTATTTCAGACGGCGGTGGATTTTTATGATTCGATAATGTTTGAAAGGGATGAGATACTTCGGTATTATAAAGATATAGACAGTGGAAACACTCTTGAAGATTATCGTATAAAAGTTCACGCAGTTAAAAGCATGGCCAATACAATTGGCGCTACAGCCTTAGGCGGACTTGCAAAGACTTGTGAGTTTGCAGCTAAGGACAATAATATCGATAGAATTAAAGCTATTACACCAATTCTTATTGAAGAGTTGGAAATAATGCATGAAAGGCTGAAGGTGCTTTCATCGGATGTTGAAAAGCCTAAGCTGGAGGATATTGATGAACTGTTTGCTTTGCTTGAAATGTTGAAGATGTCAATTATGACACATGACTCAGAGCAGGCCGACAATATTATGAAACAGATTATGTCATATTCTTATGACGATGATAAACAAGTTAAACTAGAGCAATTAAATCTTCGTATTATGAATCTAGAAGACGATGAGGCACTTGCAGATATTGAAGAGCTACAAAGCTAGTTAAGGAGAATACAAAATGCGTAAAATACTTATAGTGGGAGATTTCAGTAACGAATCTCCATCAGATGTAAATTCATTCCTTGCACAACATTTCCATACACAGTTATGTACTAGTAGTGCAAAAATAGTTAAGAGCATGTTGAAGTTGTACGCTCCTGATTTAGTTTTGATGGACATTGACGACTTTGAAACACATCAGGAAGATATTTTTGAAGCGATTCGAGAGTACAATGAACAGCTTCCTGTCATAACATTTGGGCGCGAGCTTAAGAAACAAATGTTTATTTCATACTATTATTCAGGACAGTGCAAGCATATTCAGCAGCCAGGCCGTGAAGAGATTATAAAGGAAATCTGCAAGGCTTTTAGCATGAATGCAGATGCTATTTTGAATGCTGTAGTAGAAACTGAGAAGCGTCACATCATTGTTGTAGATGACAACCCAGTACTTCTTAGAAATATGAGAAATATGCTTCAGGATAAGTATCGAGTTACTCTTGCAACATCTGCGGCTCAGTGTATGAAAGCTATGGGACAGGATAGACCGGACTTAATCATTCTTGACTATGAAATGCCAGTTGTAGATGGTAAGCAGACTCTTGAAATGATTAGAGCAGAGGATGATTACAAAAATGTTCCAGTAATTTTCCTTACAGGAATTGCAGATAAGGAGCATGTAGATGCTGTACTTGATCTGAAGCCAGCAGGCTATTTTGTAAAGCCTCCAATGCAAACAAAGATTATAAATGCGATAGAAAATATTTTCTTAAAACAAGCAGAATCATAAAGCAAGCGCCCTTTGGGGCGCTTTTTTATGCACAAAATGTTCACTTGATGACGTTGAATTTTCAACATTTGTACACAAATATAGATTAAAATGTAGACAATTATCAGACAATACGGAGGGGATAATATGAGTTTTAAGAAAATCGGAACCAAGATGCTGGTAATGATTTTACCAATACTTGTTATTGCTCAGATAGTATTGACTATTATGTCGGCAACATCAAGTGATGCTCTTGTAGATACAAAAACACAAGAGTCAATGAGTGCAGAGTTACGTGCAAATATTTCTGAGGTAAGTGGATATTTGCAGGATGTTGAAACTCTAGCAGATTCCATCGCTATCAGTGTTGCTTCATCATATACATTCACAGCATGGGATGCATATGAGAAGATGCTTCAGGATATGATAGCAACAAACGATATCGTACTAGGATCCGGACTATGGTTCGAGCCATATGCCTACGACCCAGAGCAACAATACTATGGTCCATATGTATATAAGGATGGTGACAAATCAGTTACTACATGGGAATATAGCAATTCCGCATATGATTATTTCGCTCAGGAATACTATACAAATGCAATGGCAAGCGATGGCCCTGTAATAACAGATCCATATTATGATCCAACATCTGGAACAGTAATGTCCTCATGTTCTACCCCAATTGTTGTAAATGGAACAAAGATTGGTTGCGTTACAGTAGATATTGAACTATCTGCAATCACTGAAATTATCAGTAATGTAACTGTAGGAAAAACAGGTGTAGGTATCCTTACAGCTGCAGATGGTCTTCTTATTGCAGGATATGACGACGAAAAAGTTCAAACAGGAGCATATTTAACAGAAGATGAAAATGCATCTGTTGTTTCCATGATGAGTACAGTCCTTGCTGAAGATGAAGGAACATCTGGATATACTTCAGGAAAGACTGATTACAAAGTATACTTTGATACTATTGATTTGACAGGATGGAAGCTTATGGTTTCCATTGATGCATATGAATTAAAACAGCCAATATACCTGTTAATCAATCGTTTAGTAATCGTATGCGTTGTGGCATTGGTAGTAGCAATAGTAATTATTGTTATCGGTATCGGCGGTGTAGCAAAGACAATCAGAAAGGTTCAAAACTTTGCTACAGAGCTTGCGGAAGGTGATTTTACAATTGAGAAGCTTTCTGTAAAAGGTAAGGATGAGCTTGCTGTAATGTCAACGTCATTGAATGATATGTACGGAAATAACAAGGGTGTTATTCAAAGCATTTCAGATTATTCAGTGGATATTAACGAGGCAAGTAATAATCTTAAATCTTCTGCAAATGAGCTGAAGATTGAGTTCGATAAGATTGTAGATATTATGACAGCAGTAAACGAGGATATGATGAATTCCTCAGCCGCAACACAGCAGCTTTCAGCATCTGTTGAGCAGGTTGCAATGTCTACAGACAGCTTAAATGATGAGACAAAGGGTAGCTTGGATCTTGCTATTGATATTCAGAAGAGAGCTACAGAAATCGGTAAGAACAGCCAGGAGGCCTTCGATAAATCTCAAACCTTGCAGTCTAGCTTCGAGACTAAGCTGGAGGACAGTATTGCACAGTCAAAGGTTGTTGAAAACATTGGTGAGATGGCAAGTGTAATTGCAGACATTGCAGATCAGATTACATTGCTTTCTCTTAATGCATCGATCGAGGCAGCACGTGCAGGCGAGCAAGGAAAAGGCTTCGCAGTTGTAGCAACAGAAATTGGAAAGCTTGCAGGCCAGACAACAGATTCTGTAGAAAAGATTCAGGAAACTATTTCTGGTATACAGGATGCCTTCGAAGGCCTTGCAACTAACGCTAAATCTCTTCTTGATTACGTTTCAAATACAGTAACACCAGATTATAAAAACTTTGTAGGTGTTGCTGAAAGATACGGTCAGGATGCAGAATCAATTAAAGAAACATCTGAAAAGTTGTCGAACATGACAGAGTCAATTCAGGAGATTATGAACGAAGTAAAATCTGCAATTCAAAATATTGCAGAGGCTACTCAGAATACAGCTGCAAACAGTGGCGAAGTAATGGATTCTGTTTCCGAGCTATCTGAGACAGTAACTGAGATTAACGGAATGTCAGATAAGCAGAATGGCATTGCACAGGATTTAACAAGAGTTGTAAGCCAGTTCAGATTAGATACAGAGACTGCGGAATAATCCGAATAATACAAAATTTTGATAAGGGGTGGGGCCATTTATGTAATCATAGGTGACCTCACTTTTTTATGCATATTTTAGAAAATAATAGTCTAGACAGATAATTTTAATTATGGAATAATCGAATTAATTACGACGAGGTCTAGATATTATGAGTAAGAAAGTTATATTTTTTGATATTGATGGCACACTCATCAATTTTGGCGGGGAATTTCCAGAATCCGCCAAAGAAGCTTTAAGATTGGCTAAGGCAAATGGCCACAAGATTATTTTATGTACTGGCAGAAGCATCTGCCAAATTGAAGAAAGACTATTAGAATTCGGATTCGACGGATTCGTATCTGCAGCTGGAGCAAATGTTACATACGGTGGAAAAGAAATTTTTGCAAACCATATGACGGAGGCACAGCTATCTAAACTTCTTGATTTTATGAAATCTCAAGAAATGATTTACATGCTTCAATGCACCGACAAGGTGGTTGGTACATCTGAGTGCTTTGAGGCGATGCATGAGAATTTCAAGGAACGTCTCAAGGACAGAGTTCCAGAGAATATTTCCAAAATTTTTGAGCATGAATATGTTGATGACAATTTAATAAATAACGCAGGAAAGTATGAAAATGCTGAGAAAATATGCTATTACAAAGCTGGATTGTCGCTTGGGCAGATAAAAGAGATGCTTGGGGAAGATTACTACATTACTGCCATGAGCTTTAAAAATGAAAACGAGTCCTCTGGTGAAATAGCAGTTGGTGGAATCACAAAGGCTGTGGGAATGGAAAAGCTTGTTGAATACTTAGGTATTACAAGAGAAGACACAGTTGCTTTTGGCGATGGGCCAAACGATTTTGAGATGATTGAATATGCTGGCATTGGGGTTGCCATGGGAAACGCTTCAGATGATTTAAAGGCGATAGCGGATTTCGTCACAACTAATATCACTGAAGACGGAATATATAATGGGATGAAGGAATTAAAATTAATCCCGGCCTTATGAAAAAGTGAATAGCGTGTGCCGTTACTTTTTGGTGAAAAAAGAAGATGTTACGGGGGCGGGAGATGTGCTAGAATTATAGGCAAGAATAAGGGAGAAATTGTTAGGGAGATTGTATGCGAATTATTCATTGTGCAGACCTGCACTTAGACTCCAAGATGGAAAGCAATCTTGATAAAGACCAGGCACTTCTTAGACGTTCAGAGTTGATTGAGACATTTGAACGTATGGTAGAGTACGCTCTTGATAATCAGGTGCGTGCTATTCTTATTGCCGGAGATTTATTCGATAAAATCCACATTAGAAAAGAAGTTAAAAGAAGAGTTGTTGAGCAGATAGTAAATAATCCACAGATTGAGTTTTATTATCTGAAGGGCAACCATGATAGATGCGATTTTATGGAAGAGGGTATAGATGAGATACCTTCTAATTTCCATATGTTTACAGATGATGGATGGACCAGCTATGAGCTTGATGATGTTGTGATTACTGGTATGGAAATTAATTCCACAAACGTTGCAACTATGGCTCAGCGTTTGGTGCTTGATTCTGCTAATACTAATATCGTTATGTTGCACGGGCAGCAGTCTGATTATGATGGCAGGGATGGCGCTGAAATCATCAATACCACTGCTTTGAAGGGCAAGTTTATTGATTATCTTGCTCTTGGCCATGTGCATAAATACATTTATGAGCAGTTGGATGACAGAGGAGTGTATTGTTATCCAGGATGTCTGGAGGGTCGTGGCTTCGATGAGACCGGAGATAAGGGCTTTGTTTTGATGGAGATAAACGATGGTCAAATCACATCAGAGTTTATTCCTTTTGCTCTTAGAAGACTTCATGAGATTCAGGTAGAGGTTACAGCTGATATGTCATTGCAGGATACTGTGGCAAAGGCAAAAGAGCTGTTGGTCGATGTGGATGATCAGGACCTTATTAAGTTTGTTATTACTGGTGAGCGTGAACTGGATGATGAACTCGATATTGTGCGCTTCGTTCGCCTCTTTGAGAATAAATACTTCTTCGTAAAATGCTACGACAGAACAAAGACGTTAGTTGATTACGACAGCTTCAAATATGACAAGAGCTTGAAGGGTGAATTCGTTCGACTTGTTCAGGCACAGGATATGGATGAAGAGGAGAAAGCCAAGATTATCGAACTAGGAATTAGAGCCATTATGGGGGAGGATATTGAATGAAATTAGTATCATGCTATATTGCCCACTTTGGCAAGATTACAGAATTTAAATATGATTTTGATGAAGGTTTCAATCCAATACTTCAGGAAAATGGATGGGGAAAGACCACATTTTCAGTGTTCATCAAGGCCATGTTTTATGGATTGGAATATTCTCCAAATACCAAGAAAAAGCTTCTGGAAAGAAACCATTATCTTCCATGGGATGGTAGCCTTTGTGGAGGAAATATCGTCTTTACTGCAAAGGACCGTAGATACCGAATTGAACGTACCTTTGGCAAGACAGATAAAGACGACACATTTTCTCTTTATGATGATGTGACAGGGCTTTTATCAAACGACTACACTGAGGATATTGGTGAAGAACTGTTTCGAGTAGATAGAGATTCATTCGAGAAGAGTGTGTATATTCCACAGCTTTCTTTAGGAACAGGGATGACAGATTCTCTCAATGCAAAAATGGGAAATCTCACTGCTGCCAGAGACGACATCAGCAACTTTGATGTAGCTCTAAAGAGCGTAAAGGATGCAAGAGTTGAATACACTAGAAATAGTAAAATCAACCCGGGCAAGCTTTACGGTGTAAAAAACGAAATAAACAAATGTAAGGAAGAATACGAAAAACTTCCAGCTATAGAGGAAAGCGTTGAGGCTATGAGCTGCTTGGTAGAAGAAAAGCAGGGCAACCTTAATCAGCTCAATGCAGAGAAAGTAAAGCTAGCTGAGACAATCCAGCTTCAAAGTAAAAAAGAGCAGGAGCTTGGCGCATACAAGATTCATAAAGAAAACCTTGATAGCGAGCTTGGAAAGCTATCTGAGCTGGAAGAATTCTTTAAATCAGGGCTTCCTAGCGATGATGAAATTATCATGCTTGAGCAGACCGAGCGAGATTTGGCTGTTCACGAGCGTGCCCTTAGAGGATTGTCAGAGGATAGAAGCCGAGAGACTCCAGTTTTTGATAAGCCATTTACAGAGCGAATTCCAGATGATACTGAATTTGCTATGTGGAACAAAATGGCATCGAATCTTTCTGAGCTTCGTGCTAAGGCAGAGCACTCAAAACTATCAGAGGAATCCAACAAGCAGCTTACAGAGCTTAAGTTCTTCTTCGATAAAATGGAGCCTACCGACGAACAGCTTTCTCATATAGAACGCCAGACTACTTTGATTACTGGTCTTGAGGCAAGGGTGAGTCAAAGCAACGAGAGACTTATCACCATTAGAGCAGAGCAGGAAGCAAATGAAAAGCTCAACAAGAAAAATACAGTTAGTGTTTGGCATATTATCGGTACAATCTTCTTAGCTATCTTTATTATGACAGGTGTTGTGTTTAGCAACTATCTGACAGATGTAGTTGGAAGAATTGTAGAAATAGTCAGCTTTGTGGCCATCATTGTGGATGTGGTTATTCTTTCAATCAGCGGAAGACGTACCCACAAGAATAAAATGAAACAGGCTGCAGAATACGAGGAGCGTGTATCGGAAGAAGAGGATGCTCTTGAACTCAGCACATTAGAGCTTAGAGAATTACAGGAAGAGTGCTCAGAATTTCTGTCTCACTTCCTTCTTACCAGAGCTGATACCATGCAGGAAAATGTATACGAAATTCGTAGAAAGCTGGATCAGTACCGACATCTTCTTGAAGAAGAAAAATCAAGACATCAGGAAGCAGAAGGTACACTTGATGAGCTTGCAGATTTGCAGCTGGAGCTATACACAAAGATTCAGCCTTTTGCCACATGGTATGGAATCAATCTCTACGAAATGGGTGGAGAGTACGAATTCCTTGCTCAGCTCAAAAAGGATGCTGAAAAGTATGCAAAATATCTTGAGGAGCAAGAAGAGATAGACAGTCATGAAAGCTCTATCAAAACCATGACTGAGGATATCAACAATATTCTTTCAAGATATCCGATTGATAAATCACTTGAGCGCCTTGAACAGATTCAAAGCATCAGCATTAAAAAACGTGCATACACTGCAATAAAAGAGCGTGTAGACAACCTCAAAGAAGAAATAGCCAAATTTGAGGAAATGTACGATGTGAATGAGCAGGTTCAGTCAGTGGATGATCTTCAGCAAAAGCAGAATATTTTGGATGAGCAGATTATGGAGCTCAATAGACAGATTATGCAGGAGAAAGATAATCTTGCGCAGGCACTTGAGGATGTTGAAAGATTAAGCGATATTTCTGAGCAAATAGAACGTCTTGAGGTAAAGGAAAAGGAGTTCAAAAAGAACGCAGAGTTACTTACAAAGACAGAGGATTTCCTTCAAAGAGCCAGGGAGAGCTTCCAGTCAAAGTATATGCAACCCCTTCAAAATGGACTTCATAAATATCTTAGCTTGATTAATGGTCCAGAGGCTACAAAGTCAGGCTATGCCATTGAAGACTTCGAGCTTGATATGGATTTAAATATAAAGCTGGCATACTCGGGAAGCACCAAAAGCGCGGAATACCTATCTCAAGGATACCAGGATTTGGTAGCGCTTTGTTCCAGACTTGCTCTTGTTGACGTGCTTTATCCGGATGAGAAGCCAATTCTTATTTTGGATGATCCATTTACAAATCTTGATGACAAAAAAATAAAGGAGTCGTTAAAACTCCTTCATAAAATTGCCGACGAACGACAAACAGTATATTTCACATGCCACGACAGTAGAATATAAATTCTACAGTTGTGGACGTGTTTTATATTCCAAGTGACCATCACGGACCCACTCATGGATGATACTTCGGTCGATACCAAACTCTTGAGCAACAATCATTTCGTTGACATCATAGTTTTCATTAATGAACTCTTTCACCTTTGGAAAGAGTTCTTTTTTCATGCATTCTTTGCACTGGTCATAAGGCGAGCTAAGTGGTATACGTCTACCACATTTAGAACAGTGTTTTACTGCAGGACCTTCATCATTCAAAAAAGAATATCGTGTATTACTCATACTTTATCCTCATAGTCCAATATTTTCTTTAAAGAAATCGCCTCTCTGCTCAAAATTCTTGAAGTGACCATAGCTTGCCGAAGCTGGAGAAAGAATAACAGCAGTACCCTTAGATGCGTTTTCTTTAACATAGGTACAAGCATCTGCTAGTTCTTCTATGTAGTGTACATGAGTCATGAACTCATCGTTTGTAGCTGCTTTAAGCTTTTCTAAAATAACTTTTCCGCTATCATACATTAAAATAATATGCTCTAAGCTTCGTGTCTGTAAGAAATCAACCAAAGGATCGTAATCAATACCTCTGTCCATTCCTCCAAGAAGAATTGTGCCAGCATTTGGAATGGCTTTAATTGCACTAATAGCAGATTCTACTGTTGTAGAGATTGAATCATCGTAGTAATCAACGCCATCTAAAGAACCGAGGAACTGTAAACGATGAGCCAAAGTCTTGAAAGAAGCTAATGCCTTCTTGAACTCATCATCAGTGATGTCATATCTTCTGCAGATATCGTAAACAAAGGCGGTATTGAAAAGATTGTGTGTGCCGCGGAGTGTTACGCCTTCAATCTCGTCAAATGAGTTGAATGGTAAATCAGCAGATTTAACCTTGATAACAGTAGCTTTGCATTCACCAGGAGCTGGTAAAAACTCTGGATTGCAGAAAAGGAAATCGCAATAGCCTTGATTTCTATAAATATTTTTCTTTGCATTCCAGTATTTTTCAACTGTTCCGTAGTGATCTAAGTGATCCTCATAAAGATTTAAAAGGATTGCCTTTGATGGTGAATAGTGAGCATATTCAAGCTGGTGGCAAGAAAGCTCAAATACAATAATAGTACGAGGATGAATCTGATCAGTGATATCGAAAATTGGTAATCCGATATTTCCTCCGAAGAGAACATCCTTACCACACTCCTTAAGTATATGATATAAAAGTGAAGATGTTGTGGATTTTCCCTTAGTTCCTGTAATTCCTATTGTCTGAGCACCATAAACCTGTAAAAACAGGTCGGCCTGACAGGTAATATGGCAGCTGTATTCCTTAATATCCTTAGGAAGAACAATTCCTGGACTTTTGAAAACAACATCATATTCATCTAAGCAGTCAAGATAATTAGCACCTGTGATAACCTTGTGGCTTGCTGTTAAATCAGAACTAACAGCATTTGCATCGGCAATATCAAGCACCTGATATCCGCCTACAGAGCTAATCATGCGAAAACTTGATTGTCCTTCTCGTCCATATCCTAGAATTAAAACTTTTTTGTCTTTGATTAAATTTCTAATTGTTTCTTTCATTATTAAGAGCGTCCTTGATTATTTTTTCAAAGTATTCATTTAAAGCATGTTCTGTTGAATATTGCTTTATATATTTTGCAAATGGAATAGCTGGAACAACAGCTTCATCCTGATAGTGCTTAAGTAGTACAGGAAGAGGCATTTGACGAGCTGCGTATTTGCTGATTGCTTCAGTAACAGATGCATTTACCTCGTCACGACTTCCGACACATTCAAATGGCTTTTCTGGAAGAATGCCGCAAAGCTTATCAAAATCTTCCATTAAGGTTTCATCCTCAAATAAGCGCTTTCCAAATATTGCATCCAATTCCTCAACTGAAAGATAAGGAGAAAGGATGATATAAACAAATAAGCACTTAGGGCAATGTCCGCACCAGATATCCTGCTTACTTCCTACATTACAGCTCTTGAAAATGCCATGGTATTTTTTGAAACGAGAAAACAGCATGGCAATCTGAAGCTCTGAAAGTGGACGAAGGAAGCTGAAATAAAATACACCAGAACCGATATAATTTTTTTCGTAGCTTCTAAAATCAGCTTCAAACTCGAAGCTTTTAGAATACTGATGGTTTACATAGCTGTTCAATACTGTGGACTCATTGGCACTTCCCTCATTTGAAAGAGCAACAAAGCTCAATCCGTTAAGGTATCCTGCGATGATGCTTGAAAAAGCAACTAAGGCAGAAAATGGTGTGTGTCCGTTTAAGAATCCCTGCTTGTTTAAATCAAGCATGTTTTTATCTAAAGTACGCTTTGCGTAGATTGTATTGTCAGTGAGATTTGCAACTTCAACAGTGGCGTCAGTGGCGCCTCTTGAATTAATAACATAGCAATTGATATCGGCATGTTCTTTGAGTAATTCAATAGAAACAACACTGTCCTTGCCGCCGCCTACAGGTATAAGAACCTTTGGCTTTTTATTAGCAGAAGCTGTAGGTATATCTACTGGGGCAAACTGGCGAGTAGTCTTGTCGCTTTCGCATTTAACTGTCATGAAGGCGTCAAAATCTTCATCAATTCCGTTTGTGTAGTAGAATTCACCTAGCCCATTAAAATAGAGCTTTTTCCACCAGCTAATCTGCTGGTCTGTAAGTTTTCTATCTTTAATAATAACGGTAGGAGGGCAAGTTATTTTCCAATAGCTAACAAGTTCAACCATACCAAGGGAGAATACCATATCATCAATAAGTGATTCGTCAATAGAATCTACAGTGTTGATGCGAGGTATGAACCAGGTTGGATGAAACTCTGATAATCCATCAATTGAAAAATCAAAGGTCATACTAATGCCTTCGTCATTTAAATCGTACGAATATCCCTGATAAGTAAAGGTAGGATAATCTAATCTGCATTTTTTATAAAAATCTGTTCTACTCATATAATTCCTTTGAAACATTCTATAAATCTTTTATAATCAAATATATAATATATCATAATACTTTAATAAAAAATAGTTAAGGAGACGTTATGCCACACGTTGGAGGACAGAAGTATAAAATTCTAAACGAATACCAAATCCTCATGAATGAAAGTGATGAGCAACACCAGATTAACGCTATCGAAATGACAAGACGTCTTGAGGCGAGAGGTATTTCGGCAGAGCGAAAAACGGTCTATAAAGACATGGCTACGCTTATGGAAGCCGGTGTTGATGTGGTAAAAGGGGACAAAGGCTATTACATAGGCTCACGAGTATTTGAGCTTGCGGAACTCAAACTACTTGTGGATGCGGTAGGTGCATCAAAGTTCATATCTCAAAAGAAAACAAAGGAACTTGTGGAAAAGATAACCACGCTGGCCAGTATGGATGAAGCTACTCAGTTGACTCGTCAGGTTGTTGTGCCAGAGAAAAGGTCCACAGGAAATGAAAAGATTTTCTATTCTATTGATGTGATTTACCAGTGCCTTGATAATAATAAAAAAATGTCTTTTAAATATCAGGACTGGACTCTCACAAAGGAGATGAAGCCTAGGCACGGTGGCAAAATTTATGTTGTAAGTCCTGCATTTCTTCTTAGAAATGATGAGAACTATTATCTTGTAGCATACGATGATGATAGCCAGCAGATAAGGCACTATCGCGTAGATAAAATAATATCTGCCGAGATGCTTGAAGAGGAAAGAAGCGGTGATAAACAGCGCGGTGCTCTTAATCCTCACGAATACGCAAAGCAACACATTAGTATGTTTGCAGGTGATGAAAGAGTTGTTACCATCAGGTTTGATAAAAGACTGATTGGCGTTGTGCTGGATAAATTTGGGGCAGATATTGATATTCGAGCAGAAGGAGAAGATTTGGTTAGAGCTCGTATATCAGTTGCGGTTTCACCTCAATTGTACGGTTGGCTTACAGGAATAGGGGCAACGATATGTTTTCCGGAGGAGGAAGAAAGGAAGTTTAAGGATTATATAAAAGCAATAATAGATAAATAGGGGTAGAATAATGGGAAGTATTACAGAAGGGAGTCTTCCGCCAGAATTAAAGGGGCTGTCAGAAGTAGAAGGACTATCAATCGAAAGTGGATTGAAGTTCTGCGGTAGTGTTAGAGAATTTGATAAGTTTTTGGAGGCATTCTATTACGATATAGACGGGAAGCAGGCGGAGCTTCTTGATGCATTTCAAAATGGTGATATCGAGTATTTTACAATCAAGGCACATGCATTAAAAACATCTGCCAGAATGATTGGAGCTAAGCAATTATCAGAGATGGCGCTTGGATTGGAAATGGCTGGAAAGGCCAATGACAAAGGATATATAAAGGCCAATCTAGATGATTTTATAAAGCTTTACGTTAGCTATAAAACACGTTTGTTTCCATACATGTCCTGGAAACAGCAGCAAAAAGCAAACAAGAAGCCTATATCTGATGAGGAATTAAAGGAAGCTTTTGCAGCATTAAAAGAAGTGAGTCCATTAATGGATTACGATGCTGTTGAGATGATCTTAGAGGAATTGGATAAATATAAACTCCCAATCCAGGCTCAAAAGCGGGTTGCAGAAATAAACAAGCAACTTCGAAGAATGGATTGGGATAAAATCGAAATATTGTTGGCGGAATAATTAAATATAGCCACCGTCCACACCAATAATTTGCCCTGTCATGTATGATGGGGCTTTTATTATGCCAAGAACTGTCTCAGCAATTTCTTCGGGCTGGCAGAAACGGCCGATAGGAATTTCTTCAGCAAGTTCAGCCTTTTCATCAGCTGATAGCATTCCATTCATATCTGTATCAACTACACCGCAAGTGATAGCGTTAACGGAGATATTGTTAGGTGCCAGTTCCTTGGCCAAAGCTTTTGTAAAGGAATTGACTCCACCTTTTGTAGCAGAATAAGCAACTTCGCAGCTAGCTCCAACAGTGCCCCACATTGAGCTGATGTTGATAATATTTCCTGACTTTTTATTAACCATTGAAGGAACCACAGCTTTTGCTGTGTAAAACAGTGGCGAAAGATTTGTGCCTACCATTGTGTTCCACTGGTCTACGGACATATCTGTTAATAATCCTATATGAGCAATCCCTGCATTGTTGACAAGTACATCTACCTGGCCAAGCTTAGCCAAAGCATCATTGCAGGAATCTATTACAAAACTACTATCAGAAATATCACCTTGATAGGTATAAACTTCCACTTTATATTGGTCTTTTAAATCTGAAGCTAATTGATTCAGCATTTCTATATTGTTATGACAAAACAATGCCAGATGATATCCTTCTGCAGCAAGGGCTACAGCAATGGCTTTTCCGATTCCTCGGCTGGCACCTGTTATAATTGCAGTTTTCTTCATAAATATACGCCTTTCCAATGTAATATCTGTGCTTAGTATAACACAATACGCCAGAGACTGTTGTATACACAATTAATAATTATTTAAGAAAGATTTCAGATAAAAGCCTTGAGAAAATGAAATACTATTGGTATAATTTTTACATGAAAAACTTCCTAGCAAATATAAAATTAGTGAATGTCACTAATCTGTTTTATAGTTTTTCAAATACGTCGCAAAGGTGGTAGACATCATGAAAACAACAATTACTGGAAAGAACATTGAGTTAACACAGGGATTAAAGGACGCAGTGGAGGAGCGTTTTAAGAAATTAGACAAATACTTCAATAAGGACACAGAAGCTATCGTTACTTTAGACGTAGAGAAAGGGCGTCAGAAAATAGAAGTTACTATTCCAATGAAAGGCTCTTATCTTAGAGCAGAGGAAGTTACTTCAGATATGTACGCTTCAATCGAAGCAGTTACAAACACATTAGAAGCTCAGTTAAAGAAACACAGAAATAAAATTATAGATAGGAAACAATCAGATTCTAGAACAATATTTGCACAGGATTTCATCGAGGAGAAGGATTCGGACGAAGAGACAATCCAGATTATCCGCAAGAAAACATTCGATATGAAACCAATGTATGCTGAGGATGCATGCCTTGAAATGGAAATGTTAGGACATGATTTCTTCATGTTCCGCAATGCAGATACTGATGAAATCAACGTTGTTTATAAGAGAAAAAATGGAGCTTACGGTTTAATTGAACCAGAGTTCTAAATTCGCAATTTTATAATAAAATTTTCAAGGAATTTTAACCTCCTGATTATATAATCTCCGCTTTGTGAGAAAGATATATCAGGAGGTTATTTTTATGGTATTGAAGAATTTAGGAAGAAATATGCACAGCTACAGAAAGTCTAATGGTTGGAGCCAAGAGACTATGGCGTGGAAGCTGAAATGTGCACCTTCAACCCTTTCTGGAATCGAAACAGGAAAGACTTGTCCTAGTGTAAAGACATTTGACAAAATTTGCGTTGAGTTCGAGGTAAATGGTGTTGATTATCATGAACTGACAATGAATGAGAACCTGGAATTCCAAAAAGTTAAGGAGGAACTGATTTTGGCCTTAAATTCTAAGGGGAAAAAGACAATAGAGAAGAAGCTGGAGAAGTTCAAGAAATATATGGATCATGAAAATGAGGAACATCAGAAATATGTGCTGCTTAGCGATTTGGTTTATATGCTGAAAAGTGGAATGGATAAGGAGGAGTTTATTGAACGAATAGAGGAACTGTTTCCTACAAATCATGAGACGGAGAAATCCGATATGCTGACAGGCCAGCATTTTACGAAACTAGAACATTTTGGTATTTATCTGAAAGCTAATGCATTGCTTGAAACAGGTTATCTGGAAAAGGCACAGGAACTGTATGAGTTATTATTAAACAACGGATTTCACGACAACACTGATTACTATAGAAAAAGATGTAATTCTGTTTCAGCTGGTTTAGCTAAACTGCTTATAGCGAAGCATGACTATATGAAAGCTGAAAAGTGTATTGGATATATTTTTTCAAAAGCTATAAAAAACATAGATGGAAGAGTGTTCTTCCAGGTTATGTGTCTGCAACAAGAATTGTTTAAAGAAATGGGAAATACTGAGGGCGAGAAAATAATAAATGACTTCTTTGAAGCGGCGGCAGCTATGATAAATTATTTTAATAAGTATTACACCATAACAGACCAATAAAGTAGATAAATAAAAAAGTGGCTTTATATATTGAAAGAAAAAACGTATAATGTGGTTCGGAAAAAACATTTTTAAAGAGGATATATTATGGATATAGTAGTTTTAGCAGGCGGACTTAGCTCTGAGCGTGACGTATCTTTTAAATCTGGTTCAATGGTAGCAGAAGCACTTAGAGCCAGAGGACATAGAGCATTAGTACTTGATGTTTTCATGGGATATTCTGATGCAGAGTGTGATATCACAGATATTTTCGAGGACAGCATCAACAATTCAGTTAAGGTTGAAACTATCCCATCAGAGGCACCAGATATCGATGCAATCATCAAAAGCAGAGCAGATCAAAGCCCAAGCTTTTTCGGACCAAACGTTATAAAGATTTGTCAGAAGGCTGATATTGTATTTATGGCGCTCCATGGCGGAGATGGAGAAAGCGGTAAGGTTCAGGCTGCCTTTGATTTATATGGAATCAAATACACAGGAAATGATTACATTTCAAGTGCCATAGCTATGGATAAGCAGATGACAAAGGAATTCTTCAACAGAGCAGGAGTTCCTACACCAGTTGGTACATCTCTTAAAAAGGCAAACAGAAAGGGATTCAAGTTTGACAAATTCCCTTGCATCGTTAAGCCAAACTGCGGTGGTTCTTCCATTGGAGTTACAATCGTAGAAAAGTCAGAGGATTTAGATGCAGCTTTAGATGCAGCATTTGAATGGGAAGATGAAGTTGTAATTGAGCAGTTCATTAAGGGTCGTGAGTTCTCTGATGGTGTTATGGAAGGCAAGGCACTTCCTGTTATCGAAATCGCACCAAAGCAGGGATTCTACGATTACAAAAATAAATATGCAGCTGGTTCTGCAGTGGAGACATGCCCAGCAGATATTAGCGAGAAAGCTACTCAGGCCATGAAGAAATACGCCGAGATGGCATTCAAGGCACTTGGACTTACAACATATGCACGTATGGACTTTATGATGGATGAAGACGAAAACATCTACTGTCTTGAGGCAAACACACTTCCAGGAATGACACCAACAAGCTTACTTCCACAGGAAGCAAAGGTTATTGGAATGGATTTCGAAGATTTATGCGAGCATTTGATTAAGGTGTCTTTAAAGAAATACTAAGATATAGAAGTAAGAGTGATATTTATGAAGAACATGACATTGGCAAGGATTGCCGAAGTTACAAATGGAAAATTGGTTTTAGTACCAGGTTGTGAAGCAGCAAAAAATCAAGAAATTGCAGGAGCTGTAAATGATAATCGTAAGGTTGAAAAGGATTTTCTTTTCATTCCTATGGTTGGTGCTCGTGTAGATGGACATGATTTCATAGAGGATGCATTTTCAAAGGGTGCGTTAGTATCATTGTCAGAAAAAGAGCTTGATAATCCTAGCGGACCATATATTCAGGTTCAGGATACAAAGCTTGCACTTAAGCAAATTGCAACAGCGTACAGAATGGAGCTTTCTATTCCAGTAGTTGGTGTTATTGGTAGTGTAGGAAAGACTAGTACAAAAGAAATGATTACATCAGTTCTTGAAACAAAGTTTTCTGTTTTAAAGACTGAGGGCAACTTCAACAACGAAATTGGTCTTCCACTTACAATCTGCAGAATAAGAGATAATCATCAGGTCGCAGTTGTTGAAATGGGAATATCTGATTTTGGAGAAATGCATCGTCTTGGCGATATTGCAAAGCCAGACATTGTTGTTATGACAAATATTGGCCAGTGTCATTTGGAGTTTTTAAAGTCTAGAGACGGTATTCTTCAGGCAAAGACAGAGGTATTTGAACACATGCCAAAGAATGGTCTTGTTATCCTTAATGGTGATGATGACAAGCTAATCAATGCCGACACACTTGGACTTAGAAAGATTTTCTATGGTCTAAACGGTCAGCAAATCAATGCCACTGACGTAAAGCCAAATGGTCTTACTGGAACAGATGCTATTCTCAATATGGATGATGAACATATCGATGTTACAATTCCATTGCCAGGCAGCCATAACGTTATGAATGGTCTTGCAGCAGCAGCTGTTGGAAAAGAGCTTGGTCTTACAATTCAGGAGATTGCAAAAGGCTTATCAAAGGCTGAAACAATTGCTGGTAGAAACAACATTATCACTATTCGTGATATCAATATCATCGATGATTGCTACAATGCAAACCCTGTATCAATGAAGGCTTCTATCGAGGTCCTTGGAAAGGCTACAGGCAGAACAATTGCAGTCCTTGGTGATATGGGAGAGCTTGGACAGGATGAGCGTGAGCTTCATTATGAAATTGGACAGGCTCTTGAGGATAATCATATTGGATATGTATTCACTGTAGGAGATTTATCAGAAGAGATTAATAAATCATTATCTCAGAAGAATAGCTCTTGCATGGCTCATCATTATACTGATGTGGATGTTATGCTTGAGGATTTACTTCCTATCATCCGCGGTGGAGATACCATTTTAGTAAAGGCATCACACTTTATGAACTTTACAAAAGTAGTTGAAGCGTTAAAAGAAAGATTGGCATAAATATTAAAGGCACCTCATATGAGGTGCCTTTTGATTTAGATTAATTCTGCGTCTTTTTTTAATTGTTCCTCAAGAATTCCTCTTACGTATACGCCAGGTTTCTTTTTGTTGTCGCCTTCAAGTGCTGTAGTGTCAATTGCAGGGCAGAAAGTAACGATAACGTGAGTTTTCTTTAAACGAGGAAGATGTGTCTCGAAAACTTCTCTTGTGTTTGTGAAAGCTACTGGTACGATGGGACAACCAGTTTTTGTAGCAATCTTAAAGCTTGCTTCGTGGAATTCAGCCATCTCGCCAGTCTTTGAACGAGTACCCTCAGGGAAAACAAACATTGAAATGCCAGATTTAATGTATTCCTGAGCTTTTATAATAAGCTTTAAATCCTGTCTAGGATCTGTTCTTGTAAGGAATAGGCAATAATTCATGTACATCCAAACATTTAAAAGTGGTACCTTTTCAAAAGTTTTCTTTGAAAGGAAACCAGTGACTGCTGGGCAAAGGTGATAACCAAGTACTACATCGAAAAAGCTTTGATGGTTACCAATGAAAAGTACTGCTTTGTCCTTTGGAATATTCTCAAGTCCTTTTACTTCGTATTTTACTCCGGCTAAGAATGCAACTACGCCAAATGCCCAAGCTACAATGTTGTAAGCAATTTTATCCTTGGCTGGTTTATTGAACAAACCTAAGATAAGAAGAATTAGCCAGATTGGAATACTGCAAATTAGGAATATAACAACGAAAGCTACAGTTATTATGGTTCTAATCATAGAGTCCTCCATATTTTGATGTATTATTCAGATATTTTCTCCGAATATTTATATTATAGAATAGCTAATATTAATTATCAATGTAGAGGAAATGAATAATTACTCACAAAAAGTGAATGGTATTAATAAACTATCAGTTATATCTAAATTTAATTTGGCATAAAATGGTGATGATAGTAAGTGGTTCAGGAGTTTTTTATAATAATTATTCAAAAAAACGGCCGTACTTTTTGACAAAATTCACAAAAAGTGATAAAATGGCCCCAACGACATAAGAGTATATCATTAAATACTCAAATGCTAGAAAAGGGGGAGGACATCATGGAACGCGAGGACTTTGACAAAGTACGTGAATCGGTTAGATCGCAGTGCGGTAGTAGAGTTGTAATTCAGTTAGACAGAGGACGTAATAAGGTAGACATCCAGCAGGGTGTTATACAGGAGGCTTATCCTAGTGTATTCACTATCTTAGTTGACGACACAGAAACAAGCCCATCACAGTTACTTTCTTTCAGTTATACAGATATTATTACTAAAGAGATTCGCATGAAACTTTGCTAAGCTTGGCTTGCTAGTTACAACTAAATATGGATTTGGTAGGACCGTCGGATTATTCCGGCGGTTCTTTTTTGTTTTTTTGTGAAGGATATCTGAATAGTTGTGTAAAATTATTGAAAACTGGGCTTGTAACTTGTATCATAATGTAGAGAGATTATGAGAATTTGCACTAGATATTGGGCCTAAGGCTCAGGTTTTTGGAGATAGTGTTTATGAAATACAAAAAAATATTTAAGTCTGTTTTGGGAGTAGCCCTTATAGGCTGTCTTCTTGCATCAGATTCAATTATTTCTAAAGCGGTACGTTCTGTTTCGGAAATCGAGGCGGAGCAGGATGCTTTACAGGATGAAATCGACACATTGGATTCTGATTTATACGAATTAGTTAGTCAGATTACAGAAATAGAAACAGCCATTTCAGATACAGAAGCAGAAATAGAAGAAACAGCAGCAGCCTTGCAGGAAGCACAGGATGCAAGGGATGAGCAATACGAAGCTATGAAGCTCAGAATCAAATACATGTATGAGACTGAGGACCCTAGCGTTTTTGAAATGTTACTTGAGTCTGGTTCCATAAGCCAGTTTTTAAATAGACTAGAATACGCAAGCAGCGTTTACGACTATGATAGAGAAAAGCTTGAGCAGTTCGAAGCTACACAAGCCGAAATCGAGGAATTGGCAACTGCCCTTGATGAAGAAAAGGCAGGTTTGGAAGCTTCCAAATCAGAATTAGCAACTCAGGAATCAGCCCTTGAAACTATGATTAGTGAAAAGCAGGGTGAGATGGATGATTTGGATGAAGAGCTGAAGGAAGCAAAGGAAATAGCAGCAAGAGAAGCGGCACTTGCAGCAGCAAGAGCAGCAGCTGCAGCGGCAGCAAATGGCAACACATCCGGTGGTGCCAACACTTCAGCAAGTTCAAGTTACAATGTTAATGGAGATTTGAATCCTGGTTACGCTACTGGCATTAGCGGTTCCAGTGTTGTCTCATATGCAAACCAATTCGTTGGAAATGCCTATGTATGGGGAGGTAATTCCCTTACAAATGGATGTGACTGTTCAGGTTTTGTTCAGCAGGTATTAGCCAACTTTGGCGTTACTTATGGTTCGCGAATGACTTCTGGTTCATTTAGGAGTGTGGGTCAAGAAGTTAGTTACAATTATATGCAACCCGGTGATATAGTTTGCTACCCAGGACACGTAGCAATATACCAAGGTGGAGGTACAATTGTGGAAGCACAAAGTACTGCTACAGGTATTACTAATTACCGATCAGTTAATTGCCATTCAATAATTACTATACGAAGGGTACTATGAGAATCAATAAACTCGTAAAACCTATAGTGTTAATTCTGTGCGTAGCTGTAATGGTCTACGCACTTCTTACTATGGGAAACAACAGAGCAAAGCTGGACTATCAGGAGCATCTTGAGGATACAGCGGTTACCGTTGATTCAGAGGAAATCACATTTCAAGATTTGGCTTTTTATATCCTCTACGAAGAAGGCAAGATAGAAGAGCAGGCTAGAATCTATAATCCTGATTACACCAAGGATTACTGGAATCTTCACACAAACGATACCTTTATCCAATTGGAAGCGAAGGAGGTTGTGCTTGGGATGGCTGTGCATGACCATCTTTTTTATCAGATGGCAGTGGCAGAAGGCATGGATACCCTTACAGACGAGGAAGAACAGGAACTGGAATATCGAATTACAGATTTTTGGGAGGACTTGCTTGATATTCAATGGGAAAAGCTTCCATGTTCAGAAGAAACTATCAACGAACAAATCAGGCTTGCAGCCATAGCTGAAAAATATCAGAACTATTTGGCAGAGGAGCTTGGCCCTAGTCAGGCTGCCTACAAGTATGATGGATACTATTATCAGCAGATAATGGAGCAGCACCAGGTCAAAACTAATGACAAACTTTGGGATAGACTTGTGCTTGGTGATATTACATTATCCCACAGTAAGCTTAATTATATTAATGGATTAACTGATGAGGACAAGAAAAAGAAATAAAAGAAGAAAGGCAATAGAAATGGTTAAATTAAACAGAAACGACCCTTGCTGGTGTGGCAGTGGCCGTAAGTACAAACAGTGCCATGAGGCAATGGATAGAAAAATCGAAAGCTTTGCAGTTAAGGGCCACAAGGTACCAAGACACGATATGCTCAAAACACCTGAGCAGGTTGCTAAGATTAAAGAATCTGCAGTTATTAATATGGCATGTCTTGATGCAGTTGCAGAGGCTATCTGCGAAGGTATGCCAACATCTGAAATTGATAGAATCGTACACGATACAACAATTAAAATGGGAGGTATTCCAGCACCACTTAACTACGAGGGCTTCCCTTATAGTGTATGTACATCTGTAAATGATCAGGTATGTCATGGATATCCATCTAAGGATGTTATTCTTAAAAGTGGAGATATCGTAAATGTAGACTGTTCTACAATTCTTGATGGTTATTTCTCTGATTCATCAAGAATGTTTATGATTGGCGATGTAGATCCAGAGACAAAGAAGCTGGTTGAAGTAACAAAGGAATGCTGCGATTTAGGCTTGGCACAGGTTAAGCCATGGGGATTCCTTGGCGATGTAGGTGCTGCTATTTGCGAGCATGCTCATGCAAATGGATACCAGGTTGTACGTGAAATCGGTGGCCACGGTGTAGGCCTTGAGTTCCATGAGGATCCATGGGTTGGATACAACACGCTTCCTGGCACAGAACTACTATTAGTTCCAGGCTTCATGTTTACAATCGAACCAATGATTAACATGGGCACACAAAAGATTAAAACTGATCCTAACAACGGTTGGGAGGTTTCTACTTTAGACGGTAAGCCTTCTGCTCAGTGGGAATATCAGGTACTTGTAACAGAAACAGGCTATGAGGTAATTTCATATTGATGCGATTAGATAAATTACTGGTTGAATTAAATATCGGAACCAGGTCTGAAGTAAAGGCTCTTCTAAAGAAGGGCCTTATTTTAGTTGACGGAGAAATAATAAATAAACCTGAAACAAAGGTAGATGAAAATAGTGTAACTATTTCTTATGGTGGCAAAGACTATGCTTATGCCCAGTTCCACTACTATATGATGAATAAACCAAAAGGAGTGATTACAGCCACTGAGGACAAAAAAGAAGCCACAGTAATGGATTTGTTTTACCGAAAGTGTCCTGATGCACCAAAAGGCTTAGCTCCTGTTGGTAGATTAGATAAAGATACTACTGGTTTGCTCCTTATCACAAATGATGGAGCTTTGGCTCATGAATTACTATCCCCAAAAAAACATGTAGATAAAACGTATTTTGTTACTTTGGATGGCCCTCTTACATCTGAGGATATAAATGCACTTGAAAATGGCGTTCATATTGGTGAAGGAGACTTAACAGCACCTTCTACCATCAAATATGAAGGTGGAAATACATGTTATATCACAATTCATGAAGGAAAATTTCATCAAGTAAAAAGAATGTTTTTTGCAGTTGGAAAACAGGTGCTAGAGCTGAAAAGAACGGCGTTTGGACCACTTTTGTTGGACGAGGAATTACTACCTGAAAGTCACATCACCGAACTAAAGCGTGAAAGTTTTTATTGACGATTTAATTTACAAAGTTTAATATAATTTCAACGAGGGGTTTTAGCCTTTAAAGTGATGAAGTAAGAAAGTGGAATATGCTTTTGGGGAAAGCCTATTTCATGTCATAGGAGGGATTAGTATGAAGAAAAGAATGTTAAGCCTTGCTCTTTGCGGTGCAATGGTAGCAACAATGTTTGCAGGATGTGGGGACAATAGTGCATCAACAGGTTCGTCTGAGAATGTTGACACATCAGGAGAGCTTACTTGGAAGATTGGTGGTATTGGACCAACTACAGGAGGAGCTGCTCAGTACGGACAGGGTGTTATGAATGCGATACAGATTGCTGTAGATGAAGTTAATGCAGAAGGCGGTATCAATGGATATCAGGTAGCATTTAATTTCCAGGATGATGAGGCAGATCCTCAGAAGGCAGTTAATGCTTACAACACATTAAAGGATTGGGGAATGCAGATTCTTGAAGGTACTGTAACATCAGGCGCATGCGCAGCAGTATCTGCAGAGACTTACAATGATAGAATCTTCCAGATTACACCATCTGCATCATCAACAAGTGTTACTGAGGGACATGATAATACATTCCAGATTTGTTTCTCAGATCCTAACCAGGGTACAGTTTCAGCTGATTACATTGCAGAAAATGGTCTTGGAAGCAAAATTGGTATTATCTATGATAGCTCAGATCCATATTCAACAGGTGTATATCAGAACTTCGCTACAGAGGCAGCAAATGTAGGACTTGAAATCGTAGCAACAGAAGCTTTTACATCTGATTCAAAGACAGATTTTACAACACAGCTTCAGAAATGTAAGGATGCAGAAGCAGATCTTCTTTTCCTTCCATTCTATTACACAGAAGGCTCAATCGTACTTACACAGGCTAACAAGATGGGCTATGAGCCAACAATGTTCGGTGTAGACGGATTCGACGGATTACTTGGTGTTGAAAACTTCGATGTAAGCCTTGCAGAAGGTGTATATCTTCTTACACCATTCGCAGCTGATGCTGAGGATGAGGCAACACAGTCATTCGTTTCTAAGTATGAAGAGCAGTACGGTGGAACACCAAACCAGTTCGCAGCTGATGCTTACGATGGAATCTACATCCTTAAGGAAGCTCTTGAGTCAGCAAATCTCACTCCAGAGGCTTCAAATGAGGAAATCTGCGAAGCACTTATCGCAGCAATCCAGGAAGTAAACTATGATGGACTTACAGGAGAAGGCATGACATGGAATGCAGCTGGTGAAGTTTCTAAATCACCAAAGGCTGTCATCATCCAGGATGGTGGATACGTATCTGTACAGTAATCCTGGTCCGGATGTTACGTCCACAAGCCTTCCGATTTCTCCGGTCGACATCACGTCTCCCTTGAGAAATGAAAGAGCTTGTGAACTACATTCTCACTTAAATGATGTACACATCGAATGTGTGCTACATCCTCATCTAAATATTGCACATCAAAGACGATGCGGAGCACCTTCCTCAGGAACACGGGGGAGGCCGCATCGTGTTTAAATTATACGGGAAAGAGAGTAGTAATTATGGGTTTTTTAACTTATTTAGTTAATGGGTTAAGCCTTGGTAGCGTTTATGCCCTTATAGCACTTGGTTATACCATGGTTTATGGTATTGCAAAGATGCTGAATTTTGCCCACGGAGATGTAATCATGATTGGTGCATACGTGGTATTTATGTGCATGTCTAATTCCGGCATGCCTGCTGTTGTTTCTATTGTTATTTCAATAGTATGCTGCACAGCCTTAGGAATGATAATAGAAAAGATAGCATACAAACCACTTAGAAAGGCAACAAACCTAGCGGTCTTGATTACAGCTATCGGTGTTAGCTACTTCTTGCAGAATATGGCACTTATGATATTTGGTTCAAATCCAGTGTCATTTACATCTGTTATTAACTGGGAAGGCCTTTCATTTGCAGACGGCGCATTAAAGATTACAGGAAATGCCATTGTTACAATCATCACATGCGTTGTTATCATGATTGTATTGATGTGGTTTGTAAAGAACACAAAGCCAGGTCAGGCAATGAGGGCTGTATCAGAGGATAAGGATGCTGCAGTGCTGATGGGAATTAACGTAAATGCAACTATTTCTCTTACATTTGCAATCGGCTCTGGACTTGCAGCAATAGCAGGTGCATTGCTTTGCTCATCATATCCATCACTTACTCCATACACAGGCTCAATGCCAGGTATCAAGGCATTTACAGCTGCTGTATTTGGTGGTATTGGTTCTATTCCAGGAGCACTTGTTGGTGGATTATTACTTGGTATAATCGAAATCTTAGCTAGAGCTTATATTTCAAGTCAGCTTGCAGATGCTATCGTATTTGCAGTATTAATCATCGTATTGCTTGTTAAGCCAACTGGTATTTTAGGCAAGCAGATTAAAGAGAAAGTGTAGGTGGCAGAAATGAAGAAACTAAACAAATCTACACAGAAATTAATAACAACCTTAGCAGTAATAGTTGTTCTTTATATTGTAATGTCAATAATGGATGGAACAGGAAATCTAAGCTCTTTAATGAGCGGCTTATTAGTTCCAGTATGTGCATATTCTTTGGTGGCTGTTGGACTTAACCTTTGTGTTGGATATTTGGGAGAGCTTTCACTTGGACATGCAGGATTTATGTGCGTCGGCGCATTTACATCTGCGTTTTTTTCAAAGTTATTCCAGGATTCCATCCCAGATGTACCACGCTTCATCCTTGCTCTTGTCATTGGAACACTGATGGCAGCGTTATTTGGATTTTTGATTGCAATTCCAGTACTTCGATTAAGCGGTGATTATCTTGCAATCGTAACACTTGCATTTGGCGAGATTATCAAAAACGTAATTAATGTTTTGTATGTAGGTGTTGATTCAAATGGACTTCATTTTTCAATCAAGGATCAGATGTCACTTGGTATGGAGCCTACCGGCAAGATGCTTGTAAATGGTGCCCAGGGAATCACAGGAACACCTAGACAATCAACATTTACCATAGCAGTTATTCTTTTGATAGTTGCGCTTATTGTTACACACAATTTTGTAAACTCAAGAACTGGTAGAGCAGTAAAGGCAATCAGAGACAATCAGATTGCAGCAGAGACTGTAGGTCTTCCAGTTACAAAATATAAGCTTGTTGCATTTACTATTTCTGCAGCCATAGCAGGCGTTGGTGGAGTTTTATATGCTCACAACATCAACTCACTTACAGCTACAACAAACAACTTCGGCTACAACATGTCTATCATGATTCTTGTATACGTAGTCCTTGGTGGAATCGGTAATTTCTCTGGTTCTGTAATTGCAGCAGTTGTACTTACAATGTTGCCAGAAATGCTTAGAGGACTTTCGACATACAGAATGCTTATTTACTCAATTGTCTTGATTGTACTTATGTTATTTAACTGGGCTCCAGCAATTCTTAAGTGGCGTGAGGAACACGGTATTACTACAGCGGCAATTGTTGGCAAGTTTAAAAAGACAAAGGAGGTGCGCTAATGAGCTTACTAGAAGTTACTAATCTTGGCATTTCCTTTGGTGGACTTAGAGCCGTAGATGAATTCAATTTGAAAATTGAGCAGGGAGAGCTCTATGGATTGATTGGTCCTAATGGTGCTGGTAAGACTACAGTTTTCAATATGCTTACAGGTATTTACCAGCCAACAGATGGAAAAATCTTCCTTGATGGAAAAGATATTACAGGAAAGAAAACTGCAGAAATCAATAAAGCTGGTATAGCTAGAACATTCCAAAACATCCGTCTTTTTGGAGATCAATCAGTACTTGATAATGTAAAAATCGGATTACACAATTCCTTTGACTATGGAACAGCCACTGGAATCTTCAGATTGCCTAAATATTTCAATGTGGAAAAGGCAATGGATGAAAAGGCGCTTGAAATTTTGTCGGTGTTTGGACTTGATAAGGAAGCAGATGTACTAGCATCAAATCTTCCTTATGGAAAGCAAAGAGAGCTTGAAATAGCCAGAGCACTTGCTACAAATCCAAAGCTTCTTTTATTGGATGAGCCAGCAGCTGGTATGAATCCAAACGAGACAAAGGACTTGATGAACACAATCGCGCTGATTAGAAAAGAATTTGGCGTAACAATTCTCCTGATTGAGCATGATATGAAGCTTGTTTCAGGTATTTGTGAGAAGCTTACAGTTTTAAACTTTGGTCGTGTGCTTTCACAGGGGCAGACAACTGATGTATTAAACGACCCAGAAGTAATTAAGGCATATTTAGGAGAATAATTAAGAATAAAATCTAGAGGTTTACATATGTTAAAGGTTGAAGATTTAGTTGTTAATTACGGTGTTATTCAAGCACTCAAGGGCATTAGCTTTGAAGTAAATGAAGGCGAGGTAATTGCCCTTATCGGAGCTAATGGCGCTGGTAAGACAACAACACTACAAACAATTTCAGGAATGCTTACTCCTACCTCAGGAAAAGTACTGTTGGAAGGCACAGATATTACTAAGGTTCCAGGCCATAAAATAGTGTCCATGGGAATGGCTCACGTGCCTGAAGGACGTAGAGTTTTTGCGGGATTAACAGTACTTGAAAACTTGAAAATGGGAGCATATACTAGAAGTAACAAGAGTGAGATTGCAGATGCATTTGAGCGAGTTTACGAGAGCTTCCCGAGGCTTAAGGAACGTCAAAATCAGCTGGCAGGAACATTATCAGGCGGAGAGCAGCAGATGCTTGCTATGGGACGCGCCTTGATGAGCCAGCCACGTATAGTTTTGATGGATGAGCCTTCAATGGGACTTTCACCAATCTATGTAGAAGAAATATTCAATATCATAGAATCTATCTCAAAGGCAGGCACCACAGTACTTTTAGTAGAGCAGAATGCTAAAAAAGCTCTTGCTATTGCGGATAGGGCTTATGTCCTTGAAACAGGCAATATAGTACTTTCTGGTGATGCAACAACTCTTCTAAATGACAACTCCATAAAGAAAGCTTATTTAGGTGAGTAGGGGGGTACATCACATGGATGACAAAAAACTAGTTATCACAATCGCTAGAAGCTATGGCTCAGGAGGCTTGACTCTGGCAAAGAAGCTGGGAAAGGAATTGGGGATTCCTGTATACGACAGAGAAATTCTTCGTATGGCTTCAGATCAAAGTGGTATCAACGAGGAGATGTTCGGACAGGTTGATGAGCATGTTAGAAAGATATTCATGTCCGCAAAGGGCAAATACAAAGGCATGCCATTGACACCTGAGTATGCAGCATTTACTTCCGACGACAATCTTTTCGAACTGACGGCGGATGTTATCAAACGTATAGCTAACACAAGCAGTTGTATTTTCGTTGGTAGATGCGCAGATTATATTTTAAAGGATCGACCATATGTATTATCTCTTTTCTTCTACGCATCAGAGGACGATTGCTTGGAGCGACTCCACAAACAAGTCAGTGGAACAGATGAAGAGCTGATAAAACGCATGCACGACATCGACAAACATCGTGCCGACTACTATCGTTACTACACAGGTCATGATTGGAATGATGCTAGGAACTACGATTTCTGTTTAGATACAGGAGTTATGGATTATGACAAATTAATCGAAGTAGTAAAGTCATACATCGATATTAAAAACAGATAAGATTAACTACTAAAGAGAGTTACTTTGGCAATCAAAGCAACTCTCTTTTAATGTGCTTTAAAACTGGTAATTCTTGCTTTTGCAGGTAGGCAGTGTTAAAGTCTTTTTGTTAAGATTATAGGATGAAGGATTCTTGTATGGAGAAAAAAATAAAGGCAGTTCTATTTGATTTAGATGGAACCCTTACAGATACAGAAAAATACTATCAGTCAGCATGGCCAGAGGCACTAAAGCATTTTGGCTATGAGATGTCACCAGAGAAGCCACTTGAGCTTCGCTCCCTAGGAAGGCCATTCGTATTCGAAAAGTTTAGGGAATGGTATGGCGAAGATGTAGACTATTGGGCAATTCGAGATTATCGAAAAGCTTTGGTAGAGGATATTTTAAAAGAAGAAGGAATCCCTTTAAAGCCAGGTGTTCATGAAACACTTTCATGGCTTAAGGAGCATAACATCTTTATTTCTCTTGTGACAGCAAATGATAAAGAGCGTGCCCATAGATATCTTAAAAAAATCGGTCTCTTCGACTATTTCAACGCTATTATATGCGCAGATATGGTAGAGCAGGGGAAGCCTGCGCCAGATATATACGCCTATGCATGTAAAGAGTTGCAGGTGAATCCAGCAGACACTTTTGCAGTTGAGGATTCTCCAAACGGTTGCATGAGTGCCTATAGAGCGGGATGTAATGTAATAATGATTCCGGATTTATCTGAGCCAGACGAAGAACTGCAAAAGATTTTATATGCACGACTAGATAGTTTAATGGATATGAAAAGCTTATTTGAAGCCTAACCCAATCAGGAGTGATTAAATGAATTTAAAAGTATTAAAGACACTTGAATATGACAAAATAATAAATAGACTTGCAGAATTGGCAACATGTGAGGCGGGAAAGAAACGATGCCTTGAGCTATTGCCAATAAACGATATAGAAGAAATCAAAATAATGCAGCAGGAGACAGCTTGTGCTTTTAATCGTCTTGTAAAGTTTTCAGATGTCAGCGCTAGCGGCACCACAGACTTGCGGCCATCCCTTGCCAGATTGGAGCTTGGCTCAAGCCTTACCATAGAAGAGATTCTTGCAGTGGCTTCAGTTCTTGAGGTTACAAAAAGAGTTGCAACCTATGGCAAGCAGATGGAAGAGGAAGATGCATTAACATTTTATTTTAATGGCCTTTCACCAGAGGTGGCCATCTTAAACGAAATCAGAAGATGTATTATCGACGAAGAGACAATTGCCGACGATGCCAGCACAGCTTTGTATGACATTCGTATGGGAATGAAAAGAACAAACGACAAGATTAAGTCAGTTATGAATTCTCTTCTCAACAATACAACTACACGTGGCTACTTGCAGGAGCCAGTTGTTACAGTACGTGGCGGCAGATTCTGCTTACCAGTGCGCTCAGATTTTAAATCAAGAGTTCCTGGAATGGTACACGACCAGTCATCTACAGGTTCCACATTCTTTATTGAGCCAATGCAGGCTGTTGATTTAAATAATGAGTTGAGAGAGTTGCAGGTTCGTGAACAGGATGAAATTGCCCGCATTCTTGCAAATATCTCAAACAGAATTGCAGAATCATCAGAAGGTATCATCAGAAACTTTGAGCTTCTTACAGAAATCGATTTCATTCTTGCTAAGGGTCGTTATGCAATCGAGCTTAACGCCAGCAATCCAGAGTTTAACGAGGATGGAATCATTAATCTTAGAGGTGCAAGACATCCACTATTGGACCCTAAAAAGGTTGTAGCTACAGATATCAAGCTTGGTGAAGATTACAATCTCTTGCTTGTTACAGGTCCAAATACAGGTGGTAAGACAGTTTCGCTAAAGACATGTGGTCTTCTTACTTTGATGGCACAGGCTGGCCTTCACATTCCAGCAAAGGATAGAAGCCAGATTGCTGTTTTCGATGATGTATACGCAGATATTGGAGATGAGCAGTCAATTGAACAGTCCTTATCAACATTCTCATCTCATATGGTAAACATTGTCCACATTCTTGAGGCAATAAACAGTGGAAGCTATTCCCATGAGACAGAGGAAATGCTTGCAAAGACTCAAAAAGATTTGCATCACTCAAAGGTAATATATGGAACTAATCAGGAAGCTAAGGTTCCACAGTTCTTGATTCTTATTGATGAGCTTTGCGCTGGTACAGATCCAAAGGAAGGTGCAGCATTAGCTCAGTCTATTCTTGATAGATTACATACCTTGGATGTACGCACAATGGCAACTACTCACTACAGTGAGCTTAAGGTTTATGCTCTTTCGACAGAAGGAGTAGAGAACGCTTCATGCGAATTCTCACTTGAAACACTTAGCCCTACATATCATTTGATAATTGGTGTGCCGGGAAAATCCAACGCTTTTGCAATTTCATCAAAGCTTGGAATTCCTCAGGATTTAATAGATGACGCCCAGGGCCGTCTTTCAGAGGATGATAGATCATTCGAAGATTTGATGGTTGACTTAGAGCAGAAGCGTCACCAGGTGGAGGAAGATGCGGCAAAGGCAGCTGCAGACTTAAAGGAAGCAGAAGCAAAGCTTGCTAATGCCACAGCAAAAGAAGAAAAAATTAAATCACAGCGCGAAGAGCTTATTCGTCAGGCTCACGAGGATGCAGCAGCAATCCTTCAGGAAGCAAAGGATATTGCAGACGAAACTATTCGTGACTTTAATAAATTTGGTAAGGGCGGCGGCAACATTTCCGCAATGGAAGCAAAACGTGCAGCCCTTGGTAAAGGTATTAATAAATCAAAGAGCAAAGCAAAAGAAAAGGTTGAGGTTCAGGAGAATCATAATGTACCAACAAATCTTCATGTGGGAGATAAGGTAAAGGTATTGTCTATGAATCTAACTGGTAATGTATGCACTGCGCCTAATGCCAAGGGAGATGTTACTGTTCAGATGGGTATTATGAAATCTACAGTAAATATCAAAGATTTGGTACTTATCGAAGAGGAAGATAAATTTGTTCCAAAGAAGGGAACCAGAGTCAAGAATATGACTTACGGTGGATTCAACAAAGCAGCATCTATTTCACCGGAAATCAATCTTCTTGGTTGTACAGTAGATGAAGGTATAGCGAAGCTTGAAAAATACCTTGATGATGCATATATCAGTCACCTTACATCTGTTCGTGTTGTTCACGGTAAAGGAACAGGAGCTCTTAGAGCAGGTGTGCAGCAGTATCTTCGCAAGTGTAAAAACGTAGCAGAATTCCATCTTGGAGAGTTTGGCGAAGGTGATGCAGGTGTCACAATTGTAACGTTTAAGTAGTTCAAAAGATTTACTATATAATGTTAATCCTTGCAATTTTTCAACAATAGAAGTATATTATATAAAGTTGTCGAGAAATAAAGGGGAGCATTATGGAGACTAATAGAAAAGAATTATTAACAGATGATCATTTAAATAGCCTTTTAAATCAGGCTGTATTTAAGAAATACCCACTTTTAATATTGGGTAATCTGACACAAAACACATACTACATGCTTACGAGTGAGAATTTCACATCCACTAAGTGCAGCGTTGCTGGCACCTTCGATGAATTAATAGAGTCGGGGTGTACCACCATCCATGATATGGATAAAGATTTATTTAAGAAAACATTTTCTAGAGAGAATCTTTTGAAGGAGCATGAAAAGGGCGCCGATAAGGTAGAAATCAGAGTTATTCAGGAAGGTGACGATGGACAGCTTCGCAGAGTAGAAATAACAGATTTCTTTGTTGAGGATGAAGAAACTGATGATGTGTTAGTAGTGTCATTTAATCGAAATATGTAAAAAATAGGACTGGCCACATGGGCCAGTCCATTTTTTAATTCTTTATTACAGCTACGCCATATTTGTCTAGGTGTAGTTTTCCATCAACTGATGTACAAGAAATCAGTTCAAATCCATTTATCTTTGATATACATACTGGTTTATCAGTGCAGTTAAGATAGAAGTCATATCTAATATCATTAGCGAATCTAGTGTGTTTTTCGATTCCTGCTGGAAGCTTGCTATAAGAAATTTCAGCTCTATCAAGCATTTCGCGATATAGGAATTCGATGTCATCTTGATTAGTACGGCATGCTACATAGTATGCATATCCCTTTTCAAATTGATTTCTTGTAATGGCAGGAGTGCCAGCCATATAGTCGTTGTCATATCTTGCCAAAACATCTGCAGTTACATCTCTAAGTAATTCCTGGTAATCACGAACTGCAGCAGAGTGATATGTAAATCCTGTTTTATGTCTTATTCTAATATTTACAACATCTTCTGGATAAAGTGTATCGATTTCTTCAGAGCGAAGGCCAAAAATATTGTGAAGCCCATCACCTGGAAATCCTCCAAGCCAGTTCAAACAACTTTTATCCACATAGCCGGTAAAGTAGGTTGCCATGAATTGTCCACCTTCACCGATGAAATCAGCTATCTTATCCCCAATTCCATCGTGAAGAAGATAAAGCATTGGTGCACAAATAATTTTATAATTTGACCAATCCATATCAGAAGATATAATGTCTGGCTCAATTCCAAAGCTCATAAATTCATTGTAGATTTCCATACAGGTCTTGTCGTAGTTCTTTGTATCCTTTGCAAGAGCCCAAGCATCATCTATGGCCCATCTGTTGTCCCAATCAAAAAGAATAGCTACTTTATTGTCTGAAACAGATCCTGTTATCTCTGATATGTGATTTAAATCATCACCAAGTGAAGCTACTTCCTTAAAAATTCTTGTGTCATTGGTACCAATATGATCTATAACAGCACCGTGATATTGTTCGGAAGAACCTCTACCTTTTCGAATCTGGAAGTATTGAACGGTATCAGAACCTGTTGCAACAGCCTGCATTGATATAAGCTTATGTACCCCAGGACGGCGATATTTGTTATAAGGTCTCCAGTTAACCACTCCAGGAGCTGACTCCATCATCATGAAAGGTTGACCTGGCTTCATACTTCTAAATAAAGCATGATTGAAGCTACGCTCAAGCATAGTATCTGCATCAGACTGCCAGTTATTGTGGAGCTCAGGATAGTTGTCCCAGCTGATTACATCTATGAATTTACTCATATAGTGATAGTCGTAATCCATAAACATTTCCATAAAGTTTGTGGTGGTAGGTTCGGTTGCACCGTTTTCTCTTAAAGTGTCTATTTCAAACTTCATGAAATCTGTAGCGGACCAGGTGTTAAATCTTTTCCAGTCAAGATTGAGACCGAGCACGCAATTTTCGCCATTTGAGTAAGGTGGGTCAATCTGATCAAAGCTATTGAATTTGTGGGACCAGAATGTGGTCCACCAAGCCTTATTCAATTTTTCAATATCGTTATCATATCTATCTGCAAGCCATTCCTGGAACTTCTTGCGGCAAGTATCACAGTAGCAGTATCCACCTAACTCATTAGAGATGTGCCACATGAGAATGGCAGGATTTCCAGCAAAACGCTTTGCAAGGGCGGTGTCGATAATACGGACCTTCTCGCGGTATTCTGGAGACTGCATACAATGATTATGGCGAAGTCCATGATGATTTCTTACACCCATTTCATCGCAACGCATAGCAGATGGATATTTTTCATCAAGCCATGCAGGGCGAGCCCCAGATGGAGTTGCAAGTACAGTATAGATATTGTTGCTGTATAGTTTCTCAATGATAGCTGCAAGCCAATCTAAATTGATGTTTCCTTCTGTAGGTTCGTGTATAGCCCAAGAGAAAACACCTAAAGTGACAGTATTAATATGGGCATCTCGCATGTAGGCAATATCTTTATCCAGAATATCTGGTCTATCAAGCCATTGTTCTGGATTGTAATCACCCCCGTGTAAAATCCCAGAAATCTTTGTAAAAAGCCTGTTTCGTTCCATATTTTCTTCTCCTTATACTTAAAAGAATAATATCATACGAAAAGTGCAAAAATGAATAAAAAAAAGAGAAATAATTTATATTTTCGACCATCCCATTCGCATTGATTATCGATGGGCTATCACTTATAATTAAATACATCTTTTGTGGCAATTTATTTGCCTTAGAATGGAGTAATAAATGAAATATATTAACACCCTCAAAGAGGGAGACAGAGGTACAGAGACATACTTATGTAAGAAGAAAACACTTGGTGTATCTAAGACTGGAAAGGCATTTGAATCACTTACTCTTTGTGATAAGACAGGCACTATCGATGCCAAGATTTGGGACGTAGATTCCGAAGGCATCAGCGATTATGATGAGCTTGATTTCATTACAGTTACTGGCGATATCACAAGCTGGAACGGTGCTTTACAGTTTAATATTAAAAGACTTCGCAAGGCTAATCCTGGCGAATTCGAAATATCTGATTATATTCCTTCTAGCAAGAAGGATATTGGTGAAATGTGGAGTGCTTTAATCAAGCTTATCAATTCCGTAAAGTCACCATATATGAAAGCATTACTTAACAAATACTTCGTTGAAGATAAAGAATTCATCGAGACATTTAAGGGACACTCAGCTGCTAAATCTGTTCATCACGGTTTCACAGGCGGCCTTTTAGAGCACACTCTTTCAGTTGCTACAAACTGTGATTACTTCAGCAATCAGTATCCATTTTTAGATAGAGATTTGCTCATCACAGCAGCTATTTTCCACGACATTGGAAAGGTCCGTGAGCTCTCAGAATTCCCTAGAAATGACTACACTGACGAAGGCCAGCTCCTTGGTCACATTTTTGTTGGTGCCAGCATGGTAGACAGAGCTATCGACGACATCCCAAATTTCCCAGAGGTTAAGCGTAAAGAGCTTATCCACTGTATTCTTTCTCATCATGGCGAGCTGGAGTTTGGCTCACCAAAGAAGCCAGCTATTGCAGAGGCTATCGCCCTTTCATTTGCTGACAATATCGATGCCAAGATGGAAACAATCTTTGAAGCTCTCGAAAATGTTGAGGAAAACAACCTTACATGGCAGGGATTCAATCGTTTATTGGATTCAAACATCCGTAGAACAGGAAAGAATTAATGAATAAGAATGATATTGTAAGACTTACAATTGAAGATATGTCCTTGGAGGGAGCAGGAATTGGTCACACTGATGGTGTGACCATTTTTGTGAAGGATGCCGTGGTTGGAGATGTATGTGACGTCATCATCACAAAGGTTAAAAAGACCTATTGTTTTGCTGCTCTTAAGGAAGTTGTGGAGGCCAGCCCATATCGAGTGCAGCCTGCCTGCCCAAATGCAAAGCAGTGCGGTGGGTGCCAGATTATGCAGGTATCCTATGATAAGCAGCTTGAGATTAAGGATAATATTGTAGCAAACAACCTTGTCAAAATTGGCGGATACGATAGAGCGTTTGTGGAATCTATACGTGATCCTATTATCGGCATGACCGAGCCACTTCGCTATCGTAATAAGGCCCAGGTTCCAATCGGCCTTGATAAAGATGGCAATATTATTGCAGGCTTTTACGGAGCCAGAAGCCATAGAATTGTTCCATCAGATGATTGCAAAATCTGCTCAAAGAAGAGCATGGATATCGTATATGCGGTAATTGATTATATGAATGAATGTGGCATCAAGCCATATGACGAGGCTACTGGAAAAGGCCAGATTCGTCACGTCCTGGTCCGCGAGGGTAAGGCCACAGGTGAGACAATGGTATGTGTAGTAGTTAATGGCGATTCACTGCCTAAGGTGGATTCACTAGTTGCTCATGTCAAGGCAGTTGAGTCAGAGCTTGCATCACTTGTGCTTAATGTTAACACTCGCCGTGACAATGTCATCATGGGATATGAGACAAAAGCTTTATATGGCAAAGAAGCGATTCGCGATACAATCACCCTCACTAGCGGTGATACAATCGCCTTTGATATCAGTGCCAATTCCTTCTATCAGGTGAACCACGATCAGATGGAAAGACTTTATAGTAAGGCACTTGAATATGCAGATTTGCACGGTACAGAGGAGGTCTGGGACCTTTACTGCGGCATCGGTACCATTTCGCTTTCTATGGCAAAGCGAGCAGGCCGTGTAATCGGTATCGAGGTAGTACCTCAGGCCATCGAAAATGCCAAGGCCAATGCAAAGCTAAATGGACTTGGCAATGCAGAGTTCTATTGCGGCGAAGCGGAAGTAGTCCTTCCAGAGATTTATGAGAAGATGTCCCATCCAGATGTCATCATGGTGGACCCACCTCGCAAAGGCTGCGACGTAGTGGCTCTTGATACCATGATAAAAATGCAGCCATCTCGCATCGTCTATGTGAGCTGTGACAGCGCCACCCTAGCACGTGACCTCAAGCATTTGGAGGAGCATGGCTATCATTTAGAGAAATACACAGTGGTTGATCAATTCGGTCACACCATGCACACAGAGACGGTTGCAAAATTAGTTATAAAACGATAAATATTTCACAAAACCTCTTGATACATAACGCAAAAGGGATTATACTTCTCGTAATGTTTATTTTATGGTGAATGCTAGAAGTCACTATATTAAAGGGAGAAGCGTAATGGCTTTATATATGTATGTTTGCTCGAAATGCAAAAAGAAGGTTTACTTGAATTTTAATGATGTGAAGTTATATATTGCTGATGGCAGAAAGCATATCTGTCCAGAATGTAAGAAAAGCATGTAAAAAGGGAGGTTTGTACCTCCCTTTTAGTATATTAGAAATTGATTGTCTTTGGAGCTGCTGTGAATGATGAGATAGTAGCTACTGCGTTCTTGAAGTAGAGTACCTCAGTATTGTCATCTTCTGCAGAGTACTGAGCCTTTAAGTCAGGATAGTTATCAAGCATGTGAGCCTTTGCTTCTACACGATCATCTCTTACAAGCTCTCCGCAAATACGAATCCACTGACCATCTTTGAAAGCACAGATTTCAACCTTAGGATTAGCCTGAATCTGTTTTGAAACATCTTTAGACTTTCCTGTCTGGATGTAAAGCTTATCTTCGAAAATTTCAATTGTGCCGAATGGGCGAACTCTTGGCTGGTCACCTTCTACTGTCGCAAGGTAGTAAACTCCAGCATCTTTTAAAAACTGACAAACTTCTTTCATGAAAATATCCTCCTTATGAAATAAATTGTACACAATCTATTATAGGCAAATGCTTGTATATTTTCAATTAAAAAGAAAAGGTTATTTTTTGCAGTTGCAAAGTAAATAGCAACTGACCAAGAATAATATGAACTAGCATGCAAACCCATAAGTTTTTAGTACGACGATAAATGTAATTCATAAATAAAACAAATAGAATTGTGAGCGCTATCATTGGGAAACCATAGGTGTAATGCATGGCTCCAAAGAATAGAGCTACAACGGAAACAGATTTATGCTTTCGATGGTTACCAACTAGCAGTGTGCGCATTCCGTCATAACCCATGACATTCATACAATATTCCTGCCAAAATGCAGTGAATGGATATAACATTGTGTTTGTTGTGATTTTTCCTGGAGTCAATCTATCAAGATAAAAGAATGGCTGGCATCGCTTAAGCATAATTGGATTCAGCTGAAGTATTGCAAACTTCAATAGAATCATTAATCCACCGAAAAAGGCACAAACCAAAAAGCCTCTAGTAATAGCGTTCCAGATTTTTGCTTTGTTTACTTTTAGTGGTTCAATCAGAAAGTCTGTAGGCACTTTTCGTACCAGTGGCACTAGAGTACCGACTGCCAGTATCAGTCCAACATAGTTTCCGATTCTGTATATGGAAGCGGATTCATAAAAATAATCGATGGCTGAATTAAAAATGATGTACAGCGACATGTAAGTCAGATACGCAATAATGAGATACTCAGAATATTGCTTTTTTGGATCGATTCCAGATTTTGAAATTACCTTATTGTCCATAACGTGAGCCCCTTTAATACATTATAGAAATATTTTATCACATTTTTTAGCATTGGAACTATAAATTGTCAGTTTTTTATCCGATATAAAATACGAAGATTAGGCACATGGATGTGCAACAGTTTTCGGCGTTTGGCACTTTTATATTCTTTATTTGTGGAAAGGAGTCCGCTATGAAGATTGAAAACAGCCATGTAAACATGGCATCTCAACACAATTCTTATTCTTACACCCATATTGAAACCGTTACAATTGAACAGAGAGCGAATGTGGATACGCTTGGTGCGATTGTTGAGTTATCAAAGGATGGGGAAAAATCATTAAAAGAATCACTAGAAGAGTATCAGAAAACTGAAAAGGAACAGGAAAAGGAAAGACAACAAAAGAATCTCCAAAGCATGATTAATCAAATGGCCGAGCATGATAAGCAGATTCGAGAGGCTAATGCTCAAATGTCCCAGTGGGATTTCGAAGATTTGCAGATTAGTCTTGTGAAGAAGATTCTTGATCTTCTCAATGGAAAAACAAGCCCTAACGACAAAAAGTTGTCTGATCAAGTGCGAGCCTTCAATGATTGGCAACGCAATGTATTTTCAAAATGTGAAGTGGATGGAGTTAAGTTTAGTGTAAACGGAGCAAAGCAAAACACACTTGATTTATCATCAGCAGGTAGTACAACTACCCAGGTATGGCAGCGCATTACTGCAACATCCGGTTCTCATTTGGAGTATGAAAATACGGGATTTAAGAGCACAGGAACGGTGCAAACCTCCGATGGCCGTAGCATAAACTTTAATGTGGAAGTAATGTTAGGCCGCAGCTTGTCTCAAAAGATTGATTCCATATCAGAAGAGACGTACACAAGAATTCTTACAGACCCGCTTGTAATAAACATGGATACAAATGCCACAGCAATAGCTGACCAAAAATTTAAGTTTGATATTGATTCAGATGGAAAGGAAGATGACATTTCTTTTGTTGGACAGGGAAGTGGCTTCTTGGCTTTGGATAAAAATGAGGATGGCAAGATTAACGATGGTTCAGAATTATTTGGAACAAAGTCTGGCGATGGCTTCAGAGATTTGTCAGAATATGATGAAGACAAAAATGGCTGGATTGACGAAAATGATTCTATCTTCAACAAACTTAAAGTTTGGACCAAGGATGCAGAGGGAAATGAAAAGCTTCTAAATCTGAAGCAGGCTGATGTGGGAGCCATTTACCTTGGTAATATAGATACTGAATTTTCATATAAGAATGTGGCTGGTCAGACCGATGCAGTTCTTAGAAAATCAGGAATATATCTAAAAGAAAGCACAGGAGCTGCGGGAACTGTAGCCCATGTTGATTTGTCGTTGTAGTATTAGTATTTAGAAGTGCCATAATATGATTTTCAACTAGGAGTCTTAGGTAAAGGCTCCTAGTTTTTTATTTCCATCTTTTTCTTAAACAAATCTTAATAATTTACCCCATTGGAACTTAAGATAATATACAATAATATATATTTGTGATTAATCATAGGAGGCCGAAAGGTCCAAACAATATGGGAGATAAAATGAACAAAATTCTAATATGTGATGATGAACCAGATATCATTTCAGCGTTAAAAATCTATCTTGTAAGTGAAGGTTTTGAAGTAATTAGTGCTTCAAATGGAAAGGAAGCAGTAGATGCCATCAAAGCTCAGACTGATATTAAATTGATTCTTATGGATGTGATGATGCCTGTAATGGATGGTATTGCGGCTATGGCTGAAATAAGAACATTTTCCAATGTGCCAATTATTATGCTTACTGCCAAAAGCGAAGATGCTGATAAGGTTATGGGGCTAACAATAGGCGCTGACGATTATGTAACAAAGCCTTTTAATCCAGTGGAACTGATGGCTAGAGTTAAATCTCAAATCAGAAGATACACTTTGCTTGGTGCATCAACAGAGGAAGCTTCTGACAATGACAGTATCCTTCAAATTGGAGGCATCGAGTTAAATGATAAATCTAAAGAGGTTACACTTGATGGCAATCTGGTAAATCTCACTCCGCTTGAATATGACATATTAAAACTTCTTATGACACATAAGGGGGAAGTTCTCTCACCACGCGACATTTATGAGAAGGTTTGGAATGATACAGTGCTTGGTGCCGAAAGCACTGTGGCTGTTCATATCCGCCATCTCAGGGAAAAATTAGAATATGACAGTGCCAATCCAAGATACCTAAAGGCTGTCTGGGGGCACGGATATAAGATTGATGACTAGCTCATCAGGAGGATGATTATGAAACGACTATACAGTAATGCAAGTAAGATACTTCTTGCAGTGGGATGCACTATTTTTGCATTTATTTGCGTTTTATCACTGGTGATATGCGCATTCTTCCAAAGCTGGAAGTTATATTCGAATGATAAAGATGCATTTTCAGATTTTGTTTATCGATATGCAGGCACCGGCTATGCCACTCTAGCTCTTTCTAATAATCAGGATGATTTTAATAAAGACAAGCTAGATGAAATGAATTGCTATTATGGCATTATCAAGGGGACAAATGCTGAAAACATTGATATTGATGATGAATCTTTGTATTTATATAAAAATTTCACCACAACTGTTCCAGATAATGCTTATGTAGGAGATTACAGTATTAATCCAGATACAGAATTTGTGCTTAGTGCTAATTTCCTGGACATATGGGGTGGCAATCAGATTATTGATGTAAATACCACTGAATGGAAAACTTATGATATCAATGGTATTGGTTATGATCCTATAAGTCAGAACATGTACGTATATAGTAACGGTGAGTTTTACAAGCTTAGTGAGTCATGTTATGACATTTGTACAGTCACATATGCTGATGAAGAGTCAAAAGAAGATGCTTATTGGAACTCATCTGCAAATATTATTTACAGAAAAATTTGGGAAGCCAATAAACCGGATGTGGTAGATTATTATACTCCTTTAGAAGAGGGAGATAGTGATGAGACTACATATACAATAGAAGATGAGGATTCAGAAGGAACAGAAGAAGAAACAACAGAAGAATATGAAGTTGATTATTTGCCGGCAGAACGTGCTCTGCCTAATGCTCCTGTAGAAAATACAGATGGTTTGTATATTGAAGATACCCAGTTTTCTCCAATCACAGATAGTATAGAAGATTTTGCTATTAATATTTATGTGGACGGGTACGGAGAGGAAGCACCAATGGGTGAATATATTGCTGACTTTTCTACTATACATAACACACTTTCAGAAATAAATTATGAAGCATATTTAGAAACTGCTTCTACAGTTGAGGTTGCAACTTTAAATCCTGAAACAGAAAAATATGTTTTTGTATGCTTCCCTAAAGATACATTTAATGGAGTAAATGATTTTTATGCACAGGCTAAATGGTTCATCGGATTTGCCGAGGATACAAAATACGTATTTCCGATAGCAGCGGTCCTTTCATTTATACTTTCAATCCTATGTTATGTTCTGTTTATGAGTGCAATTGGTCATAAAAAAGATTCCGATGAAATTAGCGTTAATTGGATTGGTAAGGTTTGGACTGATGTATTTTTCTGGTGCGCTATTATTACGGAATATATTATTTTTGCAATATCCTATTGGCTTGTAGAAACAATGAGAGATAGCAATTTATCTCTTGGAATGTCTATATTTATATTTGGAATAGTTGCAGCAGCTATGATGGCAGTAGGTCTTATGTGGTCTGCAAACTTAGCGGTAAATGTAAAACTACATCGATTCTTTAAGCATACATGTGCCTACAAAATCATCGTCTGGGGGAAGGGTCGGCTTGCTATCCTTCATCAGCAGTCAATAAAGATTCGTAAAAATATTAAATGGACTAGAAGAATTTGGTTTATCTTTATCGTAATTACGATAATTGAATATTTTGTAATTATGATGTCGTACGATACTAGAGGAATTGCTCCATTCTGGGTACTTGAAAAAATAGCTTTTGTCGTTGTGCTTCGCAAATTGTTATATAGCTATGCCAGAATAAAGGAGACAGCCATAGCCCTTGCGGCAGGAGATTTATCAGCAAAGGTTGATTTAAAGGGGATGCCACTGTTTTTAGAGGAGCATGCCATTGCCATGAATCAGATTGGTGATGGTATCAATGTAGCTCTTGATGAACGAACCAAAAGCGAGAGAATGAAGACTGAACTTATAACTAATGTCTCTCACGACATTAAGACTCCGCTTACATCAATCATCAACTACGTGGATTTGCTTGACAAAGAAAAGATTGATAATGAAAAGGCAAAGGAATATTTAGGAGTCCTTAGTCGCCAGTCAGCACGTCTGAAAAAGCTAATAGAAGATTTAATAGAAGCATCAAAAGCATCTACAGGAAATATTAAATTTTCCATGGAAAAAATAAATGCTGTTGTTCTGCTAAATCAATCAATAGGTGAATTTAGTGAAAGACTAGAAGCTGGCAAGATTACAGTAGTAACAGATTTTCCAGCAGATGACATCTTCCTTATGGCGGACAATCGCTATCTTTGGAGAGTTTTTGATAACCTTATGTCTAACATCGTAAAATATGCGCAACCGGATACAAGAGCGTATATTGATTTGAAGAGAGTAGACGGCAAAGTCAGATTTAACTTTAGAAACACATCAAAAAATGAGTTAAACATTTCAGCAGATGAGCTTATGGAGCGTTTTGTTCGTGGCGACAAGTCTCGTTTTACAGATGGAAATGGCTTAGGTCTTTCCATAGCAAAGAGCTTAACAGAATCAATGGGAGGCTCATTGACTCTTGAGATTGATGGAGATTTGTTTAAAGCAATAGTTGAATTTGACGAGCTTAAAACAGAAGAATAAAAATAATAAACTTAACCTGTTAATTTGTGGCAAAACCTGTCCGATATAAAACATGGAGAATGAAAAAAGGAGGGTTTTGATGAGTACGATTAATAATTCTTATGAGTATTATCAGAGTAGTCAAGGTCTGCTTTCAATGTTAAATAGCAAAAAAAGTGGAAATGCGCTTATCGACCAAATCATCTCAAACAATGATTTGAAATATCAGCAGAAGATGGAATCCATGGGACTATCATCTAGTAGCTCCAACAGCAAATACAAAAATGTTGATAAGGCTGCTACAAATCTTTTGGATGCTCTTTCAAAGCTTGATGATAAGTCTTTATATGAGGCAGAGTCAGGAAAAGAATATGATAATGCTGACTTGTTAAAGGGAGTTACTAATTTTGTAACTGCTTATAACAGTACTATCACAAATCTAACCTCATGTGGAGGCACATTATACAACACATTCCAATCAGAGTTCTTGGAGGCTTACAAAGCGAAGGCTGAGGATTTTGCAAATATCGGAATTTCAATGGGCAGCGATAACAAGCTTGTAATTGATCAGGAAAAGCTTGCAGCTGCAAATCCAGAGGATATCAAAGCTCTACTTGGTAGCACCTCTTCATATTACAAAAACATTGCTAGCACAGTTGATTCTATTGACACAATAGTCAATAAGGCTATGGCGCTAAGCTCAGGAACTTATAGTTCGAGTGGCTTGATGCTTTAAACGATATTAAGGATATCAAAAGGTTCATGGATGAAATAACAATCATTCATGACCCTTTTTTATTTGTAAGGTATAGGAGAAGACTATGCAGATATCATTTGATTTAGGAAACATGAGTTTTCAAAATAATAGTATAGATGGCCAAACGGTATCAGCTCATTTGACGAATGTGGTTAGAAAACTACAGGAGGAAGCCTCTGATTCAAATAGCAAGGAAGATCCTAAGCTGATGGAAAAAATACAGGCAAAAATAAAAAGCGGGAAAAGGCTAACTAAAAAGGAAGAGTCATATTTAAAAGAGCACAATCCAGAACTCTATCTACAATATCTCAGAATCAGAAGAATGGCTGAAAATCTGGAACATCAGCTGAAGACTGCTCAGTCTAAAGAAGAGGTTAACGACATTATTTTCTTTGCTTACAACAGTATTTCAGATAAAGATGAATATAAAACAGCTATAATTGCAGCCTTGGATGAAGTAGTAAGGGAATTCAAAAAGACAGATGCATATGCTAGTTTGCCTAGCAATAATGATGAAATAGAGGAGGCAAGAAAAACTAATAGAAACAAAGGCGAGGGCTTGGAGGACGAGGATGAAAATGCTAGTATAGGAGAAGATGATTTTGATGTTATGGCATGGTCTCCTTTACAAGAAGTAATAGATTCTATGCCGACTCTGGATTTACAGTCTTAGCGGAGGATAATAATGACTAAAATACTTTTTGTTTGCCATGGTTCAATTTGTCGCTCGCCTATGGCCAAATATGTAATGCAGGATATGGTAGACAAACGCGGAATTGCAGAGGATTTCTATATCGACTGTGCAGCTATGACATACGAGGAAATAGGCAATCCAGTATATCCACCAGTTAGACAACTGCTTAATGAAAAAGGCATAGATTGTAGCGGCTATGGAGCTCGTCATATTAGAAAAGACGAGTACAGAGATTATGATTATATAATTGGAATGGATGCAGAAAATATGCGTGACCTACGCTATGAATTTGGTGAAGACAGGGACAACAAAATATACAGGCTTCTTGATTTTACCGATAGACCACGTGATATTGATGATCCTTGGTACACTCGAAAGTTTGACGTTTGTTATAGGGATGTATTGGCTGGTTGCGAAGGCCTTTTAATGCATCTAAATTATTAATATTGATAACAAGAAAAGCTCTTAGTCTTGTTGGCTAAGAGCTTTTAGTATATTTCTTTATAAATTCATCCATTGGAATTGGAGGCGAATAGTACATTCCTTGCAGATAATCGCATCCAATAGATTTCATTGTTTCTTCTATTTCTTTTGTTTCTATTCCTTCGGCAGTAATACTATATCCGGTTTTTTTGAATGCTTTTATCAGCATAGGTAAAAGTAAATTTGGATTATCACAGTAGTCCCATACAAGACTCATATCAATTTTTACGTTAGAAAATGGCGAATGTTTAAGCCTACTAATGTTGGAATAGCCTGTTCCATAATCATCAAGAGAAAACAGGAATCCTTTTTGACGAAGACTTTGAATTTGATTATTCATAATATCATCATCAACGATTACCGCCTCTGTTATTTCAAGATGAATGTCGGAAGGGCGAAGATTATATTTCTCAATGAGATTACTGAAATCCGATGCTAAATCCTTTTTCATAAATTGTGCAGCAGATAGATTTACATTAATCCACTCTAATCCCAATGTACTCATGTCATTTTCGCTGATGAATTTACAGGTTTTCTCAAAAACCTGTTCACCCAGTTGATTTATTCGACCATTGCTTTCAGCAATTGGAATAAACTTGTTAGGAGATATTATTTCACCTTTATCATCTCTAATTCTACATAGACTTTCGGCACCTACCAAAGTATTTGTCTGGGCATCCATAATAGGCTGCAAAAATACTTCAATTTTATTGTTTTCGATTGCTTTTTCAAGGGCCCTCTTGATGGCGGTATTGTTTTGTATTGTATCAAACATTTCTCGGCCCACAAGTATATGAGACTTGTCCGTACTATTGTTGGCCTTGCTCAGGGCATTTACTAAAGTATTAATAACGATATCTGAATCATACATTTCATAGTCAGGGCTTACTTCAACAAATCTTGCCTCCAAATACAGTTCAACGTTGTCGGATAACCAAGGGGACTTGAAACGTTCTTCGATTTTTTTAATTACAGCTGAAACATCGACGCTGGATTTTGTCATAATGACAAATCTGCCTGATCGATAATAGAATAGCTTTTCTTTTGGGAGAATTCGTCTTAAGTATAAACCGATGAGACGGATACCAACATCCATCTGCTTTGCACCATAGATTTCTACGGCCTCTTGATAATGTCTAATCACAAATGCAAATATAGTGTTATATTTTTGCCTAGTTGTATCTTGAAGAATGATTCGTAGTCCTTCGCTATTGAATAAACGTGTTCTTCTTTCTATAAAATACTCTGGATTCATAAAAAGAAGATTTATAGAGATTATTGTCATTACGCAGAATGTATCCATAAGGAGGTACTTAGGTAACAAGATTCTAAAAATCAGACCGATTGTAAGTAAAAGCAAGTAGAATAAAACTCCGTAAAATTCTCTTTTTGCCTTAAGTTTGCCTCTGAAAATTATTACAGCATAGGTACTCATAAACAGATAAATGGCGAAATTTAATACTATAATATTGTAAAAATAGCCACGCTGATAGCCGGTACTTTCTATAGAAAAGACAGCTTTAGTCCAAGGTGACGATAATGTAACTATCTCAGAAATAAGTAATGGTAGTCTACATAAAAATGTTCTGAATTTGTTTTCAACAGGATTGAGCTCAAGTATGCTGCAGGTGAATACAAAGAAAGCATATGCTCTTAGAATGAAAAATACGAAGAAGAGCATATTGCTAAAGATAACAACAAATTTAGGCAACGCTAAATAGTTCTCACAGGCCCAGCTGGAGAATATATCAGAAGAGATTACTATTGTCTCAATTAATAAAAGACTGACAAAGTTCTTGTTTACTCTGACAGGTAGCCTTTGTAGCATAAAGTAATTGAGCAATAGTATAGTCAATATTAAGATGCTAGGTATAGCGAAACTATAATCCCACATAAGCCCCTCAACCAAATAAAATCCATAGCTCTCCCTACAAATAATTGTATGCTATTATATGGACCAATTCCAATGAACAATCTGTGACGGAAATAAGAATATGTTGCAATTAAGTAAATACCTTTTTATCATTTAAAGTAGACATGTTATCTTTTAGTAGGATGATTATTGTTATGTATATAAAAGTAGGAGGAAATAAATATGAAGATTGCAATGGCAAACGATCATGCAGGAACACAAATGAAGGAGGAAATCAAAGCTTACTTATTAAGTCAGGGATATGAAGTAGAAGATTTTGGTACATACGATGATAATAGCTGTGACTTATCAGATTTTGTTTATCCAGCTTCATTAGCAGTAGCAAAAGGTGAATGCGACAGAGGAATATTCTGCGATGGTGTAGGTTATGGTAGTGCACTTATTGCAAACAAGATAAACGGATGCTATGCAGCAGTATGCCAGGATCCATTATGTGCAACATTAGCTCGTCAGCATACAGATTCAAACATCATTTGCCTTGGTGCAAAGATCATTGGTGGTTTGATGGCAATGGAAGTAGTTAAGACATGGCTTAATACTGAACCATTGATGGAAGAAAAGTATAGAAGAAGAGTACAGAAGGTTTGCGATATCAACGATAAGCATTGCGTGCCTGTAAAGTAAAGTTGAGGTGCAAGTAAAGGGATTATAATTGGTATTGTGGGGTATTTACAAATATTGTACAAACAATTAGTGCAATTCAAACAAAAGGGCGCTTTTAGGGTGAATAGATTTACTTTAAAAAAATCATCAAAAAAAGCTTTACAAGTGATGATACAGGTGATATTATAATCGAGCACTGAGGGACAGCAAGTCACACAGAGCAAAACAAATAAACGAAGATTGATAACTGAACAGTGAAACAAACCTTGAATTAATACA